>CAYQZI010000060.1:0-15854 GCA_964421835.1 uncultured Planktotalea sp.
CGCAAAGGGCGGCGCGTGCGCACGGATAGGGTGCTTGGCTTTGCCACGCTTTGGTGTATCGCAGGCCTGCGTCCCTACCGGCGCAAGCTGCTGCGTCACGGCACCGAGCGCGCGCATCTTGAGGCGCTTTGCGCGCGGGCCAACGCGGCCCTGCCAGAGCGCCCTGCCCTTGCCGCCGAGATCTTTGCTTGTCAGCGTTTGATCAAAGGCTATTCAGACACCCATGCGCGGGGCCACTCGAAATTTGATCGCGTCATGAGCGGTCTCGACATGCTCGCAGATCGCAGCGATGCGGCGGATTGGCTGCGCCGTCTGCGCGAGGCCGCCCTGGCCGATACCTCGGGGGATCAGCTGGAAGGCGCGCTGGCAACGGTGCGCAGTTTTACCGATCCAGCGCCTCAAGAAGCGCTTGCAGAACCGGCCTAACGCGCGCCGCATCTGTGTCTGCGAGGCTGGCAAGCAGTCGCGCCTCATGGGCCTTTGCCTGAGCAACCAAAGCCTCGGCAATGTCTTTTCCAGCGCGGGTCAAAGACACCCGCACGCGGCGGCGATCCGTTTCATCAGCGCAGCGCGCCACCAAGCCGCGTTTGTCCATTTGATCGATGATCTTGGTCATGCGCGATTGCTCGAGCAAGGACAGTTCAGCCAATTCCGTCACCATCATCGGCGCGCTATCCACAAGGCAAGCCAACACGCGCCACTCTGGCACGCGCAAGCCCTGCGCGCGCACTTCGGCGTGAAACTCAGCGCTTGCCCGCTCGCTCGCAGCGGCCATCAGGTAAAGCAAATATCCATCAACAAAACGGCTTTTGGGTTTGGCCATGGTTTGATCCCGTCTCGCATTCTCTTGACAGGTTTTACATGATATTTCATACATTGTGAAGGGAGAGAGACATGACGACCTATCGCATCGCGGCAAAGACCCAGCTCACCGAGCGTATCGCTGCTTTGACTTTGACGCCCGTGAACGGCGCAGTGCCGGACTGGTCTGCTGGCGCGCATGGTGAGGTTGATTTGGGCGATCTTGGCACGCGCTCTTATTCGCTTATTCGCTGGCCAGAGCAGCTGGCCGATCATGTGCATATCGCGGTTCAACGCGAGCCTGAGGGCAAAGGCGGCTCGCGCGCGATGCACCGGCTAGAGGTGGGCGCAGAGGTGGCGCTGTCGGAGGTTAAGAACAGCTTTGCATTGCAAGACACCGCCAAACCCATCGCGCTGATCGCAGGGGGTATTGGCGTCACGCCTTTGATCTCGATGGCGAGCGCCTTGGCGCGGCAGGGCAAGCCCTTCACCTTTCATTATACCGGACGCAGCGCCGCATCGATGGCCTACCTAGACGAGTTGAACCGCGTCTTCCCCAGCCAGCTAACTTGCTATTTTGACGACACCGCCCCAATAGATTTGGCCGCGACACTGGCTTCGCTCAGCGATCACGCGTTTTACATTTGCGGGCCAAAAGGCATGATTGATGCTGCGCGCTTTGCTCTCGAAGCCAACGGCGTGCCAAGCTCTGATATCCATGTAGAATTGTTCGCAACGCCAGAACCAAGCGACGATGCCAGCACTTTCGAAGTCGAGCTTGCCTCCACAGGCGACATTGTGACCGTCAAGCCGGATCAAAGCATCATCGAAGCGCTTGAGGCCGCAGGGCACGACGTAATGTATGACTGCCAAAGGGGCGATTGCGGGATTTGCCAAGTGGATGTGCTTGCGGGCACGCCCGATCACCGCGACGTGGTGCTGAGCGAAGCCGAGAAAGCCAGCGGCGCAGTCATGCAAATCTGTGTCAGCCGCGCGACATCGGCGCGTTTGGTCTTGGACATTTAGGAGAACGCGATGCAGGCAGATGAAATCCGCGCCATGGTGCAAGGCCATCAGGTTCACCGCGATGTCTACACCTCTCAGGCGGTCTACAAGGCCGAGATGCGCCACCTGTTTCGCAACGCGTGGATTTTTGTCGGCCATGACAGCCAGACTCCGAACAAAGGCGCTTACATCACCACGCAAATTGGCGATCAGCCGGTTATTCAGGTGCGTCATAGCGACGATGAAATCCATGTTTTGCACAATCGCTGCCCCCACAAAGGCACCAAAATTGCGATTGATCGCGCAGGCAACACAGGCAAGTTCTTTCGCTGTCCTTACCACGCGTGGTCGTTCAAAACCGATGGCTGCCGCCTCGCGATTCCACTGAAGAAGGGCTATCAAGGCACAGGGCTAGAAGAGACGCCGAACGCTAAGGGCATGGCGTCCGTTGGCGCGGTGAAGGTCTATCGCGGCTTCGTGTTTGCGCGCCTTGCGGGCGAGGGAATCGGGTTCGACGAGTTCTTTGGCGAGAGCCTGTCTACCATCGACAACATGGTCGATCGCGCGCCGGGCGGGCGGCTTGAAATCTCTGGCCCGCCGCTGCGCTACATGCACAAATGCAACTGGAAAATGCTGCTCGAGAACCAGACTGACACCTGCCATCCCATGGTGGCCCATGAATCCAGCGCTGGCACCGCGATTGATATTTTCAAAGATCTGGGCGAGCCTGAACCGCGCCCTGCGGCCATGCAAATCATTGCGCCCTTCATGTCGCCTTATGAATTTTTCGAGGGCATGGGCATTCGCACTTGGCCCAATGGGCATGGGCACACAGGCGTCAATATGTCGATCCATTCCGATTATGATGCCATCCCGGGCTATTTCGATGCTTTGACGAAAACTCATGGCGTAGAGGCCGCGAAAGCGATCCTTGATGAAAGCCGTCACAACAGCATTTATTTCCCGAACATCATGGTAAAAGCCCCGCTGCAACAGCTGCGCAATTTCATTCCGCTTGGCCCCGATAAAACGCTGGTGGAAAGCTACGTGTATCGCCTTGTCGGCGCGCCGGATCAGCTGGTGGCGATGTCGGCGATGTATAACCGCATGATCAACGCGCCCACCTCGATAGTCGGGCATGATGATCTGGAAATGTATGAGCGCGCACAGGAAGGGTTGCTCTCGGATGGTCTTGAATGGGTCAACCTTCAGCGGCTCTATGAAGAGGGTGAAGATTTTAGCGCAGAGGCGGTCGAGAACGGCACGACAGAGCGCCAAATGCGCAATCAGTTCAACGCATGGGTAAAGTTTATGACCGCCGATATGGACCCGGGGGTCGCAGGATGACCCGCGACGATATCATCGATTTCATCTACGCCGAGGCGCGCATGCTCGACGAGGGGCGCTATAGCGAATGGCTCGATCTGTGGCTGCCCGACGCGCACTACTGGATGCCGCTGGATTACAAGCAAAGCGATCCGATCAACGAGACCTCCTTGCTCTATGAGGACTATTTCATGCTGCGCTTGCGGGTCGAGCGGTTGAACGGTGCGCGCACCTTTAGTCAAAAGCCCAAAAGCCGCTGTCATCATGTGATCCAGCGCCCTTTTGTCGATGTGTTTGATGAGGATGCGGGCGTGTTTCAGACGAATACCGCGATGCACTACGTTGAAACGCGGCTTGACGAACAGCAGTTGCTGGCGCTCACTGCGACCCATGATCTTAAACTGGTGGATGGCGCGTTGCGGATTGCGGCCAAAAAGGTCGAGCTTTTGAATTCCGATGCGGCCTTTGGCAACATCCAGTTGCTGCCATGAGCGATCAAAGCATCTACGCGCGCGTGGCGCGTGTGGCGCGTAAATGGCCAGAGCGTGCGATCCTTGACGTGCTGCCAGAGACCGCCAGTTCCTATGGGATTGACGCAGGCCCGATATCCTACGCGGCGTTTCTGCGCGACGTGGATGACTGGGCCGAACGTTTCGAAACAGCGGGCTATGGCGCAGGCATGCGCGTCGCGGTGCTCTTAGAAAACCGCCCAGAGTTCTTTGTCATCTTTTGCGCGTTGAACAAACTTGGTGCCTCAATCGTTCCGATCAATCCCGACCTGCGGATTGCAGAGCTGAGCTACCTGATTGATCACGCTGAACCCGCGCTTGTCATCACGCTTCCCAGCCGCTTGGACGAGATACAGCGCGCAATTTCCCAGACCGACATGGATGTGGAAGCCATCCCGCCAGATGCAAAGCTGTCCACGCCGCGCAGCACTGCTATCGTGGCAGAAAAACTGCACGGCGAAGCGCGCGAGGCAGCCGTGCTCTACACATCCGGCACCACAGGCGCGCCAAAGGGCTGCGTTTTGCCCAACACCTATTTTTTGCTCGCGGGGGATTGGTACGCGGACCTTGGCGGCATAGCCTCGCTCAGCACGAAGGGCGCGCGTATGATAACACCGCTGCCGATCTTTCACATGAACGCCATGGCCTATTCCTTTATGGCTATGGTGACGGTTGGCGGGTGCCTTATTGCGCTGGACCGCTTTCATCCGCGCACTTGGTGGGACAGCGTCGCCAGTGCGCGCGCGACCTGTTTGCATTACTTGGGCGTGATGCCCTCTATCCTGATGAGCCTGCCTGCCAGCTCCGTCGACTTAGCGCATCATGTGCGCTTTGGCTTTGGCGCGGGGATTGATCCCAAGCTGCAAGCGGGGTTCGAGACGCGCTTTGGCTTCCCGCTGATCGAAGCATGGGCAATGACCGAAACAGGCGCAGGCGCGGTAATCGCGGCAAATGATGCCGATCGCCTCGTCGGGCAATCCTCGCTCGGGCTTGCCAAAGGCTGGGTTGAAGCGCGCGTTGTAGATGAGACTGGCGCGCTGGTCACCCCAGACACCCCCGGCGAGCTCTTGGTGCGCCATACGGGCGATACGCCAACGTACGGCTTCTTCTCGCAGTATTACAAAGACCCCGAAGCCACCACAAAGGCTTGGGAGGGCGGCTGGTTTCACACAGGCGATATAGTACGGCGCGATGCGGCGGGCCGCTTTACATTTGTAGACCGCAAGAAAAACGTCATTCGCCGCTCTGGCGAAAATATAGCGGCGGTCGAGGTGGAAAGCGTGCTGATGCGTCACCCCGATATTCGCGCGGCTGGCGTTGCAGCAGTGCCCGATGCGATGCGCGGGGATGAAGTTTTTGCGTGCCTTGTGATCGACGATCCGAGTGCCGAGAAAGCGCAAGGCATCACCCGCTGGGCGCTAGAGCAAATGGCCTACTACAAAGTCCCGGGCTATATCGCGTTTATCGACGCTTTGCCGTTGACCAGCACCCAGAAAATTCAACGCAAAGCTCTGAAAGAGCTGGCAGTGCGCCTGCAAAATGATCCCGCAACGATTTGTGTGGCCGACATGAAGAAACGGCAAATCGCATGAGCCGTCGCCCCGCATCCTATGAAGGCGTTGTGCTGGCTGCGCCGTTTTCGACGCCCTATCAGCGCTATTCTATCGACACTGCGCATCTTTGGATCGCGCGTGCTTTGAAAGGATCGCTCGATGCAGCAGGGCTTCGCAAAGATCAACTCGACGGGTTTTCCGTGTCCTCCTTTACGCTCTTCCCCGACACAGCCGTTGGCCTGACGCAGCACCTTGGCCTGTCGCCGCGCTGGCTCGATCACATTCCCATGGGCGGTGCTTCGGCTGGTGTGGCCCTGCGACGCGCCGCGCGCGCGGTTCAAGCGGGGGATGTGGATATCGTGGCCTGCGTGGCCGGCGATACCAACCATATCGACAGTTTCCGTCAGCTTCTATCGAGCTTTTCGCGGTTCGCTATGGATGCGAGTTATCCCTATGGCTACGGCGGCCCTAATGCGAATTTCGCTTTGCTGACAGATCGTTACATGCATGAATACGGCGCCACGCGCGAGGATTTCGGCAAGATTTGCGTCGCCCAGCGCGACAACGCCTTGCGCAATCCGCGCGCTGTGATGAAGAAACCCCTAAGCCTTGAGCAATACCTTAATGCGCGTCCTATCGCCGATCCGATTGCGCTGTTTGACTGCGTCATGCCTTGCGCGGGGGCGGAGTGCTTTCTGGTCATGCAAGAGGAGAAAGCGCTGCACCTTGGCATTCCGTTTGCGCGCTTAAGTGCAGCGATTGAGCGTCACAATGCGCATACAGAGGACCCCATCCAACTGCGCGGCGGTTGGACGTTAGATCGCGATACGCTTTGGGAGATGGCGGGTTGCGCGCCGCAAGATATCGACGTGATGCAGACCTATGACGACTACCCTGTGATCGTGATGATGCAGTTCGAGGACCTTGGGCTTTGCGCCAAGGGCGAAGGCGCGGATTTCGTGCGCAAGCATGATCTGACGATCGATGGCAGTTTTCCGCACAACACCTCTGGCGGGCAGCTTTCTGCGGGGCAAGCGGGGGCGGCGGGTGGCTTTATCGGCATGGTCGAGGGCATTCGCCAAGTCACGAGCCAAGCGGGCGGCACTCAGGTGAGTAATGCGCAGCGCGCGCTGATCACAGGCTTTGGCATGATCAACTATGATCGCGGCTTGTGTTCCAGCGCAGCAGTGTTGGAAACAGGAGTGCGGGCATGATTGAGCCACTAAAGCGCCCCTCGAAGAAAGACCCGCAAAAGCGCTCGACATCCCCGACACGCCCCCCTGAAATGCGCAGCCGTGCGGCGCTTGGTCTGACAGCCGCCGCCTCTGAGGGGCGTTTGGCGTTGCAGCGCTGCACCGAGTGTCACACATGGCAATACCCGCCGCGCGATGCCTGTGTGTCTTGCCTTGGCACATCGCTGCCTTGGGAGGACCTGCCCCCGCTTGGTCAGCTTTTGGCGGAAACAACTGTGCAAACCTCGCCGCGGCTTTATTACCGCGAGCGCATGCCATGGCGCATGGGCACGGTGCAGATGGACGCGGGACTTGTGATCCTCGTGCATCTTCATCCCGATGTTGCGCCGCGCAGCAAAATCCGCCTTAGCGCGCATCTTGATCGCGCAGGCCAAGGCGTGCTGGTCGCTATGCCACTGGACCCCACCCCAAACCAACAGGATGCTCCGCTGATGCGCGAACTTTCCGCCGATCCCAAACACCGCCGCGTTCTGCTGACGGATGCGCGTGCGCCAAACGCCCCTGCCCTTGCTAAAGCCTTGAAAGACGCAGGCGCGGCGATTGTCTTTGCGGGCGAGGCAGAGACATGGCGGCCCTACCCGGCGCGCGCTGCGCTGCAAGAGCTTGGCGTTGATCTGATGCCGCTCGATGTGACGGACACGCAATCGGTTCAGACCCTTGCGGGCGAGATTGGTGGCAAGACCGATATCCTCATCAACAATGCGCAATTCGTGCGCCCCGGCGGCGCGCTGGCGCGCGGCGATGTGGGTTTTGCACGCAATGAAATGGATGTGAATTACCTGGGGCTGATGCGGCTCGCGCAGGCCTTCGGCCCCGGCATGTGCGCGCGCGCCGCTGATGGGGTGAACTCGGCAGTGGCTTGGGTGAACTTGCTCTACATCGGCGCTTTATCGAACACGCCGGAGTATGGCGCATTCGCCGCGAGCCAAGCAGCCGCCTATTCCCTGTCGCAATCGCTGCGCGCAGACTTCCGCAGCGCGGGGCTTAAAGTGATGAACGTCTTTTCTGGCCCCGCTGAAGAAGACTGGTTCGCGCCATTGCCACCGCCCAAAGTGATGCCACAAACGCTCGCGCGGGACGTGGTCAAAGGCTTGCAAGCGGGCATCGAGGACGTTTGGTGCGGCGACATTGCGCGCGATATGCGCGCGCGCTTTCGCCGTGACCCCAAGGTGCTCGAGCGCGAAATGACAATCGGGGGGGACGGGCCATGAGCACGCTTGTTGATCTCGCTGGCGCTTTGGCCGCTGGCACCGTGCGCGTCGTCGATCTGACCCATACGCTTGATCCTGATTTTCCGGTGATCATCCTGCCGCCCGAATTCGGCCAATGCGCGCGCTTTCGCATGGAGGAGATCAGCGCCTATGATCATCGCGGCCCGGCGTGGAAGTGGCACAATATTTCCATGTCCGAGCACACTGGCACGCATTTTGATGCCCCCTCGCATTGGGTGTCGGGACGCGATGTACCAAGCGGGTCGGTCGATGCGATTGCGCCTGAAAATTTTGTCGGCCCTTTGATGGTGATCGATTGCGTCGCGCAATCGGATGCGGATGAGGACTACGAGATGAGCGTGCAGGATATCACAGATTGGGAAGCTTCCCATGGCATGATCCCCAAGGGCGCTTGGGTCTTTATGCGCACCGATTGGTCCAAGCGGCGCGGCGCTGCGTATCTCAACATGCGCGAGGACGGGCCGCATTCGCCGGGCCCAAGTCCAGAGGCGATCAAGTTCTTGATTGATGAGCGTGATATCCTTGGATTTGGCACGGAAACCGTCGGCACAGACGCGGGTCAAGGCAGCCACGCGGTGCCGCCCTACCCTGCGCATTACTATCTGCACGGGGCTGGAAAGTACGGTCTGCAATGCCTCGCGGGCCTCGATCAACTGCCCGCAAAGGGCGCAGTGCTTATCGCTGCGCCGCTCAAGATCAAAGACGGTACAGGCAGTCCTTTGCGCGTATTAGCCATGGTGGAGAACGCATGAGCAAGCACACAGCGATAATCACAGGTGGCAACAAAGGGATTGGCGCGGATCTTGCAAACGCTTTGCTCGCGCGCGATTACACCGTGGTATCTGTTGCCCGAAGCGCGCCCGAAGTAAGCCATCCGAACCTGCATTCCGTAGAGGCGGATCTGCTTGACACGGGTGCTGTCAAAGCCGCCGCCACTCAAATTGCAGCGGAGTTTGACGTCACCCATTTGATCCATAATGCAGGTCTGATCTGGCCCAATCTGATTGAAGAGGCCACGCCGTCTGACATCTCAGGCCTTGCGCAGCTGCATCTCGGATCGGCACTAACCTTGCTACAGGCCGTGCTGCCGAACATGAAAGCGCAAGGCTTTGGGCGGGTGATGTTCAACGCCTCGCGCGCCGCGCTTGGCGCACCGACGCGCACCGCCTATAGCGCAAGCAAAGCTGGGATGATCGGCATGGCGCGCACTTGGGCGCTGGAACTTGCCCCGCATGGGATCACCGTGAATGTCGTCGCGCCGGGACCTATCTTGACGGATAATTTCTGGGGCATCATCGAAAAAGACAGCCCCCAGCAAGAGGCGCTGGCCAAACGCATTCCCGTGGGGCGCATCGGCACCGCTCAGGATGTCACCAACGCGTTTTTGTTCTTTTGCGATCCTGCGAACAGCTTTGTGACAGGTCAAACGCTGTATGTGTGCGGCGGCGCGAGTGTGGGCACGCTTCAAATCTAGCTCCCCCTGCGCAGGCCTGTCAGCTTTGCAAAATTGCCGCGATCTTTGATCGGATCTCGCCTGGCCATGGCGTTGCTTTCTTCTTGTGAAAATCGATGCAGACCAATGTAATTTGCGCACGTAGACGTATCTGCTCGCCGCATTTACACGCGATCTCAAGCCCAAGGCTTGAGCGGCCAATGCGATCAAGCGTCAACTGAAACGCCAAGCGATCTTCAAGGTAACTCACCTCTAGAAAATCGACCTCCATGCGCACGGTGGGCACTGTGACCGCAAGCTCTGTGTGCAGGCGATTGAACGAATAGCCAATCTCCGCTTCGAAGAACCGCTCGACCGTGAGGTTCAACATTTCAAAATATCGCGGATAAAACACGATGCCCGCAGGGTCGCAGTGTTGAAAGCGAACTGTTTGGACCTCTTCAAAAACGTTCTTCATGTCGCGTCACCCCATTTGAGCGGTCCGAATACCGATTGGTTTAGGGGTAGCGAATTTGCGAGGGGATGAAAACCTATCGGCCTTGGTCAGGCTCGGCGCAGGCCCGTGTCAGCGTCAAACACATGTAACTTTCCGCTTTCGATGCTCAAAGCTAGGGTATTGTCGCGGCTCTGGGCGCTACCGAGCTGATGCACCCCTTGCAAACTGACTGTGAAACTTTGCCCTGTTTGCACGAGTTGGCCATGCAGCAAGGTGTTCGCGCCAAGCGGTTCGGCCATTTTGACCTGCGCACTCAACGGGCCTGCCTCGTCTCTCACCAAATGTTCGGGGCGCACGCCAAGCTTAACCGGCCCGTCAGGGCCAGTGCTATCGCCCACCTTGTTCTCACCAATATAGACCTGCCCCGCTTTGATATGCCCATCGATTATATTCATCGACGGGCTGCCAATGAACTGCGCTGCAAACAAGGTGCGCGGGGTTTCATAGACGTCCAGCGGCGTGCCGATCTGTTCGGCGACGCCTGCGTTCATGACGATCATGCGATCCGCCATCGTCATCGCTTCGACCTGATCATGGGTCACATAGAGCGCAGTGATGCCTAGTTTCGATTGCAGCTCTTTGATCTCCAAACGCATCTGCACACGCAGCTTGGCATCAAGGTTCGAAAGTGGCTCATCAAAGAGAAACACCGCAGGTTCACGCACAATCGCGCGGCCCATGGCTACCCTTTGCCGCTGCCCACCAGAGAGCTGTTTGGGCTTGCGATCCAGCAGTGGTTCTAGCTGCAAAAGCTTGGCGGCATCCTCGACCTTGGCGTTGATCTGATCCTTTGGCAGGCCCGCGATCTTTAGCCCGTAGCCCATGTTCTGACGCACCGACATATGCGGATAAAGCGCGTAATTTTGAAACACCATGGCGATATCGCGGTCCATTGGCTCTTTGTCATTGGCGCGCACGCCGCCGATTTGCACCTCACCCGCCGACACTGTTTCGAGCCCTGCAACCATGCGCAGCAAGGTGGATTTCCCGCAGCCAGAAGGGCCTACGATCACGATGAATTCGCCATCAGCGATCTCTGTCGTGATGCCGTGGATCACATCCGTTGGGCCAAAGCTTTTCTTGATATCAACTAAAGACACCGTCGCCATATCTATTTCTCGCTATCCACAAGGCCGCGAATAAACAGCCGCTGCATTCCAACCACAACAATCACCGGCGGGATCATTGCTAAAATCGAGGTCGCCATAATCACCGGCCAATCCGCAACATCATCGCCTGAAGGGAACATCTGTTTGATCCCCATAACAATGGTATTCATTTCTGGATCGGTGGTGATCAACAGCGGCCAAAGATACTGGTTCCAGCCGTATATGAACAAGATCACAAACAGCGCCGCGACGTTCGTGCGGCTCATGGGCACGACAATATCCCAGAAAAAGCGCATCGGACTGGCGCCATCGACGCGCGCAGCTTCGGCCAACTCATCAGGGATGGTAAGAAAGAACTGCCGAAACAGAAACGTCGCCGTGGCAGAAGCGATAAGCGGAAAGATCAAGCCGCTATAGCTGTTGAGCATGCCAAAACCCGCAACGACTTCGTAAGTGGGAACGATGCGCACTTCGACGGGCAGCATGAGCGTCAGAAAGATCATCCAGAAGAAGAGAGTACGCCCAGGAAAGCGAAAATAAACGATGGCAAAGGCGGACAAAAGCGAGATAACGATTTTGCCCACCGCAATGCCAATCGCCATCACAAGGCTGTTGATCAGCATGGTTGTGACGGGGACATTCACGCCGGAAAACAGCGCCTTTGTATAATTTTCGAGGAAATGATCACCAGGCCAAAGCGGCATCGGCGGCTTCACGATTTCCGGCTGCGTGACCGTAGAGGCCACAAAGGCAAGCCAGATCGGAAAGAAGATCACCAACACTCCAAGGATCATCAACACATGGGTAAGCCAAAGCCCAGCACCGCGCTTTTCCACCATGCCATGAGTTTCGCGATCACGCTGACGGGCCATCAGTAATGCACCCTTTTCTCGATAACTTTGAACTGGATGATGGTCAGCAAGCCAACCACAAACAAAAGCACGACAGATTGCGCCGAAGACGAGCCAAGATCTTGGCCGACAAAGCCGTCCGAGAAGACTTTGTAGACCAGGATGGTCGTGGATTGTTGCGGGCCACCCGAGGTGATCGTGTGGATCACACCAAAAGTCTCAAAGAAGGAATAGACGACATTGACCACCAAAAGGAAAAAGGTCGTCGGAGACAAAAGCGGCAACACGATTGTGAAAAAGCGCCGCCAAAAGCGCGCGCCATCGATTGCAGCGGCTTCGATCACAGATTTCGGAACCGCTTGCAGCGCAGCAAAGAAGAACAGGAAATTGTAGCTGATGCGCCCCCAAGCCGACGCGACAACGACAAGGCCCATCGCCTCGCCGCCATTTAGCACATGGTTCCAATCATAGCCAAGCTTGCCCAAATACCATGAAATCACCCCAACGCGTGTGTTGAACATGAAAAGCCAAAGCACCCCCGCCACCGCTGGCGCTACTGCATAGGGCCAAATCAAAAGCGTGCGGTAAACGCCCGACCCTTTGATCAAGCGATCCGCCAGCACCGCCAGAAACAAAGCCGGAATCATCGAACAGAGTGTCACGAGAATGGAAAACAGCGCCGTCGTGCCAAAAGCCGCGCGATAGAACCTATCGCCAAAGAGATATTCGAAATTTCCAAGACCGACATATTGCGAAGATAGCCCGAAGGGATCGGGAATAAACAGTGATTGCCAAATCGCTTGGCCTGCTGGGTAGAAAAAGAAAACCAGCGAGATGATCACCTGTGGTGCGATCAACAACAGGGGCAATTTCCAACCACGAAACGTGACACGTTTTTCCATTGAAGCAGGCCCTTAGATTGACAAAGGCAGGCCCAAACTCAGGGCCTGCCCTTTAGTGCTTTTAGCGGTTGGCCGCTTCAAAACGGCGCAGCAAGGCGTCGCCGCGCTCTTTGGCGCTGTCCATCGCAGCTTGGGCGGATTTATCGCCGGACCAGATTGCCTCTAGTTCTTCATCGATGATCCCACGGATTTGATCGAAGGAGCCAAGACGCAAACCTTTGGAATTCGCCGTAGGCTCTTTCGCGGTCATCTGGATAACAGCGATATCCGTGCCCGGGTTCTGCTCATAGAAGCCAGCCGTTTTCGTGGCCTCGCCCGCTTCTGCAGTGATGGGCAAGTAGCCCGTATTCTGATGCCACGCCGCTTGCACATCGGACGAGGACAGGAAGCTTAGGAATTCGCCGACGCCTTTGTATTCAGCATCCTCGTGTCCTTCCATGACCCAAAGCGATGCACCGCCAATGATCGTATTTTGCGGCGCATTGCCGACGCCCTCCCAATAGGGAAGTGGGCGCACATCAAACTCGAACTCTGCCTCCGAACTGATGCCTGCATAGCCAGCTGAGCTTTCCGTGAAGAGCGCGCATTCGCCAGCGCGGAAGTTAGCGCCGCCTTCATTGCGTCGGCCTGTATAGATGAACTTGCCGTCCTGCGCCCATTGGCCCATGGCCGTCAAATGCGCAATCTGCGCTTCGCCGTTCAGCATCAGCTCGGTATCGGTGCCTGCAAAGCCGTTGTCTTTCGATGCAAACGGCACGTCATGATAGGCCGAGAAGTTTTCAAGGTGGATCCAGCTCTGCCATGCCGTGACCAGCGGGCACTCTTCGCCGCCAGCTTTCAGCGCATCGAGCGTCGCGCCCACGTTCTGCCATGTGGACAGATCTGTGTCAGGATCAACCCCCGCTGCCGACATCGCATCGCGGTTCACCCAAAGGACTGGTGTGGAGGAGTTGAAAGGCAAGGATAGCATGTCGCCATCCGTTGTTGTGTAATAGCCTTTGACCGCGCCGATATAGGCATCAGGATCAAAAGTTGCACCACTTTGCGCCATAACTTCAAAGACAGGACGCGTTGCGCCCGGCGCGGCCATCATGGTTGCGGTGCCAACTTCGAAGACCATCAAGATATGGGGCTGTTCGCCCGCACGAAATGCGGCGATGCCCGAGTTCAACGTTTCTGAATAATTGCCCTTATGGCTTTCCACGATGGTGTAGGTGTCTTGAGACGCGTTGAAATCCGCGACTTGAGCTTTGACCAGCTCGCCTAAACGGCCTGTAAAGGCGTGCCAAAACTGGACTTCCGTTTCCGCCATCGCAGCGATTGGCGTCATCATTGTGGATACGGCCAAAGCGCCGATTAGTGACTTTTTCATAATTCCTCCCATGCACCCGAAAAGGTGCGATTGATTAGGATGCGTTGTTTATCGAACAGCTTCACCCGTCATAGGCAAAACGATACACGGCAAAATGCATAATGCAAGGTTGCTAAATGCTGAAAAAATATAACATAACGTTATACCCCCGCGACACTAAGCAAAGGCCTGTAAATCATGCGACAAAAACTCCGACTGAGGCAGTTCGAGGCCCTTATGGCAGTGATTCACTACAGTTCTGTGACACGCGCTGCGAAAGAATTGGGAATCAGTCAGCCCGCGGTCAGTCGTTTGCTTGCGGACCTTGGGCAAACACTCGGATTTTCACTGTTTGATCGCCGCGACGGCAAATTGGTGCCGACGCAGGAAGTGAAGTTTCTGCAATCTGACATCCAGCGCGTGCTGGATCTTATGGATCAAATCAGCGAGGTCAGCCAAAGCATCACCCAGCGCAAAGCCGGGCATATTCGCATTGCCTGCTTGCCTGGGTTCGCGACGTCTCACCTGCCCGAAGTTGTCGCTAACTTCCTAAAGGACCGCCCCGGGGTGAGTATCACAATCGAACCTGACCGCCCCGAGCGAATTTTGGAATGGATGATAGACGAACAATTCGATTTCGGGATCACAGACGGGTTTCGTGGCCATTCTGCCGTAGAGAGCAGAGACATCAATGTGCGCACGGTTTGCATTTTTCCTAAAGGGCACCGCCTAAGCGCGCTTAGCAACATCAGTCCCGCCGATCTCGCGCAGGAGAAGATCATCCACACGCGGCGCGAGAGTGCCTTTTTCAAGAACCTCGCAAATGCGTTCCTTGATGCAAATATCCCGCTCACGACGCTGGTTGAAACCCGCCAATTCACCGCCGCCTGCGAGCTAGTGTCCCATGGCATAGGCGTGGCAATCGTCAGTGAGCTAGATGCGATCAATTACACCGCAGACAAGCTTGAAAGCAGACCGTTTTCACCCGCTATTGCGCATAAATTATCGCTTGTGCATCCAACGCTGAAACGTCCCTCAGCCGTGACGCTCGAGTTTATCAACGCTTTTGCAGCAAGTCTGAAGCCGTTCCAAATCTCGTCATAACGGCAAAGCTTCGCCTATAAACATGGGACAAACACAGCGCCTTGCTTGTTATCTTGAGCCTCATTATTTTATAAAGTAACAAATATTTGGCCCTAAAAAAGTGCGAAGAGAATTCGGTGAGTATGAGATGAGAAAACCTGCGGACGCTCGGCAATTTGATGTTTTGACAGTGCTCAAAGCCTGCGACAGACCAATGACGGCCTATCAAATCTTGGAAAAACTTCAGGTGTCCGAGCCGGATATCGCGCCGCCAACGGTGTATCGCACGCTCTCTGCGTTGACCGATCAAGGCCGCGCGCATCGACTGGAATCGATCAAAGCTTTTGTGCCCTGCCGCTGCACCCATGTGGAAAGCGTGCCGGTTCTTGCGATCTGCGAGAAATGCGGATCGGTCGAGGAACATGATGGCAGCGGACTTTTGCCCAAGCTCACGGCCCTAACCGACCAAACGGCGTTTCGCGCCGAACGCCACATCCTCGAAATTCACGGAAAATGTGAAACCTGCACTTCTTAATTCTTCCTATGAACCCTATTTACGGATTGACCATGAAACACACACTCTCGCTAATCGCACTTTTTGCAGCCCTGCCCGCCCTCGCAGAAGAAACGCGCCAGCTCGACGCGCATGAACACGGTGTTGGTGTTTTGAACATCGCGCTTGAGGGTGCCAGCGTTGCGATGGAATTCCATGCACCCGGCGCGGATATCGTGGGTTTTGAATACGAGGCGAAAAGCGACGAAGATCTCGCGTTGATCGATGCGGCTTTGGCGAAACTTGGCAAGCCGCTTGAGCTTTTCGCTTTGCCTGCGGCGGCCGGTTGCACCGTGAGCATGGCAGAGGCCGAGCTTGAAGGCGATGACCATGATGACCATGATGACCATGATGACCATGATGACCATGATGACCAT
>CAYQZI010000061.1:0-15678 GCA_964421835.1 uncultured Planktotalea sp.
AATCAATCGCCACGAAATTGGTCGCAGAGGGCAGTGCGCGCAAGGCATTGTCAGCTGCTACCTGTGTCAGCCTTTGTTTTGAGGCTGCGACTTTGTCCTGAATATCAGCAAGGCCAGCTTGATCGCTAAGCGCCGCAAGCGCTGCGATTTGCGCCAATCGGTTCATGCCAAAATGATTGCGGATCTTCTCGAAGCCGCGGATCAACTCCGCCGCGCCAAGCGCATATCCCACGCGCATCCCTGCCAAGCCATAGCCTTTGGAAAAGGTGCGCATACGGATCACGCCGGGATCCTCGATTGGCAACGTGGCGATGGCCTCGTTCGGTGCGAGATCAATGTAGGCTTCATCAAGCAGCAGCAAACAGCCCTCGGGCAGGTGCGCGGCCAGCTCTTCGATTGCGGCGGCTTTGTGCCAAGTGCCCATAGGGTTGTCCGGGTTGGACAGATAGATGATCTTTGCGCCGACCTCGCGCGCCTTGGCAAGCAGCGCATCAAGGTCTTCGTGATCGTTCTTGTAGGGCACTTTGTGCAAGGTCCCACCAAAGCCTGCGACATGATAGTTGAATGTCGGATAGGCACCATCAGAGGTCACCACATGATCGCCCGCGCCGACCAGCAAGCGCACAAGATAGCCCAGCAGCCCGTCGATACCCTCGCCAACCACGATATTGCTAAGGTCAACGCCGTGATGCATGCTAAGCGCGCTGCGCAACTCATGGCTTTCCGGCTCGCCATACATCCAGGCTTGATCCGCATTGGCCTTGATTGCGTCCAATACGCTGGGCGCGGGGCCAAAGCCATTTTCATTCGCGCCAAGGCGAGCCTTGAACTCTGCGCCGCGCGTGCGCTCCAGTGTTTCTGGGCCTACAAAAGGAACAGAGGCGGGCAAAGTCTGGGCGAGGGCGGTGTATCGTGGATATGTCATATGCCTTGGGTAGGGCAGCTGTTGCATCTGGGCAAGCTTGAAAATGCGTTGAAGCGTGCTTACTTGAGAATCATTCGCAAAAGTAGAAGGTGGACAATGAAGCTGAGTAGAAGAGGGTTTATCGCCAGCGCAATGGCCGCTGGCGCGGTGCGCACAGTTCCACAGATCGCGGCGAAAACAGGCGGGCGACGTATCTTGACCTTGGTCTATGATAAATCCCTCGGCATGATGCGCGCCGTGGAGCGTTTGGTTCCTTAAATCAACGTGTGCCCTGACGTTCCACTTTTCTTTGCGCCGCCGCTGCGGGTAGCGTGGCGCAAGCAAAAAAAGGGAGCCTGCAATGCCGCGCGTTACAACCACCATCACCGATCATGTCGCCCATGTTGAACTGTCGCGTTCTGACAAAATGAATGCGGTTGATCCCGCAATGATGGAAGGGATTATCGCCGCTGGCGAGGCTTTGCGCGGCAACGCGGATGTGCGCGCTGTTGTGCTTTCGGGGCAAGGGGACGCGTTCTGTGCAGGTTTGGATGTTGCCAGCTTTGGCGTGCTGGCTGGGGGGGATCCTGCTGCAATTATGATGCCACGCACTCATGGCCCTTCGAATGATTATCAGCATGTGTCTTTGGTGTGGAAACAGCTGGAGACGCCTGTGATCGCGGCCTTGCATGGGGTGTGTTTTGGCGCGGGGATGCAGATTGCTTCGGGCGCGGACATTCGAATTGTAGCCCCGAATACGCGCATGTCGATCTTGGAAATGAAATGGGGACTGGTGCCTGATATGGGCGGTATGGTGTTGTGGCCTGCGCTGATGCGCGCGGATGTTTTGCGGCGCTTGACCTATACGGGCGAAGAGTTTTCTGGCGTTGACGGCAAAGAGTATGGGCTGGTGACCGAATTGAGCGAGGATCCGGTGACACGCGCGCTAGAGCTGGCGCGTTTGATTGCGTGCAAAAGCCCATCGGCGGTGCGCGCAGGCAAGGCGCTGGTGTCATATGCTTATGAGAATGACGCCTCAGATGTATTGCTAGAAGAGTCGCGCGCGCAATCCTCGCTTGTGGGCACGCCGCATCAGATGGAAGCGGTCATGTCCAATATGCAAAAACGTGCTGCGGTGTACACGTAAGGGCTTTTGCAAAAGCCCTTGCCAAGCCTTTTTGCAAAAAGGCTTGGTTTCGCTCTCGTGATTTAGCCGATTTCTGCCAAACGCGCGAAGGCGTCTTTCAGTTTTGCTTCTTCAGCTTCGCGCAAGCCAAGGTTCTTCTTGGTTTCCTCCAAAACCTCCGCTGGTGCGCTTTGCGCAAACTTTGGATTGTTCAAACGCCCGCGCAAGCCACCAAGTTCCTTAGCGAGTTTGCCCAGCGTCTTTTCCAAACGCGCTTTTTCCGCTGCCACATCAATCACGCCTTCTAGAGGCAAGCCAAACGTGCCGCCCGAGGCCGCAAGCGCGACTGTGCCTTTGGGCAGATCATCGACGTGGCCAATGCTCTCAATGCGCGCAAAGCGCATGATAAGCGCTTCATTCTGCGTCCAAGCAGCGTTTGCGGTATCTTCCATGCCTTTGACAACCAAAGGAATAAACGCACCGGCGGGCACGTTCATTTGCGCGCGCGCAGAGCGGATCGCTTCGATCATTGCAACGGTCCAGCTGAGGTCTGCATCCGCTTGCGGATCGATCAAATCTGCTGCTGTGTAGCTTGGCCAAGGCGCATGCACGAGCATGCTTGGGCGCGCTTTTTGGCCCCAAATCTCTTCCGTTACGAAGGGCATGATCGGGTGCAACATGATCAGGATTTGATCAAGCGCCCAAGCGTAGGTTGCCTTAGTCTCGGCGGCTTCCTCTGCTGTGCCTTCGTCCAAAACTGGTTTGGTGAACTCGAGATACTGCGAGCAGAAGGTATTCCAAGTGAAGGCATAGAGCGCGTTCGCCGCGTCATTGAAACGATATGCGTTTAAGGACTCATCCACGCTTTCGCGTGTCTTCGCAATCTCGCCCTTAATCCATTTGTTCAGCGGCAGCGCTGTATCAGGCAGAGCATCCGAATGGGGCACGTCAAACGTCCCTTTGAAATCACCATAGGTCGCGGCGTTCCAAAGCTTGGTCACGAAGTTGCGATAGCCCTCGATGCGCTTTGTGTCGAGCTTCAGCACACCGCCCAAAGACGCCATCGACGCATTGGTGAAGCGCAGCGCATCCGCGCCGTATTCATCAATGATCTCAAGCGGATCCACCACGTTGCCTGTGGATTTGGACATTTTCTTGCCCTTGGCGTCGCGCACAAGGCCATGCAGATAGACCGTGTCGAACGGAATTTCATCCACCACAGCCAATTGCATCATCATCATCCGAGCCACCCAGAAGAACAGGATGTCTTGACCGGTGATCAACGTCGAGGTCGGAAAATACTTGCTCAGCTCATCCGTCTGCTCAGGCCAGCCCAGCGTGCCGATGGGCCAAAGGCCGGAAGAGAACCATGTATCAAGCACATCAGGGTCGCGATAAAGCGGCGCAACCTTTTTTCCCAAAGCCGCGTTCTGCGCGAAGACGGCATAGGCTTCCTCGGCGTTTGCGGTCTCCACGATTGTCCAGCCCGCGCCGTAATGGCCCTGCGCGATATCATAGCTTTCGTCAAAAGACGCAGCACACACGCTGGTGGTGTGAAAGCCGCTCAGCACCTCTGTTTTCAGGCGATCTTCATCGATCGGCGCACCGGAATTAACCGTATCGTAGATATGTTGCCACGCGCCAACGCCATCGAAACTGTACCAAACCGGCACCTGATGCCCCCACCAAAGCTGACGCGAAATGCACCATGGCTCGATATTCTCAAGCCAATGGAAATACACCTTCTTATCACTTTCGGGCATGATCTTGGTCGCGCCAGAGCGCACAGCCTCTAGAGCAGGTTCAACAATCTTGGAGGTCTCGACGAACCACTGATCGGTCAGCATCGGCTCAATCACCACTTTAGAGCGATCACCAAAGGGCTGCATGATCGGCTTGGCCTCGACGTAGGGCACCTGAGCCGTAACCTCGTTGCCGTCCTCGTCAATCGACACGTGATCCACCATCACGGCCAGACCTTCCGCCGAGATATCTGCAACAACCTTTTTGCGCGCCTCAAAGCGATCAAGCCCGCGATACTCATCAGGCACCAAGTTCATCGCTGCGATCATCGCCTCGTTGAACTTTTGCGTCCCATTGGCAATCGCCTGCGCCATCGCCGCTTCTTCTGCATAGGGCTTGCCATCGCTGCGCATCGCCGCGCGCGTGTCCATGAGGTTGTACATCGGAATGCCGCCGCGTTTGGCAACTTGGTAGTCGTTGAAATCATGCGCACCGGTGATCTTCACCGCGCCCGACCCGAAATCCTTATCAGGATATTCGTCCGTGATGATCGGGATCAGGCGGCGATGCTCTTTCGGGCCCACAGGAATTTCGCACAGCATTCCAACAATTGGCGCATACCGCTCGTCCGAGGGATGCACCGCAACCGCACCATCGCCAAGCATCGTCTCGGGACGGGTGGTCGCAATCGAAATGTAGTCGCGGGTTTCGCGCAGCGTGACATTGCCGTCTTCGTCTTGCTCAATAAACTCATATGTCGCACCGTTCGCCAAAGGGTACTTAAAGTGCCACATGTGACCTGCCACCTCGATATTCTCGACCTCAAGATCGGATATCGCGGTTTCAAAGTGCGGATCCCAATTTACCAAACGCTTGCCGCGATAGATCAAACCTTTGTTGTACATCTCAACAAAGACCTTAATCACCGCGTCATGAAAATTGCCACCTGCTACGTCCGCAGGGGCGTTCGGCGCACCTGACATGGTGAAGGCCTCGCGCTCCCAATCACAGGACGCGCCAAGACGTTTGAGCTGGTTGATAATCGTGCCGCCGCTCTCGCCTTTCCACTCCCAAACCTTCTCTAAAAACGCGTTGCGCCCCATTTCAACACGGCTCGGTTGCTCTGTTTCGGCCAGCTTGCGCTCCACCACCATTTGCGTGGCAATACCTGCGTGATCGGTGCCGGGCTGCCAAAGCGTATCGAACCCTTGCATGCGTTTCCAACGGATCAGAATGTCTTGCAGCGTGTTGTTGAACGCATGGCCAATATGCAGAACGCCCGTGACATTCGGAGGCGGGATCATGATGCAAAAGGTGGACGCCTCGGGCTTGGCATTGGCGCCTGCTTTAAAGCAGCCAGCCTTTTCCCAAGCGTCATAGAGACGGGTTTCCGCGGATCCCGCGTCGAAATTCTTTTCCATGGCCATGACAATGCCGTCCTTCGGGTAGCTTTGATGTATCACGGCTCTGATAAACAAACCGCGCCCAAAGGAAAAGCCAATCTGGACATCTGGCGTGCGCGCTTTAGGGTTATCTTTCACAGCGGCACATTGCGCAGGGAGCAGAGCATGGAAAAGTTTGGTAAAAGTCAGGCAGTGAAACGCACAGAGGATGTGCGGTTTCTGACCGGCGCGGGCCGGTATGTGGATGATATCACACCTGAAAACGCGCTCTTTGGCTATGTGTTGCGCTCGTCCGTGGCGCATGGGGAAATCACCGAGTTGAACGTCGAGGACGCCCGCGCCAGCGACGGGGTGCATTTGGTTGTGACAGGCGATGACCTTTTGGCGAACGGCAATATGTTAGCTATGGATGCCAGCGTTCTCATCAACCGCGATGGCGCCCGCGCCGCTGCACCCGAACGCCCCTTGCTGGCGCAGGGCCGTGTGCGCTTTGTGGGCGAGCCAATTGCGATGATCTTTGCCGATACGCTCCAGCAAGCAAAAGACGCCGCTGAGCTGGTTGAGCTGGATATCGATGATCTGCCCGTGCACCTAGAGCTGGCCACAGGCGGCGATCCGATCCACAGCGAAGCACCGGACAATCGCGCCTTTGATTGGGGGCTCGGCAACGAGGACGCCTTTACCGAGGCCTTTGACAATGCGGCCCATCAAATCACCTGCGAGATCGAGGACAACCGCGTTATCGTCAATTCCATGGAGCCGCGTGGCTGCTACGCTGAATGGGAGGATGGCCGCATACATGTGGCGCTGAACGGGCAGGGGGTTTGGGCCCCCAAAGGGCAAATCGCCAAGCACATGAAGCTCGATCCAGAAAACGTACGCGTGACCAACCCCGACACAGGCGGCGGCTTTGGCATGAAAGCGATGATGTATCCCGAATATGCCATTTGCGGCATGGCGGCGCGCATGCTTGGCCAGCCTGTGCGATGGATGTCAGAGCGCACCGAAGCGATGCTCAGCGACAATGCAGGGCGCGATTTGGTCAGCACCGTGCAGATGGGTTTTGATGCGGATCACCAGCTTGTCGCGTACAAAGTGCATTCGGTTGCCAATATGGGGGCCTATAATTCGCAGTTCGCCCAGCCGATCCAGACCATGCTCTTCTCTAAGGTTCTGACAGGCTGTTACGATGTGCAGGCCGTCTATCTGCACGTCGAGGGCGTTTACACCAATACCACGCAGGTCGATGCTTATCGCGGCGCAGGTCGGCCAGAGGCGATCTACGTGCTGGAACGCTCGATGGATTACGCCGCGCGCCAACTCAGCGCCGATCCGTGGGAGCTGCGCCGACGCAATTTCATCAAGCCCGAAAACTTCCCCTACACGACCGCCTCCGAAGTCACTTACGACATTGGCGATTTCAACCGCGTGCTGAGCGTTGCGCAAAGCAAAAGCGATCATGCGGGCTATCAGAGCCGCCGCAACGCGAGCGCCGCCAAAGGTATGCTGCGCGGCATGGGGCTATGTTACTATATCGAAAGTATTTTGGGTGATCCTAGCGAAACTGCCAAAGTGGTATTTTTCGAAGAGGAGGGCCGCGTGAGCATTTATGTCGGCACACAAAGCAACGGTCAGGGGCATGAAACGGTCTATGCAAAATTCCTGTCGGATCAATCTGGCATTCCGCTGGAGTGTATCGATGTGATTCAGGGCGACAGTGACCGGATTGCGACGGGCGGCGGCACGGGCGGCTCGCGCTCGGTGACAGTGCAAAACACGGCAACGCTTGCCAGCGTCGAGAAAATGATCACCCAGTTTACGCCGCTCTTGGCAGACAAGATGGGCGTCAGCGAGGCCGAGGTTATGTTCGATGATGAAGCCTTCCGCAGCGATGGGTCCAACCTGAGTTTCACGATGATCGAAGCGGCAGAATTGGCGCGCGCAGAGGGGCATGAAGAGCTGCTGTCCTCTGAAGCAACAATCACGCTTTCGGCACATTCATTTCCAAATGGCGCACATATTGCAGAGGTCGAAATTGATCCAGACACAGGTGTCATAACTGTCGATCGCTACACAGTGGTTGACGATTTTGGCAATCTTATCAATCCGATGCTGGCTGAAGGGCAGGTCCATGGCGGTGTTGTGCAAGGCCTTGGCCAAGCGCTTACAGAGCGCGCGGTGTTTGATGAGGACGGCCAATTGCTCACAGCAAGTTTTATGGACTACGCCATGCCGCGCGCGGATGATGTGCCTATGATTTCTTTCTCTACAGAAGCGGTGCCCACATCGACAAATCCCATGGGCATGAAAGGCTGCGGCGAAGCTGGAACGGTGGGGTCCATGGCCGCAATCGCCAATGCTGTTCAAGATGCGGTTGCCCCCCTTGGGATAGATCGGGTCAACATGCCGTTTACGCCGCATCGCATGTGGCAAATGCTGAATGATCGACACATTGCGGCTGAGTAAACGCATATCCCTCTGGCTCAGCGGTGCTTTGCGCCGCCGCCGCCAAAGTCCGCGCAGCGCAGCGCACGAGCCTCAAACCCATGTGGTTATTTTGGATGGCACCATGTCCTCGCTTGATGCGGGGCAAGAGACGAACGCGGGGCGCACCTACAAGATTTTGCGCGAATCAAACTCCGATTTATCGCTATACTACGAGGCAGGGTTGCAGTGGCGCGGCTGGCGATCTGCACCCGATGTGATGATGGGGCGCGGCATAAACCGTCAAATTCGACGCGCTTATGGCTTTCTTGCCTCGCGCTATCGCCCGGGGGATCGCATTTTTCTGCTGGGCTATTCACGCGGAGCTTATGCTGTGCGCTCTCTCGCGGGGGTGATTGATCGCGTCGGATTGCTCACGGCAGAGCACGCGATCGAGCGCAATATCCGAACAATTTACCGCATCTATCAATGCGGCGATGAAATCGGCGATGCGGATGCCTTCGTGCAATCTCATTGTCACGCCGAAGCCCCGATTGAAATGGTCGGCGTTTGGGACACGGTGAAAGCGCTGGGCATCGGCCTGCCAATCTTGTGGCGCTGGAGCGCGCCAAAACATGCCTTTCACAATCACGAACTAGGCCGCTCTA
The DNA here is from genome assembly GCA_964421835.1 of uncultured Planktotalea sp. Classification (GTDB taxonomy): domain Bacteria; phylum Pseudomonadota; class Alphaproteobacteria; order Rhodobacterales; family Rhodobacteraceae; genus Planktotalea. Next base: position 8,269 of record CAYQZI010000061.1, read on the forward strand.
TTCAGCATGGGTTTCATGCGCTGGCACGCGATGAAACGCGCAACAGCTACAAGCCGGTTTTGTGGACCTGCCCTGATGATTGGCAGGGGCGGATCGAACAGGTTTGGTTCCCTGGCAATCACGGCGATGTCGGCGGGCAATTGCTTGGCTTTGAAGACGCGCGGCCCTTGGCGAATATCCCGCTTGTCTGGATGCTGGAGCGGGTCGAAAGCTGTGGATTGCTTTTGCCCGACGACTGGCGCGGGCGCTTTGCACAAAACGCTATGGCCCCCTCTGCAAGCAGTTGGCGCGGCTTCGGAATGCTCTTTCTGTCGCGCAAACGACGCATTGCAGACGCGGATCGTTGCGAGAGAATGCACCATTCGGTCTATACCCGCGAGCGGCGCGCGCCGCCCGAGCCAAGGCGAGGATTAACAGCGCGCTTGATCCGCCGCCTTCGCGGGCCGCGTCGCGCTTAGGGCTAGGACCCTAGGGCGTCATGATAATGCAGGTGGTCGAGCCCGTGGCATAAAGCTTGCCATCCTCGACACCGCGAATTTCTCCATGTGCAATCCCGGTCGAGCGGCCCGCGTGATCCACGATTCCTATGGTATCAACTTCCATCCCCAGCGGGATAGAGCGCAGGATATTTATCTTATATTCCAACGTTGTATAAGCGCTGCCTTTGGGCACTTTCGTCATTACAGCGCAGGCCATCGCGCTATCAAGCAGCGTGCCATACCAGCCGCCATGCACTGTGCCCATGGGATTGCAGTGCTTAAACAAAGGCGCGCCACGAAACACAGTGCGCCCGTCCCCGACCTCGTGCAATGTGTAATTCAGCGTCTTGCCAATCGGTGGGGCAGGGTGGGTTCCGTCTAGGATCCCTTGCATAAAGTCGCGCCCCGACATGCCAAGCGCCTCTGCGACGCTCAGTAAATCTTCTGGTCCTTGTGCGTAAAACATCTGCGCGTCTCCTCTTTGGAGGCAGGCTAGGAGCATCGCGCGCGCGCTTCAATCACTGTTACGCGACGTTTTGCAACGCAAGTTTTGGCACAACCCCAAGTGCGTGACACACATCGCGCGTCAATTCGGGACGGTTGAGCGTATAAAAGTGCAACGCATCAACGCCCTCGGCCATCAAATCAGAGCACAGCTCGGTGCAAATCGCAGTTGCCAACAAATCGCTGCGCCCGTCGCGCTCGGCCTTCTCAAAGGCATCTTCAAGCCATGCAGGAATCGCAGTGCCACAGCGGCGCGCGAAATTTCGCGTACCTTTCCAATTCTCTATCGGCAGGATGCCGGGCAGGATAGGCGCATCGATGCCCGCCTCAACGCAGTCATCGCGGAACCTCAGGAATGTCTCGGCCTCAAAAAAGAACTGTGTAATGGCCTCGGATGCGCCTGCGTCTATCTTGGCTTTCAGCCAGTCTATATCCGCACGCGCGCTCGGCGCTTCGGGGTGGCGATCAGGGTAGGCACCGACGCGAATTTTGAAATCTCCCGTCGCCGCGAGCGCTTCGATCAATTGCACCGAGTTCTCAAAGCCACCTGCGCAGGGCGTGAACGTCGTTTCGCCCTTTGGCGCATCGCCGCGCAGCGCGACGATCTCTTTCACGCCTGCTTTGGCAAAACCTGCTGCAACCGCAAGTGTCTCTTCGCGCGTTGCGTTCACGCAGGTCAAATGCGCCGCCACGTTCAAGCCACTGGATTTATGCAGCGTCGCAACCGCGTCGCGGGTCAAATCGCGCGTCGTGCCGCCCGCGCCATAGGTCACAGACACAAAGGTTGGATCGAGCGGTGCCAGCGTTTGAACCGTGTCCCACAGCCGGAAGGACGCCTCTAGGTTTTGAGGGGGGAAGAATTCAAACGAAACTGTCGGCGTGCTCATGTTAACTGCTTTCTTTATGAATTTTCTTCTTGTTGCACGCGCGGCAATCTGAGACAACTTCATAACCTTCAATACGATCATGAGGCGCATTCAGATATGCATATCGAGTTCCGGCATTTACGAACCATCAAAGCAATCCATGAAAATGGCGGTTTGGCAAAGGCGGCGGATCAATTGCACATCACCCAAAGTGCGCTCAGCCATCAAATCAAGGGCCTAGAAGATCAAGCAGGTGTCGAGCTGTTTGTGCGCCGTTCAAAGCCGATGAAGCTCTCGGCGGCGGGTATGCGTTTGTTGCGCTTGGCGGAAAAGATCCTGCCAGAGATCGACGCGATGCAAGCGGAATTCAGTGGGTTGCGCGACGGTAAATCAGGCCGCTTGCATATCGCGATTGAATGCCATGCCTGTTTTGAGTGGCTGTTTCCCGTGCTCGAGGGCTTTCGCAAACTTTGGCCCGACGTGGATGTGGATATCAAACCGGGGCTTGCCTTTGATGCGCTGCCCGCTTTGCAAAAGGAAGAGGTGGATCTGGTTGTCAGTTCTGACCCAGAAAACCTTGCGGGGGTTGAGTTCACCCATCTCTTTGATTACGCACCTGTTTTTGTGGCCTCTGCCCAGCATCCATTGGCGCAAAAACCCTTTGTGGATGCGCAGGATTTTCGCGGTCAAACGCTGATCACCTATCCCGTCGAGCGCACGCGGCTTGACGTCTTCAGCCAACTTTTGATCCCAGCCAAGGTCGAGCCAGCTGCCATTCGCCAAGTGGAATTGACCGCTGTGATTTTGCTGCTGGTTGCGTCTAATCGCGGGATATCCGTTTTGCCCGACTGGGTGGTGCGCGAGGTGAAATACTCGTCCGATTACGTTACGCGGCCCTTGACGGAAACGGGCGTGACGCGGCAACTATTTGCGGCCACGCGCAGTGAAGAGGTCGAGAAACCCTATATGATCGATTTGATCCGTTTGGCCAAAGAAGAAAGCGCCAAGCTACAAAACGCTTAAACGCTTAAGCGCTTGGCAAAAGCCGCGCGCCTGCCTATACGCGCGACAAACCTCGAAATGATGCGAAGGACCGAGATGCTATGCAAGGCAGCGCTAATCTGAATGTGATGATCAAAGCTGCGCGTCGTGCGGGCCGCAGTTTGACCAAGGACTTTCGCGAAGTCGAGAACTTGCAGGTCTCGCGCAAGGGCGCAGGTGATTTTGTAAGCAAGGCGGATTTGGCGGCCGAAAAGATCATCAAAGAAGAGCTGATGGACGCGCGTCCCACCTATGGCTGGCTCGCCGAAGAGGGCGGCGCTGAAGAGGGCAGCGACCCAACGCGCCGCTGGATTGTTGATCCGCTAGATGGCACCACGAATTTTCTGCACGGTCTGCCGCATTGGGCGATTTCGATTGCTTTGGAGCATAAGGGCCAAGTTGTGGCAGGCGTGATTTTTGATGCGGCCAAGGACGAGATGTATTTCGCTGAAAAAGGCATGGGCGCGTGGATGAACGATCAACGTTTGCGTGTGTCTTCACGTCATCAGATGATCGAAAGCGTTTTTGCGACGGGTATTCCCTTTGGCGGGCGTTCTGATTTGCCGGAAACGATCAAAGAAATCGCTCAGGTCGCGCCTGCGGTGGCGGGCATTCGCCGTTGGGGTTCGGCTGCGTTGGACATGGCTTACGTTGCCGCTGGCCGCTACGAAGGTTACTGGGAGCGCCGTTTGAATGCATGGGATCTCGCCGCTGGCGTGGTTCTGGTGCGCGAGGCCGGTGGCTTGATCGAGCCGCTGACGCCGGGCGGTGATATTTTGAATGACGGTGAAGTGATTTGCGCGAATGAGGCGATCTTTTCGACATTTACCAAGGCTGTGCGCTAACCCGTTTTCGAATTGCTGCGCAATCCGACTGGCGCGCGGGGTAAACCCCGCGCGCTTTTTTACGTGGGGGGCAACCCTCATGCGCAGCAGAATGTGAGGGCCAGCCCCCACACACAGGACAAGGTGGGGGCCAGCCCCCACACCCCCGGGATTTTTTTGGACCAAAGAAGACAGGGGTGCAGAGCGTTTGGAGAGGGTGAATACTACCTCGATTTGTCGAAAGTGTTTTATTGGGGTTTTCGTGCGGATTTAGTTTGATCCCTACGCGGATGTTGCTGTCCTTTGCAGCCATCCTCGGGTGGCGTCGGCCCGCTTCATGCGCGCTATGGTATCGCGCTTGGTTTTCTTACGAGGCAGATTGGTCTGCTTGGCTCGGCGTTTTTCATCGGATGTTGGTAGGCACCGCGCCTGAAGGACTGCGTCGGGCATAGCTGTGCTTTTGCGGCCTTTATCGCGACGGCTGCGATTGGGTTATTGGCGCATATGTCGATCATTGATCCGCTTGCTTAGGCGCTGATGCCCTTAGGCTCGGGCTTTGCGCTGTGTCCTTTGGCCTGACAACATTTCCCATCTATTCCGTCGCGGCGGCCCAAGCGCATGATTTCGCGCAAGACAATGACAGGGTCGAATTTTCCGTCGCGCACGTCCTTCGTAATTGGGCGTTTGTCGAAAGGGGTGCGGCGCAAGCGATAATAGATATCACAAGAATACCAGATTTTTGACCCAAAACAGGCAAGGCATAAAGCGATTAACCTGACGGAATGAAACGGCAGGTCGGCGCGGTGTACAAAAAAGTAATCTTTCTCATGATGGTGGGCGGTGCATTTGCCATTGGGCAAGCCTTGGCGCTTGGGGTTCAGTTTGGCCCGTCCAAACCTGTTTTTGTTGCGCAAGATCACAGTGATTTCAAACCTTTGCCTGTGGTGCAAAGGGCGGTGCCAAAACAAGTCGTTGCGCTGGATGCCTTCGAGAATGCTTGGCGTGAATGGATGGGGATTTATGGTGTAACGGCGTCAAGTATTGCGATTGGGCGTGATGGCGACATTTTGCGCTCGCGCGGGGTTAAGCGCGCCCCATCGACCAGCTTTCCGATGGCGAGCCTTTCAAAATCCATTACGGCGCATTGTTTGAACACGTTTCTCGAAGACAGCCCGTATGATTGGAACAGCACGCTTGCGGATATGACACCTGTGCTCTCACAGCTCAATCTAACACCCGGCGCACCGATGTTGCAGAAAACTCTGACTGACTTCGCAACGCATACCAGCGGTTTGCCAACACATCTGGTGCAAGGGAAAACATCACTGCAAAACAAGCATCTAGACAGTCAGGCCTCTATGACACGCACGGCGCTGAAAGTGCCGGCCAATTTCGACGCAGCAGCTGGTTATACCTATTCTAACGCAAATTATGCGATTATGGGAAGCTTGATTACGGCCATGTCAGGCGGCTCTTATGGTGCAGTGTGTAAAGCGCGGATCATGGATCCAGCAGGGGCGCACAACGCCAATGTTTCGGGCCGCATGGCCAGAACGGCGGGGTATGGTGGCTGGCTTGTCTCGGTCGAAGATTACGCGCGATATGCGATGCACTGGTTCGCGCCTGATGCGCCTTGGGTCAAGGACCCGAGTGGATTTGCGCTGGATCCAGACACTGGATATGGCATGGGGGCTTGGGTGCGTAATCACGCAAATGGCTTTTCGTTTTCCCATGGGAGGTCTTGGCAGCACACAGATCATAGGCGCGCAAATTTGGGCTCTTTTATGATTGTTGGGCCTGACGGAACGGCCGTGGTGGTAAGCTGGGACAGCAAGCTCCCAGCAGAGGCCTATCGCCATCTCTTCACAGCATTTTCCGAGCATTTTTAAGCGAGCGGTGTGGTATCGCGTCAATGGCAGTTTGAACTGCCTGCGCCAGAGCGTTAAGGGTACGTAACCCAACGCAGGACGACTCAAAATGGCTCGGCATCTTATCACATCCGCGATCCCCTATATCAACGGAATCAAACACCTTGGCAACTTGGTCGGCAGTCAACTTCCCGCCGATCTTTATGCGCGGTTCCAGCGTGCGCGTGGCCATGAAGTGCTGTTCCTTTGCGCCACGGATGAGCACGGCACGCCTGCGGAATTGGCAGCGGCGAAAGCGGGCAAACCTGTCGAGGAATACTGCGCTGAGATGTGGGCGGTGCAGGATGAAATCGCCAAGGGCTTTCGCATGTCCTTCGATCATTTCGGGCGCTCCTCTTCACCGCAGAACCGCGCTTTGACTCAGCATTTTGCCGGACGTTTGGCGGATGCGGGTTTGATTGAGGAAGTCGCAGATCAACAGATTTACTCCAAGGCCGATGGCCGCTTTTTGCCCGATCGCTATGTCGAGGGCACATGCCCCAATTGCGGCTTCGACAGTGCGCGCGGGGATCAGTGTGACAACTGCACCAAGCAGCTGGATCCCGTCGATCTAATCAATCCCTATTCGACGATCTCTGGCTCTACTGATCTGGAAATGCGCGAGACCAAGCATCTTTATCTGCGCCAAAGCCAGATGAAGGATCAGCTTAGCGACTGGATCGACAGCAAGGACGATTGGCCCGTTTTGACGACCTCGATTGCGAAGAAATGGTTGCATGATGGGGATGGCTTGCAAGATCGCGGCATCACGCGCGATCTCAGCTGGGGTGTGCCTGTGAAACGCGGCGCCGAGGATTGGCCGGGCATGGAAGGCAAGGTCTTCTATGTCTGGTTCGATGCGCCGATTGAATACATCGCTTGCGCCAAGGAATGGGCCGATGCGCATGGCAAATCCGATGCAGAGTGGCAGCGCTGGTGGCGCACCGATCAAGGTGCAGACGATGTGCGCTACACGCAGTTTATGGGCAAAGATAACGTGCCTTTTCATACGCTTAGCTTTCCTGTGACGATTTTGGGCTCAGGCGAGCCGTGGAAGTTGGTCGACTACATCAAGGGTCTCAACTACCTCAATTACGATGGCGGTCAGTTCTCCACATCACGCGGGCGCGGTGTGTTTATGGATCAAGCGTTAGAGATTTTGCCCGCCGATTATTGGCGCTGGTGGCTCCTGAGCCATGCGCCAGAAAGCAGCGATAGCGAGTTCACATGGGAGAATTTTCAAGCTTCTGTGAATAAGGATCTCGCGGACGTTCTGGGCAACTTTGTCTCTCGCGTTACCAAGTTCTGCCGCTCCAAGTTCGGCGAAGTGGTACCAGAGGGCGGCGCATGGGGGATGCGCGAAAAAGCTTTGATTGCTGAGCTCACCACCCGCATTCGCGCCTACGAGAGCTATATGGACGCCATGGAAGTGCGCAAATCCGCGTCCGAATTGCGCGCGATCTGGGTGGCGGGGAACGAGTATTTGCAGGCCGCCGCCCCTTGGGTGACGTTCAAGGAGGACCCTGCACTGGCGGCCGCGCAAATCCGCCTCGCGCTGAACCTGATCCGCCTCTACGCGGTGCTCTCTGGCCCGTTCATCCCCGATGCCGCTGCGACTTTGATGGACGCTATGCAGTCTTCGGATGACAGCTGGCCGGATGATGTGTCTGCGGCTCTCGGGGCCTTGCCCGTCGGCGCTGCGTTCACTGTTCCCGATGTGACCTTCCGCAAGATCACGGATGACGAGCGCGCAGGCTGGCAAGAGAAGTTTGCAGGCGTGCGGGAGTAG
>CAYQZI010000062.1:0-1265 GCA_964421835.1 uncultured Planktotalea sp.
GCTTTTAAGAAAAACCTCGCACCGAACCAGATGTCAACGAAGGTAATTTTGGGCGCAGAACTTCCGTTCGCTACAAAGCAAGGAACCCACCGACTTTGAACGAAAACAAGCCGAGCCACGAATAGACCGCCCTGCTTGCAATCCAATCCCTTGACCACTCATCACTTTGTGATCACAAAGCACACATGCTCATAAACCCTCGCCCCTCCGAAATCCCAGCCGCCGCGCATGACCGTGTGTACCGCACGCTGCGCTCGCGCATCATGTACGGCGATATCACCCCCGGCAAAGCCATGACCCTGCGCGGGATTGGCGAGGAATTCGAAGTCTCAATGACCCCTGCGCGCGAAGCAGTGCGCCGCCTTGTGGCTGAGGGTGCTTTGTCGATGTCGAGCTCTGGTCGTGTTTCAACCCCTGAGCTGAGCAGCGATCGGATCGAAGAGCTGGCAGCATTGCGCGCTTTGATCGAGGTCGAACTCGCCAGTCGCGCCCTTCCCCGTGCACACATGGCGCTGATCGAGCGTTTGCAGATGATCAACACCTCCATCGCCGAGCAGATCGCGCGGCAGGATGCAGTGGGCTACATTCGCACCAATCTTGAATTTCACCGCACGCTCTACCTACGTGCCCAAGCGCCTGCGATGCTCGCGATGGCAGAGCAAGTCTGGCTACAACTTGGCCCCACCATGCGCGCGCTTTATGGGCGTTTGCGACGCAAGGAACTGCCGCATTTTCATCGCCTTATCGTGGCGGCCTTGAAGGCGGGGGATGAACCGGGTTTGCGCATCGCTGTGCGCTCTGATGTGACCCAAGGTCTGAAAATGCTTGCGCGTTAACGCTTAGGTATTCTTCCTCAGATGAGCGTCGAGCGCAGCAATCCCTTCGTCCAGATTACGACGTCCAAAACCAAGCCTGAAACGATTTGTCGGCGTTTCCCCCAGCTCTGACGAATAAATCGTGCTCGGCAAAAACAGAACGCCACTTTCTTCAACCAACGACGCACAAAACGCTTCTACCCCATCGCTGCCTTTGTAGCGCGGAAATCCCATGCACGCGCCATCAGGGCGCTTCCACTCGAACAAATCAGGGTGGCGCGCAAAGAAGGCATCCCATTTCGGCAGGTTCTCATCCACGATGGCACAATTGCGCGCGAGGATTTTCTCGCGGTTGTTGAGCGCAATCATCGCCAAACGTTCACTTGGGCCTGAATTACAGATCGAAAGATAATGTTTCAAACGCTCCATCTTGGAGAGTACTTCGCGATC
>CAYQZI010000062.1:1365-15653 GCA_964421835.1 uncultured Planktotalea sp.
GTGTTCGGTCGGATCGCTGCGGCGATGCGGTCGATATCAAGCGACCAATTGTCATTCGGGTCCAGCGGCACACCCGTTGCCTCGCAAATCGCCAAAGGCATGGTTTCATGGCTCTGATAATTCGGCGTAACGACAATCGCGTGGCTGTCCTTATCCAACAATACTGTATTGGCCGCAAAAATCCCTTCACTCGCGCCAGCAAAGCATAAAATATCCTCCGGCGTTTGCCGCGCATAGGTTCCTGCAATTGCCGCGCGCAGATCAGGGGCACCGTAGGTTTCCGTGTACCCAAGCCACATGTTTTCAAACCCTGCACGATCCTCGGGCGAGGCCATAGCAAGCAACTCAGGCAACGACATGCTTTCAGCATCAGAGGCGGTCATGTGATAGCGCGCTTTGAATTCCCACTTGGAGAAATGCGTTTCAAGGCGAAAATCGGGGAGCGTGGGCATAGCAAAAACCTTTCAGCGGACGGTGGCATATTTGAATGAAAGCGAGAAAGAACCGAAGCGTAAAATTGCGCTATTGTGTCGAGAGCAGGACCGCCTCCACCCGTCGATTGGCCGTGCGCCCCGCTTCGCTTAGATTACTTAACACAGGTGCCAGAAACCCGACCCCCTGCGCAGACACTTGAGCGCTGGCGACGCCATGCACCTCTATCAAGCGGTCGCGCACAGAGGTGGCGCGGCGCTTGGACAAGGCAATATTGCCCTCTAAGCTGCCCTCGGCATCTGTGTGCCCGACCAGGGCAATCTCGCGCGACGGGTTTTGGCGCAAATAAGCCGCTAGGCTCGCGAGCGAGTCAAAAGCCCCCTCGCCCAAATTCGCAGAGCCTGTCTGAAACACCAGATCGCTCAGAATGACATGCCCGCTAAGGTCCAGCTCCCCAGCAAGCTCGCCGCTAGAGACAATCGCGCCGCTGCCTTGCGTGCTGGCAATAATTTCGCGCCCCTTGGCAACATCGATATCGGCGCTTTCATCGACGGATATCTGGATCACTTGAATATAGGCCGAGGCAGAGCTGCGCGAAATCAGCACCGACACAGCTGCAGAGGGCGCGGCGCTATCGCCTTTGATAGCGGCAGCAAAACGGTAATCATCAAGATCCACATACATGTCAGGCGCGTCGATCACATCGGTTTGAAACCGAAAATCAAAGCCACCGCATTGCCGATCCGCGCAGTCAAAGACCAGCGAAAATCCGTTGCTTTCCAGCTCTGCGCGCAAAGGCTGCAAAAGTTGCAGCGGCGTAACACCGCCCCCCTCAATCCGCCACGCTTGGCGGGTGACAAATCCTTCAAACGCGCGCGATGGGATCTTGGCACCATCAAAGGGTGCGATTGGCAGCGCATAGCTGCTCACGCCCAAATCCTGCCCTGCCGTTAGGCGCGCAGAGGCGGGCAACGTCAGCTCTACCGCAGATGCGGCAAGGGGCAACAGGCCCAAAAGCAAGCAAAGGAGCGCGCGCAAATTCATCGATATTGCGCGTGATAGTCATCGTTGGGGCGCATATCGATGGCAGAGGCGACGCGATTAGACATGTTATAAAAGGCGCAGACATTGGCGATGTCCCAAATGTCGCGATCCGAAAAACCCACATCTCGCAACGCTTGGCGATCCGTCTCTTCGATCGTATGGCTTTCTTTCGTGACATGTTCGGTGAACAACAGCATCGCGCGTTGGCGTGCGTCCAGATCTGCAACGCGCCAATTCATCACCAGCATTTCGCCGAGCTTTGGATCGCCTGAAAGCTGACGCACAGCCGCGCCATGCGCCGTAAGGCAATAGAAACATTTGTTAATCGACGAGGTCACAACCGCGATCATCTCGCGCTCTAACTTGCTGAGGTTACTCTCTGACAGCATCAAATCGTTATAAAGCGCCGTAAAGGCGTTGAGTTTGTCGATATCAAACGCATGTGCTTGGAGCACATTCGGGATCATCCCGAGCTTGTCCTGACAAATGTCGAAGTACTTTTGCGTTTGCGGTGGAAGCGGATCGACCATGGGCAGATCAAGGGCGGTTGGTTTGCTCATTTACTCATCCTTTAATACGGTAGTGATATGTACCAGCCAGCGTCATGCCAAGCGAGGCATAAAGCCCGTTTGCCGCTGCGTTGTCTTGTGTGCAGATGACCGACATATGAGAGGCGCTCTGCGCCTGTGCCCAAACGGCGGCGCGGCGCATCATCCATTGGCCGACACCCATGCCGCGCTGATGCTCTAGGATTTCCAAGGCGTGCACCATTGCGATACCATCGTGGATCCCGACGTAGCCAGTGCCTGCGGGGTGATCGTTCCAACGCCCCAGCAGCGCAGTTTTGCGGCACTCGGCACGCTGCATCACATGATAGCGCGCGGCGTCGATGCCGCCCTTAGCCCAGATGTCGTGCATGATCTGCAAGGGCTCCCAAATGGTGAAGGCTGTCACGCGTGGAATCTCGACATCCGTAAGGTGCGTGATTGGGCAGACATAAAGATTAACGGGGTCTTTGATGGTATATCCATTTGCAGCAAGCACTGTGTCCAGTTGCGTCTCGCCTTCACGCACCATGAACAAGCTTGGTTGCCCCAGTTGCTTCATCGCAGCTTCGCCGCTTTTCAGGTCTTGCAGATCAAAAGATCCATCAGCCGTCGCAGCCGAAACGCGTTGACCGCCCTCTTGCCCATCGCGAATGGTCCATGGACCAACACGCGTTTCGCGGGCCGCAGGCCATGTGCGCGCGCAAACCTCGTAAAGAGTTTCAACGTTTGGCATTATACGTCCAGTTCTGATGCAAGACGGTTGAGAGCGATCTCAATTTGCGCCAAATCTTGCCCACGGATCACAATGTTTGACCCGTATTTGCCATCTTTCTGAAACGGATATGAGCCAATCGACAACTCTGGATAATCACCTGCCAAAGCCCCCAAAGGTCCCGCGATATCCCCCTCCCCGCGATCAATCCGCAGCGTTTGGCTCAGCAGCGGCGCGCCGCCTGTGAGCGTCGGCATCACGCTGGCAACCATCGCTTTGAACACCGACGGAACCCCCGCCATCACATGCACATTGCCCAGCACGAAACCCGGCGCAACAGAGACGGGATTGTCGATCAGCTTCGCCCCCTCAGGAATACGCGCCATGCGCAAGCGGGCCGCATTCAGCTCAGAGCCTTGGCGCGCGTAATGCGCCGCAAGCAAGGCACGCGCATCCTCGCGAATATCGATCAAAGCGCCGAACGCCTCTGCAATGCAATCGGCGGTGATATCATCATGGGTCGGCCCAATTCCGCCACTGGTAAACACATGATCAAACCCTTCTGAGAGCGCGCGCGCAGCCGCAACGATCGCCCCAGCGTCATCGCTTACAACACGTACTTCGCGCAGATCAATCCCATGCTCGGTCAACTCTTTCGCGAGGTGATTGGTGTTGGAATCAAGCGTGCGCCCCGAGAGGATTTCATCACCGATCACCAGCATGGCGGCTGTGGGGTTGGGCATGTGTCGCTCTCCTTGATGGACGTTTGGGTAACGTATAGGCAATGCATCATGCGCTTTCAAACCGAACTCATCCCCGCCCGACTTATTCGCCGCTACAAACGTTTTCTTGCCGATGCGCGGCTCGACGATGGACGCGAGATTACGGCCCATTGCGCCAATCCCGGCTCGATGATGGGGCTGGCGGATGAGGGCATGAAGATTTGGCTGGAACCCAACGATGATCCGAAGAAGAAGCTAAAGTTCGGCTGGCGCTTGGTGGATCATGAGAATGGGCATTTTACAGGGGTGGATACGTCTGTTCCCAATCGCGCTTTGAAAGCAGCGCTAGAGGCGCGTGAAATCGTCGCTTTGGGCGCGTATGATACAATCCGCCCTGAAGTAAAATACGGCGAAAACAGCCGTATCGACTTTCTGTTGCAAGGCGGAGGGCCGGATACCTATGTCGAGGTCAAAAGCGTCACGCTGAGCCGTCAAGCGGGTCTTGCGGAGTTTCCTGACAGCGTTACCAAACGCGGCGCAAAGCACTTGGCCGAGCTGGCAAATATGCGCGCAGCGGGGCACCGCGCGGTGATGCTCTACCTTGTGCAGCGCACGGATTGCACAGCGATGACACTCGCTTCGGATATCGATCCCGCTTACGCACAGGCCTTTGCAGAGGCCCAAACGGCAGGGGTTGAGGCGATCTGCCTTGATACAGCGATCACGCCAGAGGGGGTTTGGGTCGGCAAGCCACTCGACATAAGAACGCCTTAGCACTGTGATCAATCGACACGCTAACAGCAGCTTCTTGGCCGAAATATGCGAATTCGACCCTAGCGGGCCAAGCTATTCCAGCCTACATACCCCCTAAGCACTCTAAGGAGCACGGACCATGATCGGGAAAGCACGGGGACGGATGACCAAAGAAGGCATTCGCATCTATGAAGAGGCGGATTTCGCGGGCATGGCGGCAGCAGGCAAATTAGCGGCGGAAATCCTTGATGACGTGGCCGAGCTTGTTGTCGTGGGTCAAACAACCGGTGTGCTCGATAAATTCATCGAAGATCGCGTAAAGGCGGCTGATGCGATTTCTGCCACGATTGGCTACAAGGGTTACAAACACGCGAGCTGCATTTCGGTGAACCATGTTGTCTGCCACGGCATTCCGGGCGACAAAAAGCTGAAAGACGGGGATATCCTGAACATCGATGTCACTGTGATTGTAGATGGCTGGTTTGGCGATACCTCGCGCATGTATGTGGCTGGCAAACTCTCACGCAAGACAGAGCGTTTGCTGCAAATCACTCATGATGCGCTGTTCAAGGGGATCGAGGCGGTCAAGCCCGGCAATACCTTTGGCGACATTGGCGCGGCGATCCAGACCTTTGTTGAGGGACACCGCATGTCCGTCGTGCGCGATTTTTGCGGACATGGTTTGGGGCGTGTGTTTCACGCGCCGCCAAATGTTCTTCACTATGGCAAGCCCGGCACGGGCGCTGTGCTGGAACCCGGGATGATCTTTACGATTGAGCCAATGGTGAATTTGGGACGCCCAGAGACAAAGGTGCTTGCCGATGACTGGACTGCTGTGACACGCGATAAATCGCTCTCTGCGCAGTTTGAACATTCGATCGGCGTGACTGAAACTGGGTTTGAGATCTTCACGCTTTCGCCTGCTGGGCGATATCATCCGACGTATCACACCTAACGTTTATCTGATCTAGCAGCGTCACGGCCAATGCCCCTGTTATGGATTGGACCTATCAGCACAGCTGGCATAGGTGATACCAAATTAGGCATTTGAGTAAGGCCAGACAGAACTCTATCTAAGGCCAGTTCAAACATGCTGTAGGGTTAAGCTTTGACAAAGGCACGGCTCGCGCCACTGGTTTGCCTGAATTTGTGCTGATTCTTTCAAGTTTCCTGTGATTTCATTCATTTGCATCACGATGATGCGAAGACCGTCTGTATTGCGCGCAAAGGCTTCTTAAGCGTAGGAATCAATTGACGGGGCGAAACGTTCATTCGTAGTCTCTCCGTGCGAAACGCGGATGTCTCATTGCGAAACGGCGATCTGATACGCGGCAAAAGAAAACTATCTTCAGGGAGAAGAAAATGAAAAAGACAATCCTAGGCGCGCTTCTTGGCGCGACAGCGATGGTGTCCGGTGGGGCAGCACTTGCCGACGGTCACGGCGAAATCACCGTTGCGTACTTCCTTGAGTGGCCCATGCCATTCCAGCACGCAAAAGTGACAGGCGCATATGACGAAGCGCTTGGCGTTAAGGTTAACTGGGTGTCCTTCGACACAGGCACAGCAATGTCCGCAGCGATGGCATCCGGCGACATCCAGATCTCTGTATCTCAGGGTGTTCCACCTTTCGTTGTTGCAGCATCCGCTGGTCAAGACATCCAGATCGTAGACGTTGCCGTATCCTACTCCGAGAACGACAACTGCGTTGTTGCCTCCGGTCTTGAGATCGACAAAGATTCCGCAGCTGAGCTGGCAGGCAAGAAAGTTGCTGTTCCACTCGGCACGGCGGCGCACTACGGCTTCTTGTCCCAGATGAACCACTTCGGCGTTGATATCGCAGGCATGGAAGTTGTGGACATGGCCCCAGCAGAAGGCGCAGCAGCGCTGGCGCAGGGGTCCATCGACATGGCCTGTGGCTGGGGTGGCGCATTGCGCCGTATGAAAGAGCACGGCAACATCCTTCTCACAGGTGCTGAGAAAGAAGAGCTGGGCATCCTCGTGTTTGACGCAACAACAGCGCCAACGTCCTTCATCGCAGAGAACAGCGACATGCTTGCTGCCTTCTTGAAAGTGACAGCAGACGCAAACGCGATGTGGGCTGACGAAGCGAACCAAGCGGAAATGCTGCCAGTCATCGCTAAAGATGCGGGTATGTCCGAAGAGGACACAGCGTCCACATTGTCCACATTCAAGTTCCCAACAATCGACGAGCAGCTTTCCGAAGCATGGCTCGGCGGTAACGCTGCGAACTTCATGAAAGGCGTTGCAGACGTCTTTGTTGGCGCGGGTTCCATCCCATCGTCCTTGGACAGCTATGAAGGCACAGTAAACACATCTGGCCTGAAAGCAGCGATGGGCGGCTAATCCAGCCTCTATATTGAAGGGCGGTATGTTGCGAAACGTGCCGCCCTTTTTCTTAAATCCTTCAAAACATGATCGGAGAGGCGCTATGAGTGGCCTTGAGATAGACAATATTTCCATGCGCTTTGAGCTGCCGAATGGTGGCGCAGTGCAAGCCCTGAAAGATGTCTCGCTGAACCTGAAAAAAGGTGAACTGCTAAGCGTTCTCGGCCCATCGGGGTGCGGAAAAACAACGCTGCTCAATATTGTTGCTGGCTTTCTCGCGCCAACCGAAGGCGTCATTCGCCTAAACGGTGACGCGGTGCATGGCCCTGACGCCAACCGCGGTATGGTGTTTCAGCAAGGCGCGCTGTTTGAATGGATGTCAGTGCGCGACAACGTCAGCTTTGGCCCCGATATGAAGGGGATGGCGAAGGCGGAAAGCACGAAGATCGTGGATCACTTGCTTGATGTCGTTGGCCTTCAGGACTTCAAAGAAAAGATGGTCTATGAGCTCTCTGGTGGTATGCAGCAGCGCGTGGCCTTGGCCCGCTGCCTTGCCAATGAGCCGGATGTGATCTTGATGGACGAACCGCTCGGCGCGCTTGACGCGCTGACCCGCGAAAAGATGCAAAGCCTTGTTTTGAAGCTTTGGAAAGAGACAGGCAAAACGATCATTTTGATCACCCACTCCGTCGAAGAAGCGCTGCTTCTGGGCGAGCGTTTGCTGGTGATGGCACCGCGTCCGGGCCGTATTCACCGCGAATACAACCTGCCCTTTGCCGACCTTGGCGTGAACGCAGACCTGCGAGAGGTCAAAAAGCACCCTGATTACAACAAGACCCGCGAAGAAATCCTGACCATGATCTGGGATATGGAAGAAGAAATTATGGGCCGCACAGAGGAGAACGCATAATGGGTCAGATTATCAGCGATCTTTTTGGCGAACTCGTCACTCTCTTTTGGTCGGTCCTTAGCGCGCTTCCAGCGATCCTGGGCTATGTTGCGATTATCTTGCTGGCGATGTTTCTTTACACGTTCATCCGTCAGAAAATGACGCCCAAATCCGACTACACGTCCCTGAAAACAGTGACCTTCGGCGATGAAAGCGCCGTTGTCTCGGACAAAGCCGCGTCGATCATCTCCATCGTGCTGATCTTTGTCATTTGGGGCGCCTTCACTGGCACCAGTTGGTTGCCAAGCTTCCTGCATGCGCCGGGTCCTTTTGTCGGCGATAGTGAATTCACCTACACCGTTGAAGACGCAAATGGCGCGCAAAGCGATGCGACAGTGGCGGTGCGTGTTCACGCCAAAGGCGCGGAAGTCGAAACCCCTGAAATCGCAGAAGGTGATGGCCCCGCAAAGAACGACACGATTGTTGTGCAGGCATATCGCTCGAAGCTATTGGTTTGGGATAAGAACGACGATCAGACCCGCAAAGAGGGTGCTAAGATTGTTGCCGTTGATGGCCGTGCGATCAGCAAGGGCAATGACGTAGACGTTGGCTTTGGCCGCGTTGCATTGACCGACAAGGGCACTTTGAACTTCGAGCCGGGCAAAGGCTGGCAGATGGAAAACATCTGGCTGCCCTCGCCCGATAGCGTTTGGAACCGTCTGATTTCTGTCGCCTCCGAAGGCTATCAGAACGTCACGCTTGCCGAGCATCTGTCGTTCTCATTGTTCCGCGTTATCGTTGGTTTTTTCCTTGGTGCTTTGGTGGGTATTCCGCTTGGCTATGCCATGGGTCTCAGCAATTGGTTCCGCGGTTGGTTTGATCCAATCGTCGAATTTATGCGCCCTGTTCCGCCTCTAGCCTTGATCCCGCTGGTGATCATCTGGGCCGGTATCGGCGAGCAAGGTAAGATCATCCTGCTCTTCCTTGCCGCGCTTTGGATTATGGCCATCGGCGCGCGCTCTGGCGTGTCTGGTGTCAACATCACCAAGGTGCATGCTGCCTACTCGCTTGGCGCGTCCAAGGTGCAGATCCTGCGTCATGTGATCATCCCCAACTCGCTGCCGGAAATCTTCACCGCTGCGCGTGTTGCGATGGGTGTGTGCTGGGGCACGGTTGTTGCTGCCGAACTGGTCGCGGCTGAGAAAGGCGTCGGTAAAATGATCGTTGCCGCATCCAAGTTTCAGGATACGGATATCGTGCTGATGGGCATCATTCTGATTGGTATCATCGGCTTTGGCATCGATGTGCTGATGCGCTACGCCGAGCGTCTGTTGGTGCCGTGGAAGGGTAAGGCGTAAGCGCCGATCCATCCACAAAGCGAACCACAAAAAAGGCCCCGCGCGGGGCCTTTTCTTTTGGAATTTCTTGGCTTGATTAAGCTGCCAAACCCTTGGACCCCATGCCAAGAAATTTGACACGGCGCGCTTTGATCAAATCGGCTGAACTCATCCCGTTCATTTCACCAAGCATCTTTTCAATCGCAGTGCTCACAGAGTCCATCGTCGCTGCGCGATCACGGTGCGCGCCGCCAAGCGGCTCGTCCACGATGCGATCCACGACGCCAAGGCTCTGCAAATCTTGCGCGGTCAACCGCAACGCTTCCGCGGCTTCGCGCATTTTGTCGCTATCTTTCCACAGGATCGACGCGCAGCCCTCTGGCGAGATCACCGAATAGACCGAATGCTCGAGCATCGCGAGCTTGTTTGCCGTCGCGAAGGCAACAGCTCCGCCAGAGCCACCCTCGCCAATAATGACGCTGACCAAAGGCACGCCAATTTGCAGGCACATCTCGGTAGAACGTGCGATCGCTTCGGATTGCCCGCGCTCCTCTGCGCCTTTGCCGGGATAAGCGCCGGGCGTGTCCACAAGGGTCACGACGGGCAGTTTGAATTTGTCGGCCATCTCCATCAAACGGATCGCTTTGCGGTATCCTTCCGGGCGGGCCATGCCGAAATTCCGCGCGATCCGGCTAGAGGTGTCGTTGCCCTTGTCTTGGCCAATCACCACAACAGGGCGATCCTTAAAGCGTGCAAGGCCCCCCATAACCGCATGATCGTCGGCAAAGCCGCGATCGCCTGCAAGCGGGGTGTAATCGGTAAAGATCGACGACAGATAATCCGCGCAATGGGGACGCTCTGGATGACGCGCGACTTGGCATTTGCGCCAAGGGGTCAGCTCTGCGTAAAGGTCCACAAGCATGTCAGAGGCTTTTTGATCAAGCGCCGCTGCTTCGTCTTCCACATCGGTTTCTTCATTGGCCCGCGCCATTGCACGCAGCTCTTCTGCTTTGCCTTCAATTTCCGCCAGTGGTTTTTCAAAATCGAGGTAGTTCATTGCGCATGCTCACTTGCTGGTCACGTCATGCTTATATGGCGCGCCGCGCGCTTGGATGCAATAAAGCAAGATCGATCCAATGGCTTTCGCTAGAGGTAAAGGCATATCCTAAAGGACGATAGCGATGATGAGCCAGACGAGTTACGATAAGCGCATTTCACGGGTGATAGACTACATCTATTCCAATCCCAGCGCGGATCTGTCGCTCGATGTCCTTGCGGATATTGCTGCGATGTCGCGGTTTCATTGGCACCGCGTGTTTTCTGCTTTGACCGGAGAGAGCTGCGCGCAGATTGTGCGCCGCGTGCGCATGCACCGCGCCGCGTTTTGGCTTGTGCAAACCGATTGGAGCCTTGCAAAGATCGCGCGGAAGGTAGGTTACACCAACACGCAAAGCTTTACGCGCGCCTTTCGCGAGGTGTTTGAAGACACACCAGCCGCCATAAGAGACGCGCAAGCGCAGCATGTTTTAACCTTAAGAACGAAAGCAGGAGACCCTGATATGTATGATGTGACGATTGAAGATGCGCCCAAGCGACGCCTTGCTGCGATGGCGCATGTGGGACCTTATGATGAGGTCAGCAAAAGCTATGAAAAGGTGGCGGCGGTTTTCACATCGCGCAACCTTTGGGGGCATGCGAAGGGCATGGTCGGAATGTACTATGATGACCCCTCCACAGTGGCAGCAGCGGAGTTGCGCAGCCATGCGGCTGTCGAGATGATCGCTGGAGCAGACGTGCCAGACGGGTTGGAAGAGGTCTATATAGATGGCGGCGAGTCGGCTGTTTTGGTGATGAAGGGAGCCTATAGCGGATTAAAGGATGCCTATGAGTGGCTTTATGGTCAGTGGCTCCCCACTTCGGGGCGCATGCCAGCGGATCAACCCAGTTATGAAGTTTATCTAAACTCGCCCATGGACACCGCGCCCGCAGATTTGCTGACGCAAATTTGTGTGCCGCTTCAGCCCAAAATCACAGGGTAAAGCGAAGCAACAAGCAAAGCTGCCATGAGCCAATTGAACGCGCGCAACCTTGCAGCACTTGTAAGGAAGCGCGCCATTTGCTCGCCAAGGACAGTCCAGACAGAAATGCTGGGAATGTTGACCAAGCCGAACACCAGCGCGACCCACATGACCGAGACAAGCGTTTGATCGGGCGTATAAGCCGCAAGCGCAGTCAGTGCCATGGTCCATGCTTTTGGATTGACCCATTGGAACAAGGCCGCCTGAATAAAGGTGATCGGGGTGCTTTCACTTTGCACATCGCCCTCTGGCGGGGCCGCATTTGCGATCTTCCAAGCAAGCCAAAGCAGGTAGAGCACGCTGACCACTTTCAGGATTTGATAGGATTTCGGATAAAGATCGAATATCTGCACAAGGCCCGCGCCCACCAGCACAATCATCATGGTAAAGCCGATGCCAACCCCCAGCATATGCGGAATGGTGCGACGAAACCCGAAATTCGCACCGGACGCCATAAGCATCAAGTTGTTCGGCCCCGGTGTGATCGAAGACACAAAGGCAAAGATGATGAGCACAAGGAGAAGGTCATAGGTCATGCCCTGTCGCTACTTCAGTTTCACCCATGCGGGAACAGTTTTATTGTACCAAGCCTGATACCTTCACGCTGAGAGGACCGCGAAACGCCCAGCCGCGATATTGGACAGGTTCGGTGAGTTGCGGATTTGGAAAACGCTCGAAGAACATCGGCAACGCGACTTCAGCAATTAGGCAACGCGAGGCCCAAGCACCTGCACAAAAGTGTGGACCTGCCCCGAAAGAGATAGCTTTGCTCGTGTCACGGGTCGGCTCGAACTGATCTGGCGCGTCAAAAAGCCGTTCATCGCGATTGCCAGAGGCAAACATTAGGAAGGCGCGGTCTTCTGGTTCGAACGTGATGTCGTTCAAAGTATAGGTTTTGGCAATCCGGCGCGGGGACATCCCTATGGGTGACATCCAACGGGCATATTCCTCAAAGACTTGAAGCCAAGTCACCTCGCCGCGTAGCGCCTTTTCAAGCTGTTGCGGATGTTCGATCAACGTTGCAATGGCCCCGGCGATGGCATCGCGTGGTTCGTTTTGCCCGCCGGAAATCGCGAGTTTGATATTCGCGCGGATCTGCTCTTCCGGCATATCAGCCGTCATCGTCACGCAAAGCAGCGAAAGATCCGGCTTGGCCCTTAGCACAGGAATTTGCGCATCGATATGCGCATCAACAGACGCTGTGCAGTCATGGCAATTGGCTTCAATCGCAGGATCGCCTGCGTAATTCGCGCAGCCATCAATCATCCCTTGGCTCACACGGTCCATCTCAGCGACATGCATATTCGTAAGGCCTGTCATGGCCTTTAAAGCTTCGGCAGAGACGGGCATTGCAAAGTCGCGCATAAGATCGGCATCAGCTGGAAGGCGATCCAGAATGTCGCGCGTCGCCGCTTCAAACTGCGCTTTCCAAACATCGCGCACCGTGCGCGGTGACACACTAGGAAAAATCGCTTTGCGCTCGGCCTGATGGGCCGCGCCATCTTTGCGCATCATGTTTTCGCCCATCAGCGTGGTCATCAATCCACCTGGTTGCTCAGAGCTAAACACCTCGATCCGCTTTTCTTCGCGAAAGATATCATCGCGCAAAGTAAGCAAGGTCGCATCAAGCTCTGGCACATAAGCGATGGGCGTTTGCGCACGCATCTTGGCAAGGTCTGGATAGGGGTCCATCCAGAACGCTTGCGGGTCAATATGATAAATCGGTGCGTTTGACATGACAGTCATGCTGCGCCGCGTCGCAGTAAGGGTCAAGCCATAAGCTTGGGCAATTCTTCAGCCAACAGATCAAAGACAAGACGGATGCGGCGGGAGGTGTGAAGCTCGCGATGGGTGACAAGCCAGGTGGGAAAGGTGATTGGCGTTTCATCAGGCAAAAGCGCTTCCACTTCTGGTGTATTGCGCGCCACATCCACGGACATAGGTGCAATGCCAAGACCTTGTTTCACCATCTCCCAAGCCACAAGCGAATTGGCGGAGCCGACCTTGAAATGCCTGTGTTCCAGTGAAAGCCCAAGCCGTTTGAAATACCCAAGCATTTGTTCGGTATCACCAAAACTGACAAACTCATGGCTTTGCAGGTCGCTGAAGCACTGAGGGCGATCATGTTTTTTGAGATAATTTGAAGACGCATAAAAACGCCCACTGCTTTCATGCACGAGCCGCGCGATAAGGTCGGGTTGTTCAGGGCGCACGTTGCGCACAGCGATATCTGCTTCGCGTTGGATCAGATCACTCACTGAGTTATCAGCGACCACATCCACGACGATTTTCGGCGCGATGCTGCGCAGCTTGCTGATGATGGGGGGCAGAAGATGTGCAGCAAACAGCTCAGACGCAGAAATACGCACTAGCCCTTCAATCGCTTGCGACTGACCAGAGGCGACGATGGTCACACGGGTCGCCGCATCAGCCATAGCGCGCACATGCTCTGCCAAATCGCGCCCAGTTTGCGTTACCTTTAGCGAACGCCCAGCGCGTTCGAACAAAGTCGCGCCAAGATCTTGCTCAAGCGCGGAAATCTGCCGCCCCAAGGTCGGTTGGGTTTGACTCAACACACGCGCCGCCGCAGAGAGCGAACCGGTTTCAACAACCGCCAAAAACGCGCGCGCGTGGTTCCAATCAAAAGAGATCGCCTGCCAATTCATGCATTCTTGCATAACACAAAGACGCATTTCGGCAATTCCTAGATGATGCATGCATGGATTAAGGTCTGTGAAAAGGAGATGATCATGATTGATGCTGCACATTTTTGGGATAAGACCGCTGAGAAATACGCGCGTGACCCGATTAGGGACATGGACGCCTACACCTACACGCTGGAACGCACGCGCTCGCATCTTGGCGCGACTGATCGCGTTCTAGAAATTGGCTGCGGCACAGGCTCGACCGCGCTTTTGCTCGCCGACAGCGTGGAGACGTATCACGGTACGGATATTTCCAGCGAAATGATCAAGATCGCACGACGCAAGGTGGCTGAAAGCACATTGAGCAATCTAAGCTTTGAAGCGCATCCAGCTTTGGAAGGCATTCATGCGCATGAAGGACTTGATGCCGTGCTGGCGTTAAACCTCTTGCATCTGCTACGCGATATTCCTGCGACGCTTGATGCGGCACACAGCGCCTTAAGACCCGGTGGTTTGCTGATCACCAAGACGCCCTGTTTAAAGGATGCGAATTGGAAGATCGGGTTGATGCTAAAGCTGATCCCGCTCGCGCAGAAACTTGGCAAAGCGCCCTATGTGCAATCCTTCACAGTGAGTGCCTATGACAAAATGATCGAAGCCGCAGGCTTTGAAATCATTGAGAGCGGCAATCACCCCGTGAACCCGCCTGCACGCTATGTTGTGGCACGCAAGATCTAACGCAGTTTGCGTTTGGCGCAGGACAATAACGCGCGCGCATAGAG
>CAYQZI010000063.1:0-8163 GCA_964421835.1 uncultured Planktotalea sp.
CCCACAAGAAAAAGCTGACGGATATCAGGGCGACGCGCCAGCAAGGTTTCGACTTCGCGATCAAGCTCTGCATGTGCATCGTTCAAACCCGCAAGGTCTGATTCTTCGAGAATCGCAGTGCCGAATCGCGGCTCAGCAAAAATCATCACGCCAGCCGCACTTTGAAGCAGGTGCGCACAGGTGCGCGACCCGACCACCAAGAAGAAAGCATCTTGCATTTTGCGGTGCAGCCAAATGATGCCCGTTAGACCGCAAAACACTTCGCGCTGACCGCGCTGTTTCAAGACAGGAGCAGAGCGGCATCCGCCCGCCATTGGAGGAAGCGATTGATCAGTCATGCGGCAAGCTCCGATTGCAGGCGCGCGGCGCGCAATTTCCACAGGAATTGACCTGCGTTAACGACGTAGGTGGCATAGGCCAAAAGCACGATCACAATGAGAGCGTCAGGCGAGATGCTGCCAGTCAAAAGGCCATAAAGATAAAGGGTGTGAAGCGCGATTACGACGAAACTTATCACGTCTTCCCAAAAGAATGCCGGAGCGAAAAGCCATTGTCCAAAGACAACCTTTTCCCAGATCGCGCCTGTCACCATAATAAGGTACAAAAGGAACGTTTTCGCGATGATTGAAACAGTCGCAATTTCGTAGCCCGCGTCCGTGATAAGGTAGCGCAAAACCAGCCCCAAAGAGACGAGGAAAACCGCAAATTGCAACGGCGCGAGAATGGCCTGAACCGTGGTCCAGATGCTGCTGTCACGACGCACACGCTGCTCGGGCGTATACAGCCCGATCTGCTCTTGTGATGTCTGTGATTTGCGCGTCATTCCGTCCCCCCGCGGCTTGAAGTAGTGTAAACAAAATTTGGCAGTCTCGTGGCTTTATGTCAACTTTGATTTACACATATTGAGGAATATGGAGTGACCGCACCGGAGGTTTACCCCCAAAACCCCCTATAATTAGGCTTACTTGCCAAAAGTGTCATGATTTATTGACATGTACCTGTGAATACGTGACCATAGCGGCCATAAAGTGTTGCGCGGGCGATGCGTTGCTTGAAACTTTCAACGAGCCAACTTCTATGTGGGGGGGTCACTTGGTTTTCGACGAGATCACTTTTTCTGCTCGACCCTCCAATGAAGTGGACAGCGTCGCCGCTCGCGCACTGACTTTGCTCGCTGCCAATACGGGCAATAGTGCGCGAAGCAGTCCGTTCAAAAGTCTCGTCGCGTATCCAGAGCGCGCAAAGCCACTGATCCAACGACTTTATGACGCGTCTTGCAGCCCCAATCGCCAACACGCCATTTCGGTGATGAAAGAGCTACAAGAGTCCGAAGCCAGCGTGTCCGATATCATTTCGGTTCTGGTGCCGGGCGTTGCGCGCAAACTTGGCGAGGATTGGGTTGATGACAAGGCGTCCTTTGGCGCCGTGACCATCGGCTGCGCCCGCTTGCAGGCCTGCGTCCATCATCTTGAGCGCAGCTTCGCCGAACGTCCCTTAAAGAATTGTGCACATCAAACCAATTGTCTGGTTGCCGTCCCAGAGGGCGCGCAGCACACGCTCGGCGCTGTTGTTCTTGCCGCTGAGCTGCGTCAAGCTGGCCCTCATGCGCAGCTTGCACTAGATGTCAGCGCGAGCAAGATGGCGCGGCTGGTTAGATCGGAACACTATGATGTCATTATGATTTCCGCCGCAATTGGTCAAGATATCGATGCTTTACGCGCCCTTGTCAGCGCTGCGCGCCTAAAAGGTAGCCGCTCGAAAATCATTGTAGGTGGCGGTCTTGTAGCGGGCGAAATCATGAGCGAAAACAAGCTAACGAAAGCGATAGGCGCTGACCTTGCAACCTGTGATTGGCGACAAATTTTAGCACCCGATGATCAAGGCTTGCACAGCGCTAAAGCGACGCCTAGATGAACAGGCAAATATACGTGCGTATAAATTTACATCGCACATCTGAAGGAAGACGATAGATGGCACCGCACGGTGAAATGACATGGACAGATGGGATGATCACCGCGATCAAACCAGACGTCGTGGCTGGCATCGTCTCTCGTATATCGGATCTGGCTCTTGTGATTTCCGAGCAGGGCGTGATCAAAAGCACCCGCGCGAATCCCGGCTTTGGCTTGGTGCCTGATCTCAAGTCTTGGCACGGTCGTCCGATTCAGGAATTCCTGACCGTTGAATCGATCCCCAAGTTCGAAACCCGGCTTGCGCAGTTCAAAGATCAAGCCGCTGATGTTCAACCGGTTCAGCTCAATCACATCGCAACGGATGTTGTTGCCGAGTTTCCAATTCAGTACAGCTTTCATCCGACGGGCTCAGACAATAGCATTTTGATGCTTGGTAATGATCTGTCTTCGACGGCAGAAATCCAGCAGCAACTTGTTGCCGCGCATATCGCGCTTGAAAATGACTATGAAACGCAGCGCGAACATGATCTGCGCTTTCGCGTTCTGCTCGAGTCCTCTGAAACCTCGACGGCGTTCATCTCTGTCAAAACCGGCAAGCTAGAGGCCTGTAACAGCGCTGTTGAAACACTCTTTGGCAAGACGCGCGATGCGCTGATTGGCGCCTCATTTGCGCAGGAATTTGAAGTGCAGGGCAGGGGCGATCTGGTGGATCAACTGGTTGCCGCCGCCTCCGAGCAGGTCAGAACCTCGATCATCGTCAAAAGCACAAAGACCGGCCAAGATTTGACGCTGAAGCCCACGCTGTATCGCGGCGCTGACGGGCCAATGTTGCTGTGTAAAATGACCGTTGACGATGAAGAGGGCATTTCAAGTGGCCAACTCCAGTCCCAACTTGTCGATCTGTATCACCGCGGCAGCGATTCCATTGTCTTTGTCGATGGCACCGGCCTGATCCTAAGCGCGAATGATGCATTTTTGAACTTCACCGACGTCACGCACCCTCAGAATCTTAAGGGACGTTCGATGGTTGAGTTCTTCAGCCGTGGCTCGATTGATCTCAATGTGATGCTAGAGAACGCGCGCCGCACGGGCAGCATGCGTCTTTATGCGACCAAAGTGCTCAGTGAACATGGCGGCGAACGCTCGGTTGAAATTTCCACGACGCAGCTGAAGGCGGGCAAGGTCAGCGTCTTCGCTATGATCATCCGCGACAGCCGCCGCGTTGAAACTGTGCGTACGCCGATGCAGCAAATCACCGAAGTCGATATGCGGTCGGTAATCGAGCTGATTGGTGGACACTCTTTGAAGGATATCGTGGCGCAATCCACCGATGTGATCGAAAAAATGTGCATCGAAACCGCAGTGGAGATGACCTCCAACAATCGCGTCGCCGCTGCAGAGATGCTCGGGTTATCGCGCCAATCGCTTTATGTGAAACTGCGCAAATATAACTTGGTGAACAAGGCTTAACGCCGGGCACTGCCTTCCCAAAGCTTGCCCAAGCGCTCTTTTGCATCCTCAATACCGCTGCTGAAGCCCTCGACATCCATCAGCTTGAGCAGCGCCATATCCTTCTCAACATTCTGTCCACTGATGAAAATCGCCACATGCGGCGCGCAAATGCGCACGGCAATTATGAGACGCGAAAGCGCTTCGATCGAATGATCGCCGCTGAACGAAAGACCTAGAATACGCGCTGGCGTTTGCTCGATTTCAGCGACAAGCGCGTCATGATCCAAACCTGTTTTCAACGAAATATCCCAGCCGTCTTTGCGAAACAGATCAGCCGCCATGCGCACGCCCAACGTATGATCTTCACCCGGCACAGAGGCAAAAAGCGCAGCTTTGCCCTGGATCAGCTCGCTAGGTTCGAAAAGATGCCGCATGCTTCGCATGATCGCAAAAATACGCCCAGTCGCCAAAGTGACCTGCGCAAAGCTTGTGCGATCTTCTTCCCACCATTCCCCAAGAACGCGGGCGGCGGCGGCAAGATGTACGAGATAAATCGTCTCTGGCGATTTGCCCTCACTGCGCAATCCACGGATGAATTCCGGCGCAGCGTGATCATCTACATCGATCAAAGCAAGCGCAAGTTGCTCTAGGTTTTCGCGCGATAGGTTCTCAACCGAAGCTTCAACGGCGCTTCCCTTAGAGACTACACGGCGAATCACTTCTCGCGCAAGATTCGCGACCAAATCATCTGGCAAATGCTCTTTCAGGCGGCGAATGTTGGCTTTGTTGCGCTCATAGACATCGATTTCCAAAGCGTCGAAACCCGCCTCATCCGTCAAAGTCGTGTCTTCGCTTGCCACGCCTTATGTCCCCCCAAAGCCAATGCACAATTGCCGCTCTCACCTCCCAATGAAAGCGACGTCCACCACATGCCAAAAACACGCAAGCAGCGGATCCATAAGGGAAATTTGTCTGGTACTATGGCGCAGCGCGACCTTGCCCACAGGCGCTCACGCTGACTCAATGGGCCACTGTACCTGCGTTGAAGGTCCCATTTTCATCAACACAAATTTATGCATCTTCAGATTGTTTCTTGCTCAGCGATGACAAACACCGATCAGAAAGACAGCACAAATAGACACGAGTCTCGACGATCTCGCGTCGTTAAGTTTACGTTGCGAAAACCAAGCCAAAACACTTCGGTAATACCACCACGTATAAATACGCTCTATCCAACCATTCGGATCAGATCGGCAATGCCCCTTGCGTTCATCTTTTCGCGGATCCGCGAGCGATGGCCTTCGACGGTGCGCTGGCTTACGTCTAGCTCACTCGCGATCTCTTTGTTCAACTTCCCCTGCAACAAATAGTGCAGCACTTCGCGCTCTCTATCGGTCAATCTCGCAAGGCGATCTGCGACAACTTTCTTTGACACATTTGCGGGCTGTTTCTTGAACAGCAAAGCAGCGCCGGTGCGCACAGCCTCAAGCAGGCGCTCTTCTGGGACGGGTTTTTCAAGAAAATCAATCGCGCCCAAGCGCATAGCCGTAACAGCACGCGCAACCGAACCCTGCGCCGTCGCAACGATAAGCGGCAGATGCATCCCGTTCTCAATCATATGGGTTTGAAGCTCTGCGCCGCTCATCTGTGGTAGATCGAAATCCAGCACCATCACCGCGCTGATTTGAGGATCATAAAGCTCCAAAAACTGCTCCGCGCTTGAGCAGGGCAACACATTGAATCCCTTCGCTTCAAAAAGCGAGCGATAGCGATCTTGCGCGCCAACGTTTTGATCGACAACATAAACCGAGAGAAGCTGAGTCTGACTTTGCACTGCCCACATCCGTCTTTGAGTGAACTAATGATAATAGGTCGACTGAATCGTGCTTCAAGCACCGAGGTGTGAAAATTTCTGAGCGCCAAATCCGTCATAATGTGGATTATGTTACTTGAAATACGTTACTGATTTTTCTCACTTCGAATTTTTTCGTAACTTTTTCTTGCGAATGAAACCTGTCATCCCTAAAAAGTTACAAAACGAAGGGTCACGAAACATGGACGCATTTATCTGCGATGGGGTACGCACTCCGATTGGGCGTTATGGCGGAGCGCTATCCTCTGTGCGCACAGACGATCTTGCGGCATTGCCAATCAAAGCCCTGATGCAGCGCAATCCATCGGTGGATTGGTCCATGGTAGACGATGTGATTTACGGCAGCGCCAATCAAGCAGGCGAAGACAATCGCAATGTCGCGCGCATGGCCGCTTTGCTCGCAGGTCTGCCGACAGATGTGCCGGGCGTAACGATCAACCGTCTTTGCGCTTCTGGCATGGACGCTGTGGGCATGGCTGGACGGGCGATCAAAGCGGGTGATCAGGATCTGTGTATCGCTGGCGGCGTCGAAAGCATGAGCCGCGCGCCTTTCGTGATGCCCAAAGCGACGAGCGCGTTTAGCCGCGCAAACCAAGTGTTTGATACAACCATCGGCTGGCGCTTTATCAACCGCAAAATGAAAGAGCTCTACGGCGTCGATTCAATGCCAGAGACAGCTGACAATGTGGCTGACGTTCATGCCGTGAACCGCGAAGATCAGGATGCTTTTGCTACCAATTCGCAAGCCAAGTGGGCAGCTGCACATGAAGCAGGTTTGTTCGCCGGTGAGATCGTTCCTGTCGAGATCCCTCAGCGAAAGGGTGATCCGATCGTCTTTGACACGGACGAGCATCCACGCCCCGGCACAAGCCCTGAGAAACTAAAGGGGCTCAAAGGCATCAACGGCCCAGAAAAGACTGTCACCGCTGGCAATGCCTCTGGCGTGAACGATGGCGCTGCTGCACTGCTTATCGCATCTGACAAAGCACTATATAAACAATCGCTGACACCGATGGCACGCATTGTTGGCATGTCCTCTGCGGGTGTTGCGCCACGTGTGATGGGTATTGGTCCTGTTCCTGCGTCTGAGAAAGTTTTGAAACGCGCAGGCCTGACCATCGATCAAATGGACATCATCGAACTCAATGAGGCTTTCGCCAGCCAAGGCATCGCGACTTTGCGAGAGCTTGGCGTTGCAGATGATGATCCCCGCGTGAACCCACAAGGCGGCGCGATTGCACTTGGGCATCCGCTTGGCATGTCTGGCGCGCGTTTGGTGCTGACAGCGGCGCATCAGTTGAAACGAACAGGCGGACGCTTTGCGCTTTGCACCATGTGTGTGGGCGTTGGCCAAGGCGCAGCTATTATCATTGAAAGGATTTAACATGTCCTCAAGTAGCGAAGCGGTAGGATAACAGTATGTACGCACAGATGATCAAATCCGAAGCCACGAAAGACGATCCAGAAAAGCTCGCCGCATTTCAAGCGCGCATTGATGCTGGCGAAAAGATCGAGCCGAAAGACTGGATGCCCGCAGGCTATCGCAAGACGCTGATCCGGCAGATTGGTCAACACGCGCACTCTGAAATCGTTGGGCAACTGCCAGAGGGCAACTGGATCACCCGCGCCCCAACGTTAGAGCGCAAAGCTATTTTGCTGGCCAAGGTTCAAGATGAAGCAGGCCATGGGCTCTATCTTTATTGCGCGGCTGAAACGCTGGGCGTGAGCCGTGATGAACTCACCGAAATGTTGCTGGATGGGCGAATGAAATACTCATCCATCTTCAACTACCCCACGCTGACATGGGCCGATATGGGTGCTGTTGGCTGGCTTGTTGATGGTGCAGCGATCATGAACCAAGTGCCGCTGCAACGCACGTCCTTCGGTCCGTACGCCCGCGCGATGGTCCGCATCTGCAAGGAGGAGAGTTTTCATCAGCGTCAAGGTTACGACATCATGATGAAGATGGCGAACGGCACAAAGGCGCAGAAACGCATGGCGCAGGATGCGCTTAATCGCATGTGGTATCCTTCTTTGATGATGTTCGGTCCCTCTGATGCAGAAAGCGTGCACTCAGAGCAAAGCATGTCGTGGAAGATCAAGATGAACGGCAATGATGAGCTGCGCCAGAAGTTCGTGGATCAGACTGTGCCGCAGGCAGAATACCTTGGTCTAACCGTGCCTGACCCCAATCTAAAGTGGAACGACGACAAGGGCGGCTATGATTTCACTGGTCCTGATTGGGATGAGTTTTTCCAAGTTCTGAAAGGCAACGGTCCTTGCAACACCGAACGACTCGCTGCGCGCAACAAAGCATGGGACGATGGCGCATGGGTGCGCGACGGCTTGATGGCCCACGCCGCGAAAAAGCGCGCAAGCAAGATGGCGGCTGAATAGATGCGGCTTGCAGAACTCAACGTAGGCTACGCGCGCTACCCGCTCGAAGATCCACGCATGGCGGGGTTCATGGACAACCTTGATAAGCTCAACGCGCTTGCGGAACGCTCCAAAGGCTACGTTTGGCGGATGAAGTCCGACAGCGGCAATGCGACGGACTTGGCGGTTCCCGGTGATGAAGAGATGATCTCAAACATGTCTGTTTGGGAGGATGTTGTCTCGCTCGGGGATTACGTTTTCAACACGATCCACGCGCGCTTTTATGAAAAGCGCCCCGCTTGGTTTGAGAACATGACGCGCCATCATTTCGTGATGTGGTGGATCGAGGATTATCATATTCCGACGCTTGAAGAGGCGATGGAACGCCTCGCGCATTTGCAAGAACACGGATCAACTGATCACGCCTTTGGCTGGGATGCGGTCGATATGACCGCCTATCGTCAATGCGAAATAGCGGCGGAGTAAGAACATGAGCAATGAATGGCCCCTTTGGGAAATCTTCATCCGTGGTCAACATGGCATGAGCCA
>CAYQZI010000063.1:8263-12835 GCA_964421835.1 uncultured Planktotalea sp.
GATCTCAACACACTCCGCACTGCATATGACGCGCATGTTGAAAGCGTGATGCAGGAAGCAACCCTTACGATTCCCGACAGCCGTTTCGCCCATAAAGGCGGCAAAAGTGGATTTCAGCACTCTGAACATCTCGGTCATATCCTAACGCAAATGCAATGGCTTCAACGCGCCTATCCGGGAGCAACTTGGTAGAATGCACCCCGATGTCGCGCAGATTTGGGAGTGGCTCGATCAAGTGCCAGACCCTGAGATCCCTGTGATCTCTGTGGTTGATCTTGGCATTGTGCGCGGCGTGAGTTGGGAGGGCGACACGCTTGAAGTTGCAGTGACGCCAACTTATTCTGGCTGTCCTGCGACCACCGTTATCTCGCTTGATATCGAAACAGCAATGATGGATCGCGGTATTGCCAAGACCCGTATCAAGACACAGCTTTCCCCGCCTTGGACCACCGATTGGCTATCTGACAATGGCAAAGCCAAGCTTGAGGATTACGGCATCGCCCCTCCCCGCCCTGCTGGCGGCCCAGAGCGTTGTCCGCGGTGCAAGTCCGAGAATGTGAACCGGATATCGCAATTCGGCTCCACCCCTTGCAAAGCGCAATGGCGCTGCTTGGAGTGTCTTGAACCGTTCGATTATTTCAAATGTATTTAGAGAGACCCTAATATGGCGCGCTTTCATCCGCTTAAAGTCACCGAGGTTCGCAAAACCATTCGCGATGCTGTTGTTGTCTCTTTAGAGCCAACGACCGAGAGTGATTTCGACTTTATCCAGGGCCAATACCTGACCTTCCGCCAAGAGATTGAAGGCACCGAAATTCGCCGTTCTTATTCTATCTGCGCAGGC
The DNA here is from genome assembly GCA_964421835.1 of uncultured Planktotalea sp. Lineage (GTDB taxonomy): Bacteria > Pseudomonadota > Alphaproteobacteria > Rhodobacterales > Rhodobacteraceae > Planktotalea. The sequence continues at coordinate 9,108 of CAYQZI010000063.1, forward strand.
AAGGATGATGGCATCCTTCAGGTCGGTATTAAAAAGGTGGATGGCGGAGCTTTCTCCACTTGGGCCAATGAAAACCTCGCCCCCGGCATGACACTGGAAGCTATGCCACCCATGGGTAATTTCTACACCGAGATTGATCCTACGCACAGCAAAACCTACCTTGGATTTGCAGGCGGCTCTGGCATCACTCCAGTGCTTTCAATCATCAAGACAACGCTCATGCGCGAACCTGAAAGCCGCTTTACATTGGTCTACGCCAATCGCGGCGTAAACACGATTATGTTTCGCGAAGACCTCGAAGACCTCAAGAACCAGCACATGGGCCGCTTGAATATCATCCATATTCTGGAAAGCGATGCGCAAGACATCGATCTTTTCACAGGTCGCGTGGACGAGGCAAAATGCGCAGCGCTGTTTACCCATTGGATCGATATCGCCTCCATCGACACCGCTTTTATTTGCGGCCCCGAGCCTATGATGCTCGGCATCGCCGCTGCCTTGAAGGATCACGGGCTTTCTGACGATCAAATCAAATTCGAGCTGTTCGCCTCTTCACAGCCAGGCCGCCTGCCCCAACGCAAAACTCAATCGACAACAGCGGACAAACCAGGCGAAGCAACCGTCATCATAGATGGCACCGCGCGCACCGTTCCCTTGGCCAAAGAGCAAACCGTGTTAGAAGCCGCCCTTGCAGGTGGCCTAGATGCGCCTTTCGCGTGCAAAGCTGGCGTATGCTCGACCTGTAAATGCAAGCTACTAGAGGGCGAAGTCGAAATGGTCGCGAACCACGCATTAGAGGATTACGAGGTGGAGCAAGGGTTTGTGCTCAGCTGCCAGTCGTTTGCGCTGACGGAGCAGGTTAGGGTGGATTACGATCAGCACTAGGCTTTGACTTTGCGACAATATCTGTAATATACACGCACAATGTCAGATACGCTTAATCTAAATGTTCGCATTCGTGGCACGCTTCGCGATCACGTCTCAAGGGAACTTGAGAGCGGAACTTATGAAAACGTCAGCGAGTATGTGCGGGCACTTATTCGACGCGATCAGAAACAAGTTGAACAAGACATGTTTGAGCGCCTGAAAGCCCAACTACAAGCCGACTTTGCTGTGCAAGATGAAGACTGCAGAGCATTAACTGCGGACGATATCTTCGCCCGCAACCCCGCTGAATGAGCCGCTATTTTGTATCAGACACAGCTGGTGCGCGCATCGATGACATTTACCGCTACACACGCAACACGTGGGGTGATGCGCAGGCTAAAATCTATGTGACTGGCTTATTTGAGTGCTTCGAACTCGTCACAATCCGCCAGAAACCTTGGCGGGTCATACCTGCAGAATATGGCGTGTCAGGTTTTTTCGTCAGCTATGAACGCCACTTCCTTTTCTTTCGAAAAGGTAACGACGGGGCAGTCAGCATTCTATCGGTACTCGGCCAAAACATGGATATAGGTGCTCGGTTGTCTAGCGACACCTAACTCCTCAAATCCACCACCCGCACCGCCTTGCCCTGAGAGCGCGCAACGGATCCAGCGGCGCCCACAACCACCTCAACAGAAACACCAACCATATCTTTGATGCGCTTGGTTAACGCGGCGGCAGCACCATCCTTTGAAATAGCGGCATCCATCACCTCGACCAAGACCCGCATCGCATCCATGCGGCCCTCTTTCACCAGCTCGATCTGGAAATACGGCCCCAAGCCCTCAACCGCCATCACTTGCTCTTCCACTTGCGTCGGAAACACGTTCACACCGCGCAGAATGATCATGTCGTCAGAGCGCCCCGTGATCTTGGCAATCCGCCGCATAGAGCGCGCGGTGCCGGGCAACAGCCGTGTCAGATCACGCGTGCGGTAACGGATGATCGGCATGCCTTCTTTGGTCAAAGTGGTAAATACCAACTCACCTTCTTCCCCATCGGGCAACACATCTCCCGACACAGGATCAATGATCTCGGGGTAGAAATGATCCTCCCAGATCACAGGGCCATCTTTGGTCTCGACGCATTCATTCGCAACGCCCGGCCCCATGACTTCCGACAGCCCGTAAATATCGACAGCGTTCAAATTGAACGCCTCTTCGATCTCTGATCTCATCGCTTCAGTCCAAGGTTCTGCGCCAAACACAGCCACCTCTAACGAGCTCGCGCGCGGATCAAGCCCCGCTTTATGAAACGCCTCTAGAATGTTGAGCATATAGGAGGGCGTCACCAAAATACCGCGCGGCTTGAAATCGTTGATCAGGGCAACCTGCTTATCCGTCTGCCCGCCGCCCATGGGGATCACCGTTGCGCCAAGCCGCTCGATCCCGTAATGCGCGCCTAGACCGCCGGTGAATAAGCCGTAGCCATAGGCGTTGTGGATCAGATCACCCTTGCGCAGACCCGCCGCGCGCAAAGAGCGTGCAACCAGATCCGCCCAATTGTCGATGTCTTGCGCGGTGTAACCCACAACAGTCGCCTTGCCCGTCGTGCCAGAGGAAGCATGAATGCGCATGATATCGCTTCGCGGCACGGCGAACATGTTGAACGGGTAATTCTCGCGCAGATCGTCCTTGTAGGTGAACGGAAACTTCGCCAAATCCCCAAGGCTTTGCAGATCAGCAGGCGTCACACCTACTGCGTCAAAGCGCGCTTTGTAATGCGCTACATTCTCGTAGGCGTGGGTCAAAGACCAGCGCAAACGCTCTAGCTGAAGCGCGGAAATCTCGGCGCGGCTCGCAATTTCGATCGGGTCCAAAATCGACACATCAGGTTTCAAATCACGCATTCGCTTCTTCCTCAAATAACTGCCCTTTGATCGCACGGCTCAGCCCGCGCATTTCGGCAATCAACGCCCCATCTTGGTTCATAACGCGCACGTCATAGATGCCGCTGCGCCCACTTAGCGACACCTCACGCGCCTCAGCTGTCAGCACATCGCCCAGCTGACCGGGGGCGACAAAAGTAATCATGTTATTCTGCGCCACAGTGTTTTGATTGCGCGAGTTACAAGCAAAAGCAAACGCGCTGTCCGCCAGCGTGAAAATCACGCCGCCGTGGCAAATATCGTGCCCATTGCAATGGTGCTCTTGCACGCGCAGCGACATGCGCGCGCGCCCCTCGTTGACCTCGCCCAACTCGATGCCGATCCACGGCGAGGCACGATCATTGGCCCACATCGCGGCACTGGCTTTTTGCGCCCTGTCTTGCGGTGTCATGCGCCCCTCCCAAAGCTCGAACCTATTAACCCTTGCATAGCGGCTAAAGGCGGTCAAACTATAAAGAAAGCCACACAAAGGACGCCGCAGATGAGCTTGCTTGAGATCAATTCCTTCGCCGCTGGCACATGGATCGCGCCTGATGCAAATGCGCGCGAAATAGAGAACGCGTGCACGGGCGAAGTGATGGCGCGCGCCGGAAATGAGGCGCTGAATGTGCAAGATATGCTTGCCTATGCGCGCGATGTTGGCGGGCCGAATCTGCGCGCCCTGACCTTTCATGATCGCGCGCGCATGCTCAAGGCCTTGGCAGGCGTTCTAAACGCGCGCAAGCAGGCGCTTTATGATCTGTCCTTCGCCACAGGCGCTACGCAAAGCGATCATCTGATCGACATTGATGGCGGCATCGGCACGATGTTTGTTTTCGCCTCCAAGGGGCGGCGCGAGATGCCCGATGGGCATGTCTATCTGGATGGCGAGGTCGAGCAGCTTAGCCGCAACGGAACCTTCCTTGGCCAGCAC
>CAYQZI010000063.1:12935-15587 GCA_964421835.1 uncultured Planktotalea sp.
GAAATGACCACGAAAGCGGGGCAGAAATGCACCGCCATCCGCCGAATTATCGCGCCTGAGGGGCAAGTTGACGCTGTGATTGACGCGCTTTCCAATCGCCTGAGCAAAACCGTGATTGGTGATCCAAAAGATAAGGCGACGCAGATGGGCGCGCTTGTGTCTAACGCGCAAAAACGCGATGTCCTAAGCAAAGCCGCGATCCTGCAAAGCGAAGCAGAACAGGTCTATGGCAATGATGATCTGCGCGCGCACAAAGGCGCGTTCCTTTCGCCGATGCTGTTTCATTGCGCTGATCCTGACAGCGCTAGCCGCGTCCACGACACAGAAGCCTTTGGCCCCGTCTCCACCATCATGGGTTACCGCGATTTGCCCCACGCGATTGAGCTGGTCAACAAGGGCCAAGGCTCGCTTGTTGCTTCTGTCATCACGCACAGCCCCGACGTCGCGCGCGAGATCGCTATGGGCGCGGGCGCGTTCCACGGCAGGCTCTATTTCAACAATCGAGACAGCATGGCTGAGAGCACAGGTCACGGCGCCCCCCTGCCCCATATGGTGCATGGCGGACCGGGGCGTGCGGGCGGCGGCGAGGAGCTTGGCGGCATTCGCGGCGTTATGCATTACATGCAGCGCACCGCGATCCAAGGCAGCCCAGACATTCTGACTGCCATTGGCAAAGTGTGGATCGATGGCGCGGCAGAAACCCCTGCCCCCGCACACCCCTTCACGCGCACCTTCCATGAGCTAAGCATTGGTGAGACAATCCACACTAAAGCGCGCGAAGTCACGCTGGACGATATCGAACATTTTGCAAACTTCACGGGCGATACATTTTACGCCCACATGGATGATGCCGCCGCCAAACGGAACCCTTTTTTCCCGGGCCGTGTCGCGCATGGCTATCTGCTGCTGAGCTTTGCCGCTGGTCTATTTGTTGAGCCGAACGAGGGTCCAGTGCTGGCCAACACGGGCCTTGATACCCTGCGCTTTATGAAGCCGGTGGAGGCAGGTGATCACATCGCCGTGCGCCTGAGCGTCAAAAAGAAAACCCCCCGCAATGAGGACTACGGCGAGGTGCGCTGGCACGTCACCCTCACCAATCAAGATGCTGAGAAAGTCGCGGAGTACGAGCTGCTCACCATGAACGCTTACACCGCTTAGGAGCGCAGAATGCAGGTTGATTTCCTTTTCGATTTTTCCAGTCCGAACGCCTATCTCGCCCATAAAATGATCCCCGGGATTGAGCAGCGCACAGGCGTCGAATTTACCTATGTGCCTTGTCTTTTAGGCGGCATCTTTAACGCGACGAACAATCAATCGCCGATGCAAAAGAACGCGGATGTGGCAAATAAAATCGCCTATGATCGGATGGAGTTTCAGCGCTTCATCGCGCGGCATGATATGGTTGATTTTCGCTTTAATCCCAATTTTCCCCTGCGCACGGTCTTTCTGATGCGCGCCGCGATGATCATGCAATCGAGCGGGGGTTTGCGCGCTTTTGTCGACGCGGGAATGCAAATGGCCTGGGAGGATCAGATCAACGTTGGCGATCCTGAAACAGCCGCAAAGGCGCTCGAGCAGCATGGTTTCGAGGGCACCAAATTGCTTGAAGAAACAAGTGCCGACGCGGTAAAATCCCAGCTTTTCGAAGCAACCCAAAGCGCCGTTGAACGCGGCGCCTTCGGAATGCCGACCTTCTATGTGGGTGACGAGATGTTCTTTGGCAAAGATCGTCTGCGCGAGGTCGAGGATGCGATCAACGCGCAGCGGAAAACGTCCTAGGTGATCTTCAAATCCAAGGGTGCAAGCCCGTCAATCTCGCCGTGTAATTGATCGCCTTTCACCACAGGACCAACCCCCGCAGGCGTGCCTGTCATGATCACATCGCCAGCGCAGAGGTGATAGAGTTTCGAAAGATCCGCGATCACCGCAGGCACCGAATGGATCAGCTCGGCAAGCCTTGCTTCTTGGCGCATTTCGCCGTTCACCGTTAAGGTGATCCGCTGCGCGTCAATCTCGCCAAAGTCAGCGGCTTTGCTGGCCGGTGCAAACACAGCGCTGTCCTCATAGTCTTTACCCGTGCTCCAAGGACGCCGTTTCGCTTTTGACGCCGCTTGCAAGTCGCGCCGCGTCATATCCAAAGACGCGCAATAGCCATAAACCACCTGCATCGCCTCGTCCTCGGAGACTTGAAACGCTGGCGCACCAATCAGAACAGAGAATTCCATTTCGTGATGGCAATCCTGTGTCCTCAAAGGATAGGGCGTTTCGCTGCCGCTTAGAATCGTATGCGCGGGGGATTTGGTGAAATAAAACGGTGCTTCATAATCTGGCACCACATCCATTTCGATGGCATGGGCCACGTAGTTGCGGCCCACACAGAAAATTCGGTTGATTGGAAAAACAGCGCTTTCGCCAACAACTTCGATTGACGGGTTCGGGCGCGGCGGAAACAGAAATTCGGGCATAGTGCTCTCCTTGGTTGCTTGCTCTTCGCCCAGGGCAGGACGCCCTGTCAAGCAAGGCGCATCAATGCGCCGTCTCACCGCTCAGCTCTACGGTAAAGAACCACTGTGCATCAGGATCGCGCGCGACCACCTCATCGGGGACAACCGCAGGGCCAGAAAGGAAAACATTAGAGCCAAAATGCAAATG
>CAYQZI010000064.1:0-13709 GCA_964421835.1 uncultured Planktotalea sp.
AAGGTACAATCCCGCGTCATTCGGGATCGCCTGATGAAAGAGGCAGAGAGCAACGTCGCGATTAAGATCGGTGAAACACCGGGCGGCGAAGCGTTTGAAGTCTCTGGTCGTGGCGAACTGCAAATGGGTGTCTTGATTGAAAACATGCGTCGCGAAGGCTTTGAGCTGTCGATCTCGCGCCCACAGGTGATCATGAAGGAAGGCGAGAACGGCGAACGCGTCGAGCCGGTTGAAGAAGCCACAATCGACGTGGATGATGAATACTCCGGTGCGGTGATCGAAAAACTCACAGGCGCGCGCAAAGGCGAATTGGTCGAGATGCGCCCTGCTGGTGCAGGCAAAACACGCATTATCGCGCATGTGCCATCACGTGGCTTGATCGGCTATCACGGTGAATTCCTGACGGATACGCGCGGCACGGGTGTTCTGAACCGCGTGTTCCATGGCTGGGCGGCGCATAAAGGTCCAATTCCTGGCCGTCGCGCTGGTGTTTTGATTTCGATGGAGAAAGGGCAATCTGTAGCCTTTGCGCTGTGGAACTTGGAAGATCGCGGTAAAATGTTTATCGGCGCGCAAACCGACGTCTACACAGGTATGATCATTGGCGAACACAGCCGTGAAAACGATCTTGAGGTAAACCCGCTCAAGGGGAAGAAACTGACCAACGTGCGCGCTTCTGGTACGGATGAGGCGGTGCGTTTGACAACGCCTGTGACACTCAGCCTCGAAGAAGCGATTGCCTACATTAACGATGATGAGCTGGTAGAAGTGACGCCAAACGCTGTGCGCCTTCGCAAGCGCTATCTTGATCCACATGAGCGCAAGCGCCAATCGCGCGCGGGTTAAGCGCCAAAGACATTGGAAAACGAAAAAAGCGCGAGGATTTGACCCCTCGCGCTTTTCTATATGCTGTGTGTGCGACCTAAAGCGCACGCAAAGTGATTACCACTTTTTGCACATCACTTCTTTCATCACGTAGTGTGCGCCTGTCTTCAGGGTCGCAACCTGACGGTAAACAGGTGGGTAGGAAACCAGCTCGATGCGGCCATTGCGGTGCTCGTACTGGGACTTGCCGCCCTTAACCAGATGCTTTGTGTAGTGGTATGTCGCTGGAACCAGCTCTTTGTCGTAGCATGCGACTGTTTTGCCTTCCCATGCCATTGCTGGCGCTGCGAAACCAATTGCTGCGATAACTGCTGTTAAAAGGGTCTTTTTCATTTTGTAACACTCCAATAAATGCTCAACTAAGGCAGGAGCGTTTCACCAATCTATCGCGTCAAGAGTTTGGATAGTTCGTGTTTTAAATGTGTTTATAGTTAACTAAGTGAAAATTCTCTTGAATGCCTTAACGACGGACACAAAAAAGCGCGAGGCCGAAACCTCGCGCTTGAAGAAATGCTCAATTGCCCAAGGGCGTTAGAGCGTATTTCTTACCACTTTTTGCACATCACTTCACGCATTACATAGTGCGCGTCAGCTGTCTTTGTCTTTACTTCTTTGTACACTGGTGGGTACGCAACAAGCTCGATGCGGCCATTGCGGTGCTCGTACTGGGACTTGCCCGCTTTAACGAGAACTTTTGTTGCAGAGTACTTTGCTGGGATAAGGTGCTTGTCGAAGCAAGCAACTGTTGTGCCTTCCCATGCCATCGCTGGCGCTGCGAAACCGATTGCTGCTACGACTGCTGTAACTAGTGTCTTTTTCATGAAATTTCCTCCAGGTTAACCTTCACGTAGGAAAAACCTAACGCAAAGAAACTTGCAGCAGCTAGCCAGCGATCAGCATTTTTGGGCTGGCAATTAACCAAAAGCCCTTATTTTACTTGCTATCATGAAAAGATGTGTTTTTTACGCATCAGTTTTATCCACAGGTTGAAACGTGAAAAAAGGCGCACTTGTGAAGGGCGCGAAACAGTCAATCTATCCTGTTAAGATTGTTCACTTTTTTAATGGGGAACCGAATTTGAAACGGCGAATCGCTTTGGAATGAACAGTGTTTATCGTCATCACAGCACCTCACTTTGTGGTGCTTGTGGATTGAGCTTAATCCTAGAACGCAAAGCACCGGCAAAGAAATGCCGGTGCCATGGCATATTTTGGCAAAATTTGGCCTAGAGCGGGGCCTCTTCAACAATCACGAGATCGCGCTCTGATGCACCGCGCGCGAATTCAAGCGCTGCTTGATAAGCTGGCGAGTGGTAGCAATCATGTGCCGCCTGCAATGACGGGAAGCGCGCCACCACATTGCGCGCACGATCACGCCCCTCGAGTTGCTCATACTTGCCGGCGCGCGCCAGAAACACACCGCCATGATCAGCAATCGCGCCTGTCGCGCGGCTGGCATACTCTTTATAGGCGCTGTCGTCTGTGACATGAACGTTGGCGATCCAAAGTGCTGTCGGCATGGTCTACCCCTCCAATAGTTTGCGAGCGGCGGACATTGCCCCCTCCGCATTGCTGAAATCTTTGCCACCGCCTTGAGCCATGTCAGGGCGCCCACCGCCGCCCTTGCCGCCCAGCTCTGCGACGACGGTCTTCACCAAATCAACAGCAGAGATCTTGCCCGTGCAATCCTCTGTCACGCCCGCGGCCACTGCCGCTTTGCCACCAGCATCCGCAATCAACACAACAGCGCCCGAGCCGATGCGCGCTTTGTGCTCGTCAATCAGTGCAGGAAGATCCTTGCCCGACACGCCGGAGAGAACTTGAGCGACGAAATTGATGCCATTCACCATTTCAGCCTCAGAGCCGCCCTGCCCGCTGCCGCCCGACATTGCAAGTTCACGGCGCAGCTGTGCCACTTCGTTGCTTAGCGCTTTGCGTTCTTCAAGCAGCGCTTTGACACGCGCAGGCGCATCGGCGGCAGGTGCTTTCAAATCAAGCGCAATTTCTGCAAGGCGCGTATCTTGGCCGCGCAAATAGTCCAATGCGGGCTGTCCGGTCAGCGCCTCGATCCGGCGCACCCCCGCGCTAGACGCACTATCGCCTAGCAAAACAAACGCTCCGATATCGCCAGTTTGACGCACATGCGTACCGCCGCAAAGCTCTAGCGAATAGGTATCGCCCTGCGAACCCTTGCCAGACCCCGCGAGCACACCCATAGAAACCACACGCACTTCGTCGCCGTATTTCTCACCAAAAAGCGCCTGCGCACCAAGCGCGCGCGCATCATCAGGCGCCATAATCCGCGTCTCGACACTGGCATTTTGGCGAATGTAGCTGTTCACATCGCGCTCGACACGGCTGATTTCGTCAAGACTCAGCGCGTTTCCATGAGAAAAGTCAAAACGCAGACGGTCTTCCGCATTCAATGAGCCACGCTGCGCCACATGCTCGCCAAGTGCATCGCGCAACGCTTCGTGAAGCAAATGTGTCGCCGAGTGATTGGCGCGGATCGCATTTCGGCGCGCATGTTCGACTTCTAGAACCGCAGCGCTGCCCTTGGTAATTTCGCCCTCTTTGACCGTCGCTGTATGAATGAAAACGCCTTGGCTTTTGCTCGTGCCGCTCACATGTGCCATTCCAGTGTCCGTCTTAATGACGCCCTGATCCCCGACTTGACCACCGCTTTCACCGTAAAACGGAGTTTGGTTCAGAATGATCTGCACCTCGTCGCCCGCTTTCGCGCTTGCCGTTTCAGCGCCGTCTTGAACCAGCGTTACAATCTGACCTTCGGCCGTTTCGGTGTCATAGCCAAGGAAATCCGTGGTGCCATAGCTATCCGCGATATCAAACCAGATCGCGCTATCTGCCGCCTCGCCCGTGCCGGACCAGGCCGCGCGCGCTTTGGCTTTTTGCGCATCCATCGCTTTGTTAAAGCCCTCGACATCCGCTGCGCGCCCTTTTTCGCGCAGCGCATCCTGGGTTAGATCAAGCGGAAAGCCATAGGTGTCATAAAGCTTGAACGCCGCTTCGCCAGAAAAGACATCCCCCTCTGGCAAGCCAACAAGCTCATCATCCAGCAGCTTAAGCCCACGATCCAACGTCTTTTTGAAACGAGTTTCTTCTTGACGCAGCGTCTCTTCAATCAACGCTTGAGCCTGCCCGAGCTCGGGAAAAGCGGCTCCCATTTGCCGCACAAGAGCGGGAACCAAACGGTGCATCAGCGGATCCTTCGCCCCAAGCAAATGCGCATGACGCATCGCGCGGCGCATAATACGGCGCAAAACATAGCCGCGGCCATCATTCGCAGGCATGACCCCATCAGCTATCAGAAAAGAGGTCGAGCGCAGATGATCCGCAATCACACGGTGGTGCGTTTTCGTTGAACCATCGGGGTCAACGCTGGTTGCATCTGCGCTCGCCTCTATCAAAGAGCGCATCAAATCCGTGTCGTAATTGTCGTGTTTGCCCTGCAAAAGCGCACCAATTCTCTCGAGCCCCATTCCAGTGTCAATGCTTTGCATTTCAAGCGGCGTCATTGAGCCATCTTCGAACTGCTCGTTTTGCATGAAAACGATGTTCCAGATTTCGATAAAGCGATCGCCGTCTTCTTCCGGGCTACCGGGAGGTCCGCCCCAAATGTGCTCGCCGTGATCAAAGAAAATTTCTGTGCAAGGTCCGCAAGGTCCCGTCGGCCCCATGCGCCAAAAGTTGTCATCCGTAGCAATACGGATGATGCGATCATCGCTGAGACCGGCAACTTTCTTCCAAATGTTCGCGGCTTCGTCATCGGTGTGATAGACAGTCACCAAAAGCTTATCTTTGGGGATTTGGAACTCTTCGGTCAGCAACTCCCAAGCATAGGCTATCGCTTCGGCCTTGAAATAATTGCCAAAACTGAAGTTTCCAAGCATTTCGAAGAACGTGTGATGGCGCGCAGTATACCCCACATTATCAAGATCATTATGTTTACCACCCGCGCGCACACATTTTTGAGACGTTGTGGCGCGCGCATAATCACGGGTTTCCAAACCGGTAAACAAGTTCTTAAACTGCACCATTCCCGAATTCGCAAAAAGCAATGTCGGATCATTGCGCGGCACCAATGGGCTTGACGCGACAATCGCGTGCCCTTGTTTTTCGAAGTAGTTTAGAAATGTGGATCGAATATCATTGAGACTTGCCATGGGACGTCTGCCTTTTGGGCCGAATTTGCGTTGGCTTTGAGATACCTTCCCATCCAGCCGCTGTCCACAGGTCGATCTATTCAGAGGGCGTTTCCATACAAAAACAAAAAAGCGCCACCAAAGGGCAGCGCTTTCCAGGTCAGATCACCGAAAGACGTTTACCCTTCGAGAATATCATCGTCGTCTTTTTGCTCTTCTTTTGGCATTTCAAAATCGAGCCCATGCGACGCGCGGATCTTATCCTCGATTTCATAGGAAATCCGGGTGTTCTCTTTCAAGAAAGTCTTTGCGTTCTCGCGCCCCTGCCCGATCCGCTCGTCGCCATAGCTGAACCACGAGCCGGATTTGTCCACGATCCCAGCTTTGACCCCCAAGTCCAGCAACTCGCCCATCTTGGAAATTCCCTCGCCATACATAATGTCAAATTCAACTTGTTTGAACGGCGGCGCGACTTTGTTCTTCACAACTTTCACACGGGTTGCGTTGCCAACAACTTCATCACGGTCCTTCAACGCGCCAATTCGGCGGATATCAAGACGTACCGAAGAATAGAATTTTAGCGCATTTCCGCCCGTCGTCGTTTCTGGCGAGCCAAACATGACGCCAATTTTCATCCTGATTTGGTTGATAAAGATCACCATACAGTTGGATCGGCTGATTGAGCCTGTCAGCTTTCGCATCGCTTGACTCATAAGACGCGCATGCACGCCAACGCTGCTATCACCCATATCGCCTTCAAGCTCGGATTTTGGTGTCAATGCGGCGACAGAATCAACGACGATCATGTTCACTGCACCAGAGCGCACCAAAGTATCGACGATTTCCAAAGCTTGCTCGCCCGTGTCGGGCTGCGAAATAAGAAGTTCGTCCAGATCAACCCCAAGCTTTTTCGCGTATTGCGGATCAAGCGCGTGCTCGGCATCGACAAAGGCACAAACTCCACCCTTTTTCTGCTCTTCTGCAACCGTATGAAGGGTCAAGGTGGTCTTTCCAGAGCTTTCCGGGCCATATATTTCAACGATGCGCCCTTTTGGCAGGCCCCCGATACCAAGCGCGATATCAAGCCCGAGCGAGCCAGTTGATGTCGCTTCGATCTGTTGGACGGCATTTTCGTCGCCCAGTTTCATGATCGAACCCTTGCCAAACTGGCGTTCGATTTGCGCCAATGCGCTGTCGAGCGCCTTTTGCTTGTCTGCTGTTGCTTTGCTGCTCATGGTCAATAAATCTGCCGTTGCCATTGTTTCTGCTTCCTTATTTCATATGCCGCAGGGCGCAGCAATCGGTTCGCATGTTCTATATTCGTTCCATTTGGGGGCAAAGCGGGAACAAATCAAGTTAAATCTTCATTCTGGTACATTCCACCAGATCGGTTAAAATTCGGTTTAGATGCACATGATCTTTGGAAGAATCTTGTATGCTTGTGTTTTGGAAGGAAAAATTGGTTGTTCTGTCCGTCCCGAAGACGGGAACAACTGCGATCGAAGCTGCGCTATCGAGCAAAGCTTCAATGATAGTCTCGGATCCGCCCGAGCTAAAACACGCCCCTGTTTATCGATACAACAGATTCTTTCGCCCGATGTTTGAGAAGGCCTGCAAAGCCGAGATGGAAACTTTTGCGATGATGAGAGAGCCGATCAGCTGGCTGGCAAGTTGGTATGCCTATCGGCAACGGCCGTTTCTGGACGGCAGGCCAAACTCAACCGCAAATGTGACGTTTGACGATTTCGTTTTGGCTTACATGAAAGGTGATCGCCCAGCTTTTGCTAATGTCGGATCTCAAGTCAAGTTTTTGGAACCAAGACCAAACGGAACAAAAGTCGACCACTTATTCAAGTACGAAGACACGGCAGGTTGGGTCGGTTTTTTGGAAGACCGCTTTAGGCAGACATTAACTTTTGAAAAGTTAAACGTGACCGCGCAAAAAGCACCGAAACTTTCCACAAATATCGAAGAACGGTTCAGGCGAAAAATGTCCGATGAGTTCGATCTTTGGAACAGTATTCAAACGCTTAGCTGAGACTGTACCGTTGATGTGAGTTCTGCGAGAGAAAAGGGTTTAGGCAGAAAGACCGATTTGGACAAGAGCGGGCTTTGTCCCTTAAAGGCCCCCTCAGCATAGCCGGAAATGAAAACAACGTTAACATTTGGCCTTTGCTTCATAGCCTTTTGGACCCACGTCGGACCATCCATGCCTGGCATTACGACATCGGTAACAAAAATGTCGATCTGCAAACTTTCGTCTTCGAGAAGAGTTAATGCAGCTTCCGCGCTGTCGGCTTCAACGACGTCGAGACCACACATGCTTAATGCGCGCGAGGCAAAGGCGCGAACGGGTGCCTCATCTTCGACGAGCAAAACAACGCCGCTGCAAAGTTCCGTTGCTTTGGGCATACATTGATCAATGGATTTTTTCTCATGAAAGCCCGTTTTTTCGCATGCGGGGAAAAGCAACCAAAAACAAGTGCCTTGGCCAACTTCACTATCGGCAAAGATGAAGCCGCCAGTTTGTTTCACAATACCATAAGCCGTCGAAAGCCCGAGTCCTGTCCCTTCTCCAACGCGTTTGGTCGTATAAAAAGGTTCAAAGATTTTCTGCAACGCATCTTCATCGATGCCGCCACCTTCATCGCTGACCCTTACGATGATATAGTCGCCCGCAGGAACAGTTACACGATCCCGCTTAAGCGGTTCCGTTAACGTTTGATCTTCTGTTTGGATTTTGATTTCGCCCCCCTGTGGCATTGCATCTCTCGCATTCACCACAAGGTTCATAATCACCTGCTCTAGTTGCCGCTTGTCTGCGCGAACGGCGCGGAGCGCAGGGTCGTGCGTCAATGTCAATGTGACTGTTTCGCCAACTAACCTATTCAAAAGATGCGTTAAATCGGAAAGAGTATTTCGCAGATCAAGCTTTTCGAGTTGAAGCGTTTGTTTTCGCGAAAAAGCCAGCAACTGGCTTACCAAACCGGCTGCGCGGTTTGCATTTTGATGAATTTGCATCAGATCTGAATAGCCTTGATCGCCAGGGTCATGACGCAGCAGCATTAAATCACAGTGCCCTGAAATCGCCGTAAGCAAGTTGTTGAAATCATGTGCGACGCCGCCTGCAAGTTGTCCAATTGCTTGCATTTTTTGACTTTGAACAAACTGGGCTTCGAGGGATTTCAGCTTAGTCGCATCTGTCAGCACAGCAACCAAAGACGCACCCGAACTTTGCTCAACAGATTTCAGCGCGACTTGTACAAAGGTCTCCTTTTTTGCGCCTTTTACTCTAAGAAACTCGGCATTAATCGATGTTTTGGCTTCGCTTGCTTCCAGAATCCACTCGCCAATCGTTATCCCGTTGCTTTCAAAAACGTCCGATACTTTTTTTCTATGAAGGTTTGAGTACCCGAGGAGCGTTAATGCGGCGTTATTTGCATCGTTGATCACGCCCTTTTCAGTTAAAAATAACAAAGGGATCGGCAGATCTTCAAGAGACGCTACGTCGTTACTTTGTCTTTGAGAAACAGGCCGCAAAAAGACGTGAGATCGCTCGGCGGTAAGGTGCCGAACATCGACCAAAACGTCTATCTTTCCTGAGCTGGTTTGAAGGCTTTGGGCTTGGCCAGAAAGCGGCGTATTCGTTGCAAAAAGCCGATCCAATGAGGTCACGCGAGATCCGATTAGCACGCGGGCTGCCGGATTCATGAAGAGGACAGTTCCGTTTCGAGCAACAGTTAACATCGCCTCCTCTGCTTGCGAGGGAGAGGTTTCACACGTTTGAATTCTAAAGCGCCAAAGATGATGCTTCGTCAGAAGCCTTGCTTGAATCTCTACATTGCCGCCGACGCCGCTTAGTTTTTCAGTAAAACTGCGCCTAATCCCGGCTTGTTGAGCGATGCGCGATACAGCCGAGCGTGCATTAGGCAGGATGAGCTGAAAATACTCCGAAACAGTTTGATGCGAGGAGTCGATTTTGGCGGCTTCAGCGTTGCGCCAAACAATCCTGCCGTCGTGTGAACACAGCACGGCCGGTAGTAAATCGGCCTCATAGTGTTGCTTGATAACAAGCGTTTCATCCGACTTTTCTACTGAACTCCTACGTTTCAAAACAGATTCAAGCCAAAAGAGAAAGATAACAAAAGAAACTGCGACGAGCGCGATCGCTAAGATTTTGTCATTCATGATAGCCGCTAGATAAATGATACCTCCAGCCAAAATAGGCGCAACAACCGTCACCCCCCACAAAAACAAGGGCGGAACCGTAGTTTCCAATTGCTTTGCGTTGGTTTCAATCACGAAACGCTCCCGTGCACATGCTTTGCCGACAGGTAAAGCGAATGTGTTAACACTAGATGAATTCCGTCAAAATTGCAATTTAAAGGCGTTTTACGTTTCTTTAAGTTGCATGACGGAAAGATGAAAGCCGTCACAGTGATCTAAAAGTGTCCAAGATTTTTGGAAGATCAATTCAAAATTCGATGCACTTTCCAGAAACGCATTAACTTGGTCTTCATTTTCCTCTGAAAAAAGAGAGCAAGTCGCGAAGCACAAATATCCATCAGGAGTCACCAGACAGCTGGCCCGCTGCAATATCTCAGACTGAACTTTAAGGAGGTCGTAAAAATCCGTTTCAGACAACCGCCATTTGGCATCCGGACTTCGCCGCCAAGACCCGGATCCAGAGCATGGCACATCACACAAAACCAAATCAAAGGGCGCTTGTTTATGAAGACTTGAGCTATCTAAACAACCAATTTCAACACCAGCACGCGCCGCACGCGCGGGGATGTCTTTCATTCGGGTTGAATTGGAATCGATTGCATATATCGCCGCTGAGCTGCGCGCCGCCATGGCCAGCGACTTCCCACCCCCACCTGCGCAATAATCGAGGATTTTTCGGCATCCATCCAATGGTAGCGCCAGAGCTAATGCTTGGCTTCCGGCGTCTTGCAACTCGACCAAACCAGTAAGGTAAGCATCGGAGTTTTTCACTTTGCGCGGATTGCTTTGCACACGAAGCGCGGTAACAACCTCTGGAAGGGCGCTGCATTCTATCCCATCATCCGCAAGAGCCTTTATCGCTGAGTCTCGTGTTGCTTTTTTTAGATTCACACGAAGATCAACAGGCGCGCGCTCTTGCAAGGTCTGAGCGATTTGAAAGGCCACTTTAGGATGAGATTGCGTTAACTTTTCGATACACCACTCTTGCATATCCCAAGCAAAAGATGGCTCTTCCCCAAGAGCAAACTGTGCCGCTTCTTTACCAAGCGCGTCCCTGCCAATGCTCTCCAGGTGATCCGCCTCAACCACACTTAGCGGAGCAGGGGCATGCCCTTCCCCGGAAAAAAGCTGATCATGCGCGCAGCCCAAAACCTGGATAAGACCAATCATGACTCCGCGCCCCGTAAGCGCACCGCCGATTTGCGCGCAAGTGTTACGCCGCCGTAGAGCATCAAAAACATGATCGCGCACCGCAGCGCGGTCTTTGGAACCTGCAAAGCGAGACCCACGCGCCCAACGGGTCAAGACTTTTTCCGCAGGCGTGCCTTCAAATATCTGATCCAAACACTCAATGGCCGCCGAAACGCGTGCTCCCGGGGTCATGATGCACCTCTAGCCAATGCGATAATTCGGAGATTCGCGGGTAATTTGAACATCATGCACATGACTTTCTTTCAATCCCGCCCCCGTAATTTTCACAAAATTGCAATTCTGGCGCATCTCTTCAATCGTCGCACAGCCCGTATAGCCCATCGCCGCGCGGAGCCCGCCGACAAGCTGATGCACAACCGCACTCGCAGACCCTTTGTAGGGCACTTGGCCCTCAATTCCTTCTGGCACCAGCTTGTCACTGGCCGCATCTTTTTGGAAATAACGGTCCGCAGAGCCACGCGCCATCGCGCCAAGACTTCCCATACCGCGATAGCTTTTGAAGCTACGCCCCTGATATAGAATAACTTCTCCGGGACTTTCATCTGTGCCAGCCACCATAGAGCCAACCATTGCGCAACTGGCACCCGCCCCTATCGCCTTTGCAAAATCACCAGAAAACTTGATCCCGCCATCCGCGATAATCGGCACATCGCCAGCCGCTTTGGCGCATTCAACAATCGCCGTCATTTGCGGCATTCCAACACCTGCAACCATGCGCGTTGTACAAATCGAACCGGGGCCAATCCCGACTTTCACAGCGTCAGCACCTGCATCAATCAGCGCTCGCGTGGCATCAGCCGTTACCACATTGCCAACAACGATTTGCACATCCCCTGCAATCGCCTTGGCGCGCTTAACAGCTTCGATCACGCCCGCAGAATGGCCATGGGCTGTGTCAATCACCACAATATCAACCTGCGCATCGATCAAGGCTTGCGTGCGCTCAAAACCAGAATCCCCGACGGATGAGGCCGCAGCAACGCGCAAACGTCCCAAATCATCCTTACATGCTGTGGGGTTCAACACGGCTTGTTCGGTGTCTTTCAGCGTCAAAAGCCCCGTCAAAAGACCCTTGCCGTCATGCACCAGCAACTTTTCGATGCGTCGCGCGCGCATGAGGCTTTTGGCTTCTTCCAGATCCGCTGGCTCGGCGAGCATGGCAAGGTTTTCTGTGGTCATCATCGCATGTACAGGCGTGTCATCAGAGCTCGCAAAACGCATGTCACGATTGGTCAGGATTCCCACGACACGGCCATCTGGATCGACAACAGGAAATCCTGTGAAATTATATCGAGCAACCAAAGCTTTGGCATCTTCCAAAGTCTGATCAACACGCAATGTCACAGGATTATAAACAATGCCGCTTTCAAACCGTTTGACGCGGCGCACCTCGCGGGACTGGGCATCCACATCAAGGTTCTTGTGAATAACGCCCATGCCGCCCGCTTGCGCCATTGTAATAGCCATGCGGCTTTCGGTAACCGTGTCCATTGCAGAGCTGAGCAGCGGAATATTGAGAGCGATTGATTTGGTCACAAATGTACGTGTATCGGCCGTGCTGGGCAGCACGTTCGAGGCCCCGGGGACCAGTAGCACATCATCAAAAGTAAGGGCCTCGCGAATCTCCATCAGAGTTCTCCTTGGGAGGGACGTTTGGCAGTTTCCTATTTCACGGCTTTGCGGGAATGGAAAGAGCGCTCCGCAGCTATTCGAGCGCTTTATGCGGTTGCCGCGCCGGTTTTTATCGCCAATGCCCCGCTGGCCCACATGATCAGGACGCGCACCAAGATGACGGGCGTCAAAACACTCACCAAGATCAAGGGCAGCAATGCGAGCCATGCAAAGGCACTAACGCTTGCGCTGATCGAGAAAAGAGCGACGCTCAGCGCGGCGATTGGAAAGGTGAAAGCGCCCCAAAGCGGCGAAAACCCAGAGGCGATCAAGTAGCGTACAGCGCTCAGAAGAACGCCAGCAGCCCCAATCGCCAGCGCCGCGAAAAAGAGCGAGAGCTTCGGCGCGTTCAAAAGCGCCGCCGTGGTGGCAAACAGGCTAAGCGGGGCAAGATGAATAACCAACATCGGACGCATCGGCGCTAGCATCTCCGCCTTGCTCATTTGAATAAGGCTTACGGCGTAAATGATCAAAGATGCTAAGAACGTGATCGCAAAAATCACCTTGGCAAGGCCGATGTATCCAAGCGGCACCGCCACAAGGCAGCAAACAATTAAGCCGACAAAACTAAGATGCCAAGCGGGCGAAACCACCAGCCCGCCTTCGGTGCGCGACATGATCGCTAATGCCAACACCGTGGTAAACAAATGGATCGGCAAAGCTATGAAAAGCGCAGCGCTGGCAACGGTGGGTGAATAGGGCACGAGGGCCGCCGCAAACAAAATCACGCTGATTGTGATCGCCGACACCCCTGCCCGCCCCGGAACGCTGGCCATATCATCGCGCACAACGCTTGGGCGATAGCTGACTTTGGAAATATAGGATGACAGGATAAACAGCTCAAGCAAGCACGCGATCAGCAAAATAACATTGCCAATCCAAGGCGTTATCGCGAATGGCCCAAAATCTGAGGCAGCACGCCATGCAAGCCCAAGTCCGAACAACCCCATCAATGACGGGAACAACGCCGGCGGTGTGCGGCGCCAAAACTCAAGGCGCGCTTCGGGCTGCGAGGGGTCTTGCGGCGTTGTGGACATAGGATTGGACCTTAGAAAGCATTTTGCAACTTATCGGCTGCACGTTAATGCTTAACAACCGCTTAAGCGTGTTGAAAGTCCCCATCCGCGCTGCATGCTGCATTTATATGTGATGCGTCTGTGCAAACCTGCCTGAACGCGCCTCAAAAAGACGCTCTTAACGCGTTTTGTGACGTTACACCGCTTTAGCCTTTCGCAGATGCGCCCTATGTTCCGCTCAAACAGTTCAAAATTCAGGTGCTCTTCATGTCTGCTGATCCACTCGTCGTCTTTACGCCCTCTGGCAAACGCGGGTATTTTCCTGTTGGAACCCCTGTTCTGACTGCTGCGCGCCAACTTGGTGTCGATCTTGATAGTGTGTGCGGCGGGCGGGGGATTTGCTCGAAATGCCAGATCACGCCGTCTTTTGGTGAATTTCCCAAACATGGCGTCACCGCGCACACCGATGCGCTGTCCGCGTGGAATTCCGTCGAGCAACGCTATGATGACAAACGCGGCTTGAAAACAGGGCGCAG
>CAYQZI010000064.1:13809-15386 GCA_964421835.1 uncultured Planktotalea sp.
CCGTCGCGCTGAACAAGGCGCACGACGAGAGCCATGCGCGCATTTTAGATGTTTGGCCTGGGCTTTATGAGGGCGGTCTTTACGGTCTCGCCATCGATTTGGGCTCTACCACGATTGCCGCGCATCTGTGCGATTTGGTGAGCGGCGAAGTCATTGCCTCTTCTGGCTTGATGAACCCGCAAATTCGGTTTGGCGAAGACCTGATGAGCCGGGTGTCCTATGTCATGATGAACCCCGGCGGCGATGTGGAAATGACGGCTGCCGTGCGCACTGCGATCAATGGTCTAACGGAAAGCATCGCCACAGAAGCGGCGATTGATCCAAATGCCATCTTCGAAACCGTCTTTGTGTGCAATCCCGTTATGCATCACTTGCTGCTTGGCATTGATCCGGTTGAGCTGGGCCAAGCACCCTTTGCGCTGGCCACGTCCGGCTCCATAAGCCTTGATGCGCGCGAGATGGATTTGCATTCCATGAACGATAACGCGCGCGTTTACATTTTGCCCTGCATCGCAGGTCATGTGGGCGCGGATGCGGCGGCGGTTGCGCTCTCCGAAGAGCCGGGCACCTCCGATGATCTGGTGTTGATCGTGGACGTTGGCACAAACGCTGAAATCTTGTTGGGTGATAAAGACCGCGTGCTTGCTTGCTCCTCCCCTACGGGCCCCGCTTTCGAGGGCGCGCAGATCAGTTCAGGCCAACGCGCCGCTCCCGGCGCCATCGAGCGTTTGGAAATCAATCCAGACACCAAGGAACCGCGCTTTCGCGTGATCGGCTCCGATATTTGGTCAGACGAGCACGGCTTTGAGCTCGCCACCGCCACGACGGGCATAACAGGAATTTGCGGCTCGGGCATTATTGAAGCGGTAGCAGAAATGCGCATGGCGGGGCTTTTGGATGAAAGCGGTTTGATTGGCTCTGCCGCGCAAACAGGCACGGTGCGCAGCATTCCAGAGGGGCGCACGCACTCCTACCTGATCCACGATGCCAGCGCCGATGGCGGCCCGGTGATCACCGTCACCCAAGGTGACATTCGCGCAATTCAGCTTGCGAAATCAGCGCTTTACGCAGGCGCTCGGCTTTTGATGGATGAGCGCGGCGTTGAAACGGTTGACCGCGTTGTGCTCGCAGGCGCGTTCGGTGCGCATATTTCATCGAAACATGCGATGGTTCTTGGCATGATCCCCGATGCCCCGCTTGATAAGGTCACCAGCGCTGGCAACGCCGCGGGCACAGGCGCGCGCATTGCCTTGTGCAATGTCGCGGCGCGGGCTCAGATTGAAAAAACGGTGGGCGAAATCACCAAAGTCGAAACCGCCATCGAGCCGAAATTCCAAGAGCATTTCGTCAATGCCAACGCAATCCCTCACAAGACGGACCTTTTTCCGGAGCTGAGCAAGATCGCGACACTGCCGCAGGTGAGCTTTAACACCGGTGGCGGGGACAATGCAGGAGGCCGTCGTCGCCGTCGCCGCACTTAAGTGCCCTTGACCCCCTCCGCGCGCATGCGTATTTTAAACTGCGCGGCGGGTATGGTGAAAAGGTATCACGGCAGCTTCCCAAGCTTTAGTTACGGG
>CAYQZI010000065.1:0-15381 GCA_964421835.1 uncultured Planktotalea sp.
TCTCAATTTGGAGCTTCATACAGCCCCTCTGATTGCAGTTGCCTAATGTGCACGGCTTCGCGATCCATTGCACGCTTAACCGAGGGGCGGGTTTGAACTTGCGCGAAATGCCTCTTTAGATTCGAGTATGCATCGCCTTGAAAGCCCGACGCGACGATGCGCCACCATGTCCAGAATAGATACCCATCGACGATTGACCATTCGTCACCATACCACCATTCGGAGCGCGACAAACGCGCGTCAATCATCGTCCAAAAGGGTTTTGCTGGCGGGATCGACGCTTGCCGCACTTCGGTTTCGTTTTGAGACTTTGTTGCGAATTTTCGAGGCCGCGCGAACCATGTCACAAACGGATGGATGGTGCCTGAAAAGAAGGCCAAGTCAGCGGTCTGTCGCGCCAGTTCGAGATTGTCTGTCGTCTGAGGCAACAATTGCGCTTCTGGATATGTACGGGCCAACCAAGTCAGGATTGCTACGTTTTCGCTCAAAGGTGCGCCGTCAATGAGCAGTGTCGGAACCTTGCCTTTGGGATTGATCGCCAAAAATTCCGGTGACTTGTGTTGCCGCGCGTTCATTCGAAGAAGCTCGGTCTCAAAGGGTGCGCCGATTTCCTCAAGGGCGATCGTGGGGACACGCGCGCAACTGCCTGGTGAAACGAAAAGCTTCAGCCCATGACGCGCATCTGTCACAGCAGCGCTCCAATTTCGACGTTAAGTACAACCTTCAATGTCAATTCCCTGTCTCCCCTAAGCGATGGGCTTCGTCCATGTCATTTTGGTCCCAGAAACCAAGATAGATACCGCGTTTCAAATCACCGTTTTTACGTGCATTGAGGTCCGCATCGGAGTGCATCGTCTTGCTGTGGTTCAAACGATACCAGCCGTTTAACTCTGCCATTAGTCTTTCACAGGTATTAGCGTGATCTGGGTTATCGCCCAAGTCGAGCAGTTCATTCGGATCGCTCTCTTGATCAAACAGCATCGGGCGAAAGCCTTCTGCGTGGATCAGTTTGAAACGACCATCAAAGATCATCGCAAGCCTACAATCCTTGATCGGTTGATTCAAGGAACGGCGCGCAGATTTGAAGCTGTAATCATATTCGCTGATCGCAACCTCTCGGACGCGTTCCGTTTGACCCAGCACCAAGGGCCGCAGCGAGTGCCCCTCGAGTATGTGACTTTGCGGCGTGCCGCCCGCGTAATCCACAAAGGTGGGTGCAAAATCAATGGCCTCAACCAGCGCATCGCTAACAGTGCCGCGTGTTGCATCAGCCTCTTTGGAGGGGTCAACGACGATCAGCGGAACGCGTACGGAGGCATCATGGAACAGTTCCTTCTCGCCGAGCCAGTGATCGCCCAGATAATCGCCGTGATCAGAGGTGAACACAATCAGCGTGTTATCGCGTTTGCCCAATTTGTCCAGATGCGCCATGAGACGCCCGATGTGGTCGTCGATCTCGGAGATCAGCCCCATGTAGGCAGGGATCACGGCTTGGCGAACATCTTCGCGCGAAAAAGCTTTGCCTACACGCTTGCTCTGAAAGGCCTCCAACACAGGGTGCGGATTTTCTAACTCGTCTTCGGAGCGCACAACGGGCTGGATGTCATCGGGTCCATACATGTTGTGATAGGGCGCGGGTGCAACGTAGGGCCAATGCGGTTTGATGTAGCTCAGGTGCAGACACCACGGGTCATCGCTTGCCTGATCCAGAAAATCTATCGCGCGGCTCGTCAGCCAAGCGGTTTCACTATGTTTCTTGTCGATCCTCGCGGGCGCGCTCGAACTTTTTAGCTGCCAGCCAGATAGGATGTTGCCGTCTTCATCTTCGCCAGAATTTGCAAAATCATGCCAAGGGTTGTCACTTTCATACCCATTCGCGCGCAAATAATCCTGATAGGTGCTTTTTAGGTTGGGAAGACCGTGCGGGAATTCTCCGTCCATCCTTTCCCAAACGTCAAAACCAACTTGCGTGATCCTGCTGCCAATCTTGCTCTCTGGGTCAATCCCGAGGCGCTTCATGCCCTTCATATCAGGCATGGCATGGGTTTTGCCGCAAAGAATTGCGTCCATTCCAGCTTCGCGCAAGTGATCGCCCATCGTCATTTCGCCAGCCCGCAGCGGGGTACCGTTCCACGTTGCACCGTGACTGTGGCAATAGCGTCCTGTCAACGTGCTCATTCGCGACGGCCCACATAGGGGAGACTGGACATAGCTGCGATCAAAGCGAACGCCCTGCGCTGCAAGCGCGTCGATGTTTGGCGTTTTGATGGAGGGATGTCCTGTGCAGCCGAGATAGTCAAAGCGCAGTTGGTCGACCATGATAAACAGGATATTCATGTATAGTGCTCCATTGTCAGATGCTGTTTGCTACTCCAAGCCTCAATCAAGAAACGCCTTTTCAACCACATAGGTTTTAGGGTCAGAATTCGCGCCTTCTTCAAGTCCATAGCGTTCCAGCATATCCTTTATCTCAAGGTTGAACGCCATGTTGCCGCAAACCATGGCGCGATCAGTTTCGAGGTTGATGACCGGAACGCCAAGATTTTCAAACGCTTCGCCCGAACGCATGAGATCAGTGATGCGGCCCATCTTCGCGCTCTCTTCACGTGTCGTTGTGGGGTAGTATTTGATCTTCTTCCAAAAGCCTTCCCCAATCACTTCGTTGAGAAGTTCATCTTGTTGCAACGCCTCGATCAGCTCACGTCCATAGGTGAGCTCACCAACTTCGCGGCATGTGTGGGTGATGATGATTTCGTCGTAGTCTTCATAGGTTTGCAGTTCGCGCAGCAGCGATGCGAAAGGCGCAAAGCCTGTGCCGGTGGCAAAGAACCATATCCGCTTGCCCGGAAGGAGTGCGTCATGAACCAGTGTGCCAACAGGTTTGGGGCGCAGGATAATTTCATCACCGGGCTGGATGTGCTGCAAGCGCGAGGTCAAAGGTCCGTCTTGTACCTTGATTGAATAGAACTCTAACTGCTCGTCCCAAGAGGGAGATGCGATTGAGTAAGCGCGCAAAAGCGGCTTTGCTTTGCCGGTCTTCTCATTCACGTCGCCCATAAGGCCGATCATCACAAACTCGCCAGAGCGAAACCGCATCGACGCGGGGCGCGAGCATTTGAATGAGAAAAGGCGGTCGGTGTAGTGCTTCACCTCCGTAACTGTCTTTGCGTCAGGTAGCGTTGGGACTGGTTTTGCTGGGGCTTCGCTCATCGGCTCTCACTCGCTCGCTTCAAAACATGAACATTTTGGGCATCATCTTGATCTGTCGACAAGTGACGATGCTTGGGAAACGGGGTTTTTGATCCCAATCCCTCAATGATGTCGACGCTTGTACGAAACATCTGCGTCAAAGCATCTTCGCCGACGATCTCGATCAGTCGTTTTTCCATATCATCCCAAGCGCGCCGCGAATTTTTCAACAACGCTTCGCCCTTCTCGGACAAGAGCAATGGTTCTGAATACGCACGCCCTTCTTTTCGACGTGACTGCTCGATCAGCTGTGCTTTGCGGAGGCGTTTTACCATCTGGCTCATGGCGGAGGCGGTGAGATCAAGTGCTTCGCCGACGCGCGCTGGAACTGGATTTTCCAGAAGGTCGATAACATCCAGCACGCGACACTGCGCGGCTGTCGCGCCAGAATCTGCAAGCTCTTCGCGTAGAACGTCAGACACCATGTGAGCGGCGTGAAGGATAGGTCGAAACTGAGGAATGCGATTTGTCATGGTAAAGTTAATATATTAACTTTGAAATTTAGCCAGTACAAATTTCAATTGTGCTTGTCAAACTCTGGGAGGGGTCGAGGTTGTCACAATCCAAATCTGATGAGGATATATCGAACGATCGCGTCGTGACGTCTGATGTCCTTGTGATCGGTGGCGGTATCGCTGGCGGGTACGCTGCGATCAAAGCGGCCGATGCTGGTGCCAACGTTGTTCTTGTCGACAAAGGCTACATGAGCCGGTCGGGCCAATCTCCATATGTGGACAGTTTCCTCGTCTTTAATGAAGAGTGGGGCGACAACTTGGATGAGTGGATGGAGATGATCGGCCAGGTCGGCGAGCATTTGAACCACCGTGAATGGACCAAGGCTGGTCTGGTTGAGTCGCATGATCGTTACTTGGAACTTGTCGAATGGGGCATTGATTTCGCCAAACACGACGATGGAACGCTTTATCGCAAACCCAGCAATTTAGGCCCTGCGAAAACCATTTTCATGGAGCCCGCAACAATCCCAGTTGCGCTGCGAGAGCAATGTTTGGCGCGTGGAGTCAAGATCCTCTATCGGCGCATGATCTACGATTTGCTGATGGAAGACGGCAAAGTGGTGGGCGCAATCGGCTTCGGCAGCAAGGACGACAAGCTCACGATTTACAAATTTAAGGCAGTTGTCTTGGCGACAGGTGCAAGTGCTATGAAAGGCCCGCATTGGCCGGTTCATACTTTGACAGGCGATGGTGATGCGATGGCCTATCGTGCGGGTGCCGCGATCACGGGCAAAGAGTTCATGGACCCGCATCCGACAGATGCAGCCGCACCAGCGGATTTCAATTGGAAGTTCAAGTTCGGTGGTCGAAAGCTCGAAGACAAAGGCCCGCCTCAAGGGCATATCACCAACGCAGAAGGCGACAAGATCAGGCGACGCGGCACGCTGTTCCTTGATTTGGAATTCGAGGCCCACGCTGGCCGAGCCCCTTTGAAGTTTCACCCAGATAGCGATCGCGTCGAAGGTAAAACGCTGGTTGGCGGCGGTGCGTTGGGGATGTCCATTCACAAGGCTGAAGGTGTTTGGACCCATCATATGGACGGCTGGAGCGGTGTGCCGGGCCTCTATGCGGCGGGCGATGCGCTTGGCTCTATGGCCAGTGGCGCGTCCTATGCCGCGATGGGTCTTTCGTCAGCACATTGTACCGTGACGGGTGCGCGCGCGGGTACAGGCGCTGGTAAATACGCGGTCTCTGTCGAAAGCGCGTCTGCTGACCCTGAAGAAATAGAGAAGATCCGTGCGCATATTCTTGCGCCACTGAAACGCAAAGGCGGCTTTTCTCCGGGCTGGGTTACAAACCTGCTGCAAAGCTACATGATGCCCTATTTTGTGTTGTTGATTAAACATCCCGATCGCTTGCAAGCAACGCTGGCAATGGTTGAATTCATGCGCGATCATCTTGTTCCAAAGATGTTTGCGTCGGATCCCCATGAGCTGCGCTTGGTGCATGAGGCCGCCAATATGGTCCTCAACGCTGAGATGCGGCTTCGTGCAGGGCTTTTCCGCACCGAAAGCCGTGGTTGTCACTATCGAGAGGACTTGCCATCGCGAGACGACGACTGGCTCGCTTGGGTGCTTATTCGCCAGAAAGATGGCGAAATGGTGCTCGAAAAAGAGCCTGTGCCTGAGGAATGGAAGCCCGACATGTCGCGACCTTATGAAGAGCGTTACGACTGGCGGTTGCCAAACGAACAGATCCCAGAGACCGAAAATGTTGCAGGGTAAATAGCTATGTCAAAGAAATTACCACCAAAGCCCGAGACAGAAAAGCCCGCCGCTAGCGTGGTAAACATTGATTACGATCTTTGCATCAACTGCGCCATTTGCATCCGCTCCTGTCCGGTCGATGTTTTGCGGATCAATAGCGAAACCAAATGGCTTGAGGCGACCTATTGGGAGGATTGTATGTTGTGTAAACTCTGCGAGCTGGACTGCCCAGAGCCGGGAGCAATCACAATCTCTCCTCACAAGCCTTTGGGCTTTGTTGTGGCATGGGGGTGATATGCTTGTTCACTCGTTTACAGGGGTGCACTGAATGAAAGAATGACAGACTGCCCCAATTTAGGGTCGTCGCAGCATCGGTGATGTTTGCGTCGTGGGATACCTAGATCGGGGCAATACAATAAGGGAGGAAACTATAATGAAACGGATAAATAAAAAACCTGGGAAGGTTAAGGTATTCGGAGCGGCGCTGGCCTTTGCCGCTACGACGCTCTTAAGCAGCCCATCGGCCTATGCAGAAACGCCCAAAAAGGGCGGCACGCTGAAAATCGCGATTCTTGCGGACATTGGTGGCTTTGACAGCCTCAAGATTCCGATCACAGGCCGTCAGCGCGCGTTTGCGATGCAGGCGATGCACGAAAACCTCTTTGATATGGACCCAGACACGTTTGAAATTGTCCCGCGCACGGGTCTCACAGCAGAACCTCTGGACGATTAGAAACGCTGGCGCGTTACCTTGCGAGAGGGCGTAAAGTATTCGAATGGCGAAGAAATGGTGGCCGCTGACTACAAGGCCCATTTTGATCGCTTGCTCAACAGTGACTTTGGCAATCGTTTCCGTGGCACACTTGGCCCTCGGATGAGCCACGTAGAAGCGCCAAGCAAATATGTCGTTGATTTCGTCTTTGACGAGCCAAGCCCCGGCTTTAAAACCATCATGACGCTGAACAATCTTGTCTGGTGGGTCCGTCCTCAAAGCTACCTTGAGGCGAACAAGGACAGTGAGACTTTCAACAATGATACAGTTGGCGCAGGGCCTTACAAGCTCAAGACATGGCGCCGGACCAGCTTGGTTGTTCTAGAAAAGAACGAACACTACTGGGACAAAGACAATCAGCATGTGGATGAAATCCATTTGCAGATTATCAACCAACAGCTAAGCCGTCTGCAGTCGCTACAAGCTGGTCAGCAGGACTATCTCTGGCTTCCGCCAGCCTTGGCGATTGTGGCCAAGAAGGACGAACGTCTGCGCCACTCGACGGGTGCAAGCTTCAGTGCTGGCCTTGGTATTGCTTTTAACCAGAGCAAGCCACCCTTTGACGACATCCGTGTGCGCAAGGCCATGGTTCATGCACTTGATCGTGATGCTCTCGGCGCCGTCATGACGAAGGTGGAAGTAAAGTCGCCGACACATATGTATTCGGAAAACCATCCTTGGCACTGTGAAGGGTTGGAGTTCCCTGAGTACAATCCCGAAAAAGCACAGGCTTTACTGGATGATTATGGCAAGTCGGTTGGCGGAACCCTCAATATCGTTGGATTGCGCGACTTGATCCGTGTCGGTGAAGCACATCAGGCCTATTGGAGAGAAGCGGGCATCGACGTTGAAGTCAAACCCGGTGGTCGCGGCCCACAATGGGCGCGTGCAGTGGCTTCTGGATCGTTTGATTTCTGGTGGCACAACTACGGCGACAACCATGATCCAAGTCTTGTTGGCAACGCGTTCCATTCGAAGTCTAAAGCCAACATCTATGGTATCAATGACCCAGAGATCGATGCCGCGCTTGACAACGTCACAGCTGCGCGTGGCCGAGATGCGCGTCTCGAGGCGTCTTGCGAACTTCAGCGTTTGCTGGTCGAGTAAGTGCGCTTTCTGCCTTGGGAGCAAAACG
This sequence comes from uncultured Planktotalea sp., assembly GCA_964421835.1. Taxonomy (GTDB): domain Bacteria; phylum Pseudomonadota; class Alphaproteobacteria; order Rhodobacterales; family Rhodobacteraceae; genus Planktotalea. The sequence continues at coordinate 7,378 of CAYQZI010000065.1, forward strand.
GTGTCACGGTTGTCTTCGCACCACATGTGAAGGGCGTCATCAAGCCGCTCTCGATCTTTCCGAAGTACCAAAGAGTTTGGTTGGACAAGTAAAACCAATACTGAGGGCCTGCCGTGTTTCGCAGGCGGGCCCTTTCCTTTGGGTCAAGGATTTTCGATAACATGAAGTATCTACGGCTAAGGCTTCTGCGGGTCATCCCTGTTTTCTTTCTGGTGACCTTCGCCAGTTTCGCGCTGCTCAATATTTTGCCGGGCGATGCGGCGGATGCTATTCTTGGCGGCTCGACAGATTCAGGCAATGATGAAGGGTTTCTCGAAGCCCGCGACGCTTTGCGCTTAGAACTCGGGCTCGATCGACCAATGCTCGTGCGCTACTTCGACTGGCTTGCTGGTCTGATGCGCGGAGATTTCGGTGAGTCATACGTTCAAATTGCCCCAGTTTGGGAGCTGTTGATCGAGCGGCTGCCAGTCACACTCGAACTTGTCGTGTTATCGCAAATCATTGCCATTGTAATCGCCGTGCCTGCGGCGATCTATTCCGCCCTTCAAGCGGACAAACTGCCAGACCGAATTATAGGAACTGTTGCCTTTGGTTTGGTGGCCATGCCGCCCTTTTTATTGGCGATCCTTTTGGTCTTTGCGCTCGCAGTTGCCCTCTAGTGGCTACCCGCAAGCGGCTATTACCCTATCAGCGAAGGGTTGGGGCAAAACCTGTATTACTATATCATGCCAGCCACAGTCATCGGATTGCTGGAAGCGCCTGTTTTGATGCGCGTCTTGCGCGTTGATCTGATCACGACCTTGCAGGAAGACTATATCGCTCTGGCACGCGCCAAGGGCATGTCGACAAACTACATTCTTTTCCGTCATGCACTGCGTCCATCCTCTTTTACGCTGATTACTGTGCTTGGCTTGCAGTTCGGATTTTTGATCAGCGGGACTGTGGTGATTGAGCAAATCTTTTCACTCCCAGGCATGGGCAAGCTGATGCTTGATGCCATCGACAACCGCGATTCTGTGCTGCTGCAAGGTGGCGTGACGCTCATTGCGCTCGCTTACGTGGGCATCAATCTGCTGGTGGATGTCTTATACGCGGTCATCGATCCAAGGGTCGCGCAATCACAAGGGGCGAAAGCATGAGCGATATGACCGCCCCGAATCCTGCGAATGCCTCCATGGCAGCACAAAGCACCAAGCGTCAGCGACGCAAGCTTGGCTTTGTCTTTTGGATGGCCGCCGCATGGATTTTGATTATCTCTTTCTGCGCGTTGTTTGCAGACCTTCTGGGATTTCAGGATCCACTCAAAACCAATCTGCGGAATGCTTATGCACCGATGATGAGCGAGGGGCATCTGCTCGGCTCGGATCCTGTTGGTCGTGATATGCTCTCAAGGATCGTTTATGGCGCGCGTGTATCGCTCCAGATCGCATTTAGCGCGCCGTTCATCAGTTTGGTCTTGGGGCTTACCTTTGGCATTTGGGCTGGATATTTTCGCGGAAAAGTTGATGGCACCATCGGTGTCTTTGTGGATGCTATTTTGGCCTTTCCAAACATCATTGCGATCATGGCCGTGCTGTTCTTTCTCGGGCCAACCCTGCTTAATATGATACTGGTGTTGGGCTTCTTCGGCATGGTTGCGGACCTTCGTGTCGCGCGCGCAAACACCATGCTTTTTGCGGAACGTGAGTTCGTGCTTGCCGCGCGTGCGCAAGGGGCGTCGCATATGCGCATTATGATCAAAGAACTGCTGCCAAACGTTATCGCGCCCGTGCTCGCATTGGCGATCATTGGCATGTCGCGCGTTATCGTTATTGAGGGCATTCTAGCGTTTCTAGGCGTTGGTCTACCGCCGCCCAACCCAAGTTGGGGGAAGATGATTTCGGATGGGTATACGGATCTCTCCTATGCACCCCATGTTACCTTCCTGCCTGCGGCAGCGATGTTCTTTACCATTCTCAGTTTCAATCTCATTGGCGACAAGCTGCGCTCCTTAAGCAATGCACGCGGAGGGCGACTGTAGGTTTTATGGTTCAAGATGTGCATACGACAGATACGCAAAACGCGGCGGCTCACCAGAACCAGCAATCTTTGTTGGAAGTCGCTGATCTGCGCACCCATTTCGTCACGCCGCGCGGCGTTGCGCGGGCTGTAGATGGGATTTCGTTTTCGATCAAACGTGGGCAGATGCTCGGGATCGTTGGTGAATCGGGGTCCGGCAAAAGTGTTTTGTCGCGCACGATTATCGATATCCTGCCGCATGACGGATCGGTTTTGTACGAAGGCGAGGTGCTCTTTGAGGGGCGAGATCTGCGCGAACTGTCACGTAAAGACATGCGAAGTGTGCGAGGCCGCGACATTGCGATGGTCTTTCAAGATCCGATGTCCTCTCTTAATCCCGTAATGAAGATTGGCAGGCAGATTACTGAAGTGCTCACCAAGCGTCTCGGGATGAGCAGAAAGCAAGCCAGAGAAGAAGCGATCAGCCTCATCTCTTCGGTTGGAATTCCCGATCCCGAGAGACAGCTAGACCGATTTCCTATGCATCTTTCTGGGGGTATGCGCCAACGGATCGCCATAGCGATCGCCCTTGCGGGTGACCCGAAACTGCTTATTGCAGATGAACCGACGACCGCACTGGACGTCAGTGTGCAAGGCCAGATCCTTGAGTTGTTGCGCAGCCTGCAACGCAGCAGGAACATGGCTGTCATCATCATCTCTCACAATCTGGGTGTTATTGCTGGATATACGGATGAAGTCGCAGTGATGTATGCGGGCCAAATCGTAGAATATTGCGAGACGCAGGAACTTTTGAGCCGCCCACTTATGCCCTACACAGAAGCCCTGATGAATTCAGCGCCGGTTCTGGCTGCACCGCCACATACGCGGCTTAATGCTATTCCGGGACTTCCACCCAATCTGCTGAATGTGCCAAGCGGGTGCAGGTTTCACGAACGATGCCCCTATGCGCAAGAGACGTGCAAAGAAAAGATGCCGCCGCTGGTTGCGGACGAGACAGGCGCGCATCACTACGCTTGCTGGTTTCCGCGCAATGCCAATAATTTCTAACCAAGGTCGCCAAGAATGAGCCCTCGAAATCTCCTAGACGTTGACGGTTTGACGGTCGAATATACGGCTGCGGGCACACGATTTGCTGCCGCATCAGACATTAGCTTTGAGGTGTTTGAGGGCGAAACGCTCGGCCTTGTGGGTGAGTCTGGCTGTGGCAAATCCACGGTTGCGCGGGCGATCTTGCAATTGCCAGCTCCAACAAAGGGCAGCGTGCGCTTTGACGACGTTGAGTTGACCGAACTTAACTCTGTTAAAATGCGCCCCATTCGCCGCCGTCTTCAAGCGATCTTTCAGGACCCTGTGTCGTCGCTAAATCCGCGTCGTAAGGTCAAAGACATTGTTGCGGAACCACTAGACATTGCAGGCATTGGTACACGCGCAGAACGATATGAAAAAGTTTCAGCGGTGTTGCGTGCCGTTGGCATGGATCCAGATCTGGCGATGGATCGAAAACCGCATCAGTTTTCTGGCGGGCAATGTCAGCGGATCAGCATCGCGCGAAGCTTGATCATGGAGCCGAAACTGATCGTTTGCGATGAACCTGTGTCAGCACTTGATGTCTCTGTTCAAGCCCAGATCCTCAATCTGCTTGAAGACATGAAAGAACAGTACCGTCTGACTTTGCTGTTTATCTCTCATGATCTTGCGGTCGTTAAAAACGTCAGTGATCGCGTTGCGGTCATGTATTTAGGGCGTTTTTGCGAAGTGGCGACCTCGACAAGCATATACGAAAAACCTGCTCATCCTTATACGGCTGGTCTCATTGCGCTTATTCCGACCATTGAAAAAGGACGTGTTGCAGACGGAGCAGGCAGGGTTCTAGAGGGCGAAATACCATCGCCCGTTGATCCACCATCGGGCTGTCGCTTCAGAACACGATGTCCACATGCTCAAGACAAATGCGCGAAAGACATCCCGATGTTGCGCGAGATCGGCGATCAACATTTCGTTGCCTGCCATTTCCCGCTTTTCTGAGCAGATCAAACACTGGAAACGAAAGACCGAGTGGCCTTGAGAGAACAACATGACGGCAAGACCCAATATCCTTCTGATCACCACAGACCAGCAACGCGCGGATCATCTGGGCTGCTATGGCAATCCGGTAGTGAATACGCCTGCTCTTGACAGTCTAGCGGCGCGCGGCACCATTTTTGATCGCTTCTATGTGGCTTGCCCGATTTGTATGCCCAACCGCATTGCGATGATGACAGGGCGTATGCCGACTGTTAACGGCTCTCGGCACAACGGTATTCCCTTGAGTTTGGATGCAGTGACTTATGTCGATTTATTGCGTGCGGGGGGCTATCGGACAGGCATGGTTGGTAAATGCCATTTGCAAAACCTTTCAGATATGCCGCTGGAGAACCGTGATATTGTGCCGCGTGATATCCGCGGCGACCTTCCGCCGGAAGAGCTGTCTGATGCCATGCGTGAGCGCCGTGTTGGCCCAGATTACGAAATTGAGCAAAGAAAGCTCTGGCAACAATCGCCAAACCGAAACGTCCCAAACGCCTCTTATTATGGCTTTGAGCATGTTCGCTTTGCCAATGGTCACGCCGATAGCCCGCAAGGGCATTACACGGCTTGGCTGAACGAGCATGCCGGCGACGGCGAGGCCCTACGCGGCCCGAAAAACGCGCTGCCAGATGACACGATAGTTGCCCGACAAACGTGGCGCAGCGCTATACCCGAAGAGCTGTGGCCGACCACCTATATCGCTGAGCAAAGTGCGGCCTTCATCACGGATCACATTGAGAAGTCGCCTGATACGCCCTTCTTTTTGCATTGCTCCTTCACCGACCCGCATCACCCTTTCGCGCCGCCGGGCAAGTACTTCGACATGTACGACCCAGACGAGATAGAACTGCCCCCGTCTTTCCATGCCCGCGATCCGGATGAACCGGAGTATGTCACCAAATTGCGCGCCGAAGAGGCAAGCGGTAGCGCCAAAGCGCAACGTCCATTTCCGCTTTGCACGGGCGAAGCAGAAACACGCCAGATGATCGCGCTGACCTATGGCATGATCACGATGATAGATGATGCCATCGCGCGGCTGTTGGCGCAGATCGATGAGCTTGGTTTGAACGAGAATACCATTGTCGTTTTCACGTCTGATCACGGTGATTTCATGGGTGATCATGGTCTGATGTTGAAACATGGACTGCACTATGAAGGTGCGATCCGCGTGCCTTTCATCTGGAGTGATCCCAGCGTTGACGGCCCCAAACGCACCAATTTGCACGGTAGCTCCCTCGATCTTGGCGCGATGATCCTCGCCAGTGCAAACCTCGCGCCTTACAACGGATTTCAGGGCTTGCCGCTTGCCGATATTCTTAACGAAACTGTGAAAAACCCACGCAATGGCATTGTTATTGAAGAGGACGAACTCGGCGCGCATCTAGGCCAGGAGACAGGATTGCGCACGCGCAGTTATATCGAAGACAACTGGCGTCTAACGCTTTGGCATGGGCAGGCAACCGGTGAACTTTTTGATCGCAACGCCGATCCGCATGAGATGAATAACCTTTTCAATAATTCTGATGCTAGCATCCGAAAATCTCAGATGATGGAAGGTATGCTGCGCGAAATGATCCGCCTGAATGATACCGCTCCCTATGCTGCCTATCTTGTGTAACGCTCGAGAACGACGCATTTATTGGATGACCTACGTCGGCAGTGGTCTATCTAACTTCGCGTGTTTCGATTTGAGAACGCGGCTATCGCAACAACGCTGATTACGACAAAATCGACCAGTATTTCGCGAACATAGCTATCAACACGGAATTGCGCTAGGTCGTTATCAAACACACCCAGAAACAGAACGCCGACTCGGGTATAGAGCACCCGAGGCTCGCCTTGTCGGCTCATGGTCATGCGCAGGAAAACAGCAGCAACTGCAAACGAATGCTTCGTCAGCAACCTAGCTAAACGTCACTATGAGGAAAGCTCGCGATCTGTCGATTCATCCATATCCCAATTTCGCGTGTGCAGCGAAAGTCCGGTCTCACGGGCCGCACTGCGGCATGGTCGACGAAAGCTGAACGACCACTTCGGGCCGTGAGCGGCAAGGAGCGCGCGACTTTTCAAGCTGAATGCTGCAAGGCGGAGAATGACCGCAAGGAGCCCATAGCGGAAGTGCCGTTTTCACGCTGCGTGCGCTCGCAGCGAGAAAATTGCTGCAATGGCGCAAATATTTGACACCCTTGCAAAGGATGGAACCTGGCCATGAAATTCCATGCTATGCTCTTGGTGTCAACGCTGTGCTGATGTCTGGACGTGGAGGGAGGATTGGAGGGCAAATCATGCCAAAAGTCCAACTTCCTGCAATCACCTCAAAGCGTAAGGCCTGGAACAAAGGACTTATCATCGGCCAAAAACGACCACTGCTTCCTAAACAAGTATGGGCAATCCGCGCGCGCCTTGAACTAGCGGGATTTCTCCGCGACTTAGCGCTATTCAACGTTGCCATTGATAGCAAACTACGCGGCTGTGATCTGGTCAAACTCGCTGTTGCAGACCTGTTGAAAGATGATCGCGTTCGCGAACGGGTTTCGGTGATTCAAAGCAAAACGAAACGACCGGTTCAGTTTGAACTGACCGAAAACACCCGAGATTCGGTCTTGGGATGGACTAGATCGCCGGGGATGTTTGCTTGCCGATTCATGTTTCCAAGCCGTTTCCACGACCGACCACACATCTCAACGCGGCAATATGGTCGAATCGTCCTTGGTTGGGTGACATCAATTGGGTTGGAGCCTAGCGGTTATGGCACTAATTCGCTTCGCCGGACCAAGGCTGCTGAAATCTACCGCAAGACAGGCAACCTCCGCGCTGTTCAGCTCTTACTTGGCCACACCAAGGTGGATAGTACGGTGCGCTATCTAGGTGTCGAGCTGGAAGATGCTCTACATATTGCTGAGCAGATAGACCTCTAAATCTAGTTGGCGAGCGGCCTTTGTCGTTCGCCAATTTGAAAAAGGCCTTTGGGCATACAGCGGCGAAAGCAATGCCTGAACCCTTACTCGCAGTTTCTGCATCGAGTCGGGAATCAGCTATTAGTGTGATTTCTTTAAGGATATGGAGTTTGTGGGGCTACTAACTCAAAACGCTCTTGCAAGACTCACTGCAGCATGGACGCCGTCAATTAGCTTAACGGAAGTGTCACCATGATCTTCTGTGATGTGCACCATGCCCGCACATCCGAGCACGACGCTATTAATGCCATCCTCACGTATCGCAGTTCGTATTTCAGCTTTGACCTGCTGCGTCGCCCTCGCGCGGTCGTCTTCTAGGGCAAGGACAGGCACACCGCTTGCCCTAACGCGAGCGAGGTTACCCTCTAATCCGTAGGCCTTGATATTCGCGGCGAGTATCGGGATTGAAACATCCAAAGTTGTGACAACAGAAAACCGCGGTCCATAGAGCGAAGCGAGATGATAGGCCGCTTGACCGATGCCGATAACGGGACAGGTTGTTAAGTCGCGCGCAGCCTCAAGACCCGTGTCATCAAAGCACCCGACAATAATCGCTTTGGCTCCGGCCTCGTCTGCCTTGCTTACCAGTTTTAGTAACGGCGGTATGGCAGCATCGCCATCTTGTTCACCTTGAATGGCCGGAGGGCCATCTGTGGAGGTCCACCCAAGGATTTCTTCATTGGGTGCCACTTTAAGGGCCGTTTCAACCATCGCCTTTGTCATAGAGACCGTGGAGTTAGGGTTTATAATGACGATCATCAAACGCCCTTTCCGGCATCAGAACCTTGCTGGGCGCGTCGTCTGTTCATCACCAAGGCAACACACAGGAAGGTGCCAATAATGATGAGCGAGAAGACAGTCGTCAGTGTCCCCAATGCATACAAGACCGGTGAAGTGACATTTGTGGTCATACCGTAGATTTCCAGCGGTAGCGTATTGTAGCTGCCTGACGTCAAAAGCG
>CAYQZI010000066.1:0-8667 GCA_964421835.1 uncultured Planktotalea sp.
TCGGGCAAGGGCAGACCGTTCAAGGATTGGGTGCAAGTGCCTGAGGGCATAGATACAGATTGGCAGGCTTTGGCGCGCGAAGCGCTGGGCCTTAGGTAACAGGAAACGACGCGATGAAATTCACACTGTCCTGGCTGAAAAAGCACCTCGAGACTGATGCGACTTTGGATGAAATCCTCTATGCTTTGACCGATTTGGGTTTGGAAGTGGAAGAGGTAAGCAATCCTGCGGACAAGCTGAAAAGCTTTACGCTGGCGAAGGTTCAGAGCGCCGAGCAACACCCCGACGCGGATCGTTTGCGCGTGTGCCAAGTGGAAACCAATGAGGGTCTGCAACAGATTGTGTGCGGCGCGCCAAACGCGCGTGAGGGGATCACAGTGGTTCTGTGTAAGCCCGGCGACTATGTCCCCGGTATTGATGTGACGCTATCGGTTGGTAACATTCGCGGGGTCGAGAGCCACGGCATGATGGCGTCCGAGCGTGAGCTGGAACTGTCTGAAGAGCATGACGGCATTATCGAGCTTCCTTCTGGTGAGGTCGGTCAAACCTTTGTGGATTGGCTAGCGGAGAATGACCCGAGCAAAGTCGATCCGATGATAGAGATTGCGATCACGCCGAACCGTCCTGATGCTTTGGGCGTGCGCGGCATTGCGCGCGACTTGGCGGCGCGTGGACTTGGTGTGATGAAGGCGAATGAAGTTGATGTTGTGCCTGCCACGGTCTCTTCCGACCTTTCAGTCGTCATCGAGGCCGACACGCTAGACGGCTGCCCCGTCTTCTGTGGCCGTGTGATTCAAGGCGTGAAGAACGGCCCATCCCCAGCATGGTTGCAAGACGCCCTGCGCGCAATTGGCCTGCGTCCAATCAGCTTCCTCGTCGATGTGACGAACTATTTCACCTACGATCAGAACCGTCCCTTGCACGTGTTTGATATGGATAAGGTCAAAGGCAATCTGCGTGTGCACCGCGCCAAGGGCGGCGAGACAATTGTTGCGCTGGACGACAAGGAATACACGCTGCAAGCAGGTCAGATGGCGATTTCTGATGACAATGGTGTTGAAAGCATCGCGGGCGTCATGGGCGGACTTGAAAGCGGCTGCACCGAAGACACGGTCAATGTCTTTGTGGAAAGCGCCTATTGGGATCCGATCCAGATCGCATACACAGGGCGTGCGTTAAAGATTAACTCCGACGCACGTTATCGCTTTGAGCGGGGTGTCGACCCTGCGTTCACGCCAGATGGTTTGGAACAAGCGGTACGTATGATCGTGGATCATGCGGGCGGTGAGGCCTCGCAGCTGATTCAAGCGGGCGCCGTGCCTGATGTGTCGCGCAGCTATAAGCTGGATACAGATCGCTGTTCGTCTTTGGTTGGAATGGACATTCCAGCGGATCGTCAGCGCGAGATCCTCACTTCGCTTGGGTTTGTCATGGAGGGTGATATGGCCGCTGTGCCAAGCTGGCGTCCCGATGTGCAGGGCGAGGCGGATTTGGTTGAAGAAGTTGCGCGCATTGAATCCCTCACAGGTCTTGTGGGCAAGCCGCTGCCGCGTTTGCACGATGGCGTCACACGCGCAATCCTGTCGCCTGCACAATTGCGCGAGCGTAGCGCACGGCGCACGGCTGCAGCGCTTGGGTATAATGAATGCGTGACCTATAGCTTCATCGATCAAGCTGCGGCTGCTTTGTTTGGCGGCGGCAGCGATGCGACAATGCTCGCCAATCCGATCAGTTCCGAGATGAGCCATATGCGCCCACAGTTGTTGCCGGGCTTGCTACAAGCGGCAGCGCGCAACCAAGCGCGTGGCCTGATGGATCAGGCTTTTTTCGAAGTTGGCACAGCGTTTCATGGCGGTGAACCGGGGGAGCAGCATGTGCAAGTGAGTGGTTTGCTTGTGGGTCGCACAGGTCCGAAAGACGTGCTTGGTGCGTCGCGCGTTGTGGATGTGTTTGACGCGAAAGCGGATGCAGAGGCGATCTTGGCTGCGATTGGCGCGCCTGCGAAGGTGCAGATCTTGCGTGGAGCCGAGGAATGGTGGCATCCGGGGCGTCATGGCAAGATTTGCCTGGGCCCGAAAAAGGTTATGGCTGTCTTTGGTGAAGTCCACCCCAAAGTGTTGGCTGCGATGGATGTCAAAGGGCCTGCAATGGGCTTCACGATTTGGCCATCCGAAGTGCCTTTGCCAAAGAAGAAATCCGCGACGCGTGCGCCTTTGGTGCTGCGTGATTTGCAAGCAGTGGAGCGCGATTTTGCCTTTGTCGTGGACACAGATGTTGAAGCTTTGACGCTGGTGAATGCAGCGGCGGGTGCGGACAAAGCGTTGGTCGAAGACGTGCGCGTGTTTGATGAGTTCATTGGCGGCTCGCTTGGAGAGGGAAAGAAGTCCATCGCGGTCACTGTGCGTCTTCAACCGATTGAGGCGACCTTGAAAGAGGCGGAGATCGAAGCAGTTGGTGCAAAGATCATCGAGAAAGTCAGTAAAGCGACAGGTGGTGTTTTGCGCGGGTAGCGATTTTTCGACGAAAAATCATGAGCACACAGTATGAGAGGAAGACGCAATGCTTAAAGTTTATCTATCGGGTGAAATTCACACGGATTGGCGTGAGCAGATTATCGCAGGCGCGAAAGGTCTTGATGTGTCCTTCTCCGCCGCTGTCACGGATCACGATGCGAGCGATGATTGCGGTGTGACGATCCTTGGAGAAGAGCCAAACAAGTATTGGCACGACCACAAAGGCGCGATGGTGAATGCGATCCGTACGCGCAAAGGGATCACCGATGCAGATGTCGTCGTTGTGCGCTTTGGTGAAAAGTACAAACAGTGGAATGCGGCGTTTGACGCTGGTTATGCAGCGGCCCTCGGCAAATCTCTGATCATTCTGCATCAGGACGATCACCAGCATGCACTGAAAGAAGTCGATGCAGCAGCGCTTGCCGTGTGCAAAGAACCCCAGCAAGTCGCCGAGATTCTTCGCTATGTTTTGACAGGTACGCTTCCCGCTTAAGGGCGGGGCGGCGTGTTCAACCCTTTTTGAACCGCATCTCGCGCGAGGAAGCGATCCAGATAAGCGACGGCGTTCTTGTAATCGTCCCATCCGAGCACCTCGCGCGCGCCATAAAAGTCAAGCGCACGCAGCCAAGGGGCAATTGCAATGTCGGCGATAGAGTATTCGCCCGCTATCCAATCCTGACCCTCAAGTTGCTTGTCCACGACGGCCAGAAGACGCTTGCCCTCATCAATGTAGCGCTGGCGTGGACGCGGATCCTCAATCTGTGATCCTGCGAATTTGTAAAAGAAGCCAAGCTGGCCGAACATGGGACCAAGGCCCCCCATCTGGAACATGAGCCACTGTGTGATCTTCGCTTTATCTGTCGCGCTTGAACCGATGAATTTCCCGGACTTCTCAGCCAAATAAAGCAGGATCGCACCACTTTCGAAAAGACCAATAGGAGTTCCGTCAGGGCCATTAGGGTCAACAATCGCGGGGATCTTATTGTTCGGGTTCAGTGACAAGAATTCGGGACTTTTGACATCAACGTCTGACAGCGTCACCAAATGCGCCTCGTATGGCAGGCCCATTTCTTCCAAAGCGATGGACACTTTCACGCCATTTGGCGTTGGAAAAGAGTAAAGTTGAATTTTGCTTGGATCGCTCGCCGGCCAGCGTTTTGTGATTCCAAAGCTGCTTAGGTCACTCATGTTTTGTCTCCTCTTCTGATATGACGAATTTAGGCGCGTTTTCCCATTAAAACAGTGACAACTCTGTGCGAAATCAGCATACGTGACCTGCGCAGATACAATAAAGCATAAGCGCAGTGACAGGGTAACGGAAATTAAGGGACTACAATGATACAAGAATTCAAAGACTTCATCGCCAAAGGCAATGTCATGGACATGGCCGTCGGTATCATCATCGGTGCAGCGTTCACAGCAATCGTGACATCGCTTGTAGGTGATTTGATTAACCCGATTATCAGCCTTTTCATGGGCGGCATCGACTTTGCAGGTCAGTACACGTTGCTGGGTGAAGGCGAGTATGGCTCGATCACGGAAGCAGAAGAAGCAGGCGCAGCGGTCTTCGCATGGGGTCGTTTCATCATGGCGATCATCAACTTCCTCATCATCGCATTCGTTGTGTTCATGCTTGTGAAAGCTGTGAACAAAACAAAGAAAGCGGAAGAGCCAGCACCGGAGCCAGCACCAGCGGGCCCAACACAAGAAGAGCTGCTTGCAGACATCTTGGCGGCTTTGAAGAAGTAAGCTTCTATAAGCGTTAAATTTTGAAAGGGCGGCTCTCGTGTTAGAGCCGCCCTTTTGCGTTCCCTTTTAACTGCTTTGCACGTTCAATTGTCATTTTTGATGCAAGTACGGTCCGAATTCCGCTACTAACTGGTAAAACTTGCAAGATTCTTCGAATGAATTACTCGTTTTTGCTAAGGAGCGCGCGACATGAGCCTTGATACAACAGATAAGCGTATCCTAGCCGCCCTGCAAAAAAGTGGACGCATGTCCAACGCTGCGCTGTCTGATACGGTTAATCTGTCAGCGTCTGCGTGCCACCGCCGTGTGCAGCGGCTCGAGGCAGAAGGTTATATTCGCGATTATGTCGCCTTGGTGGATGCACGCAAGGTTGGGGTTCCATCGACTATTTTTGTGGAAATAACCCTGCGGGGGCAAGCGGATGATGTGCTCGATGCCTTCGAAAAGTCAGTCGCGCGGATCCCAGATGTGCTTGAATGCCATCTCATGGCAGGATCGGCGGACTACCTGCTTAAGGTTGTGGCTGAAGATACAGAGGACTTCGCGCGCATTCATCGCCAGTACCTCGCGCGGCTGCCCGGGGTCGCTCAGATGCAAAGTTCATTTGCCCTGAGGACCGTTTTCAAAACCACGGCTTTGCCTGTTTGATGATCGCGTTTGAAAGACCGTGCCAAACTTCAGACATTTTTAACTTTTAAGTCTGTGTTAAAGCTGGGCTGCTAGTAGCAGCGCGGCGAAATTGACACAAGGCAGTGATAGCGCGCGTTCAATCAAAACGCAGACTCGCGAAATGCACGGCAAACGGGTAAGCAAGTGACCTGTCTAAAGGATTGAGTTTGACATGAGAAACCGTCGATTTGTGGCGTCTTTCGTGCGCTTCGTGAGCGTCGCTTGCTTGGTCTTGTTGCCGAGCATTGGTGCTGCACAAGATGTAGTAAAGCTTGGCTACGGGCGACTCATCAACAATGACTTTATCGGTGACTTAAAGGATCGCGGGCAGACTGGCTCTTATGTATCCAGCCGCATCTATGGCACATCTTGGAGCGGCATCCTGCCTAAACGCGCGGGCGATATCCTGGAGTTTCGTTTGCAAGCGGATCTGAAAGCACCGGACAATCTTGCCAATCCATCCGTGGGTGATCGCCCCTTTGCAGGGTCGGTAAGCCTTGGATTACACACACATTATCAGCAATCTGGCTTTGAGATTTCCTATGGCGGTGAGCTAGTGATTGTGGGACCCCAAACGCGGCTTGATCAGTTGCAAACGGCTTTGCACGATGGGCTTGGTGTCGCGCCTTTGTCCCCGGCGGCGCGCGGCAATCAGCTTGGCAACAAGACCTATCCCGGCGCTGTGGTCGAGTTTGGGCGCGCCTATCAGATTGGCGCGCGCGCGCAGTTGCGTCCTTTCCTAGAGGGGCGGATCGGGGTTGAAACGCTTATTCGCGCGGGGGTTGATTTCGAGATTGGCCGATTGACCCGCGAAGATCTTATGGTGCGCGATAGCATAACAGGGCAACGCTACCGCACGATACCAGTTGGCGGCTCGGGGCTGTCTTTTGTGCTTGGCGTGGATACAGCTTTTGTAGGCGAGAGCGCCTATCTGCCGAGCGTGCGCGGATTGGCTCTGAGCGACAGGCGCGATCGAGCGCGCGCGGGTGTGCATTGGCAGCGCAAGAACAGTCACGGCTTTTTTGGTGTGACCTACTTAGGGCGCGAGTTTACCACGCAAGCAAGCGAGCAAGTTGTTGGCTCGGTCAGGCTTGGCTTAAAGTTCTGAGACATTCTGGCCACAATCTCTAGGTGTAGCGTAGATTATTCTTTCCAGCCCAAATTTCATTTGTTAACCTTTTAGTAATAAAAAAAGAAGAACGAGGCAGGACTAGAGTATGAAAACGGGCTTTCGAGGCACGTTTGTCATTTCATGGTCGCAAACAAAGTTAGACGGTATGGGGGCTGTTCCACTACAGTCCTTGGATGTTGGTACGGCTTGGAGCTGGACTGGAGACGCTGTTCGCGTTGACGGGCCAAACGGGCTGCTGCGATTGGATGAGGCAGACGGCGATGCGAGTATTCGCAAACGTGCGGCAAAGATGGTACGCAAATTGGTCGGCGCAGCGCTGAGCGATGAAACGAACCTAGACAACATAGAAATAGATCACCCGATCCGCGACAGTAGTTTCGTGGTCACGGATGGCGCGCAAAGCTATACACTTACAGTGATCGATGTGGCAGGCAGCAAAGCGCCATTGTTGATGTTTTTGGACGAAATGCCACCAAAGAACGTGGATCTTTGGGTGGTTCACCACACCATTGATATTCGCGGTCAGGATATGGTGTCCGTGTCATCGGGCGGTGTGATTTGCTTTACCCCGGGAACGATGATCGAAACGCCTCAAGGGCCGCGCCGTGTGGAAGAGCTGGGCGAGGGTGATCAGCTGCAAACGCGTGACAGCGGTGCGCAGGATATCCAGTGGATCGGTACACGGCGCATGACGGGTGCGCGTTTGTTTGCGATGCCGGAGCTAAGGCCCATTCGCATTCGGGCGGGTGCATTTCAGCTTGAGCAGCCGGATCAGGAGTTTCTGGTGTCGCCCAATCACCGCATGTTGGTCAAAGGCGGCATCGCGCGTGATCTGTTCAACACACCGGAGGTTTTGGTTGCCGCGAAGGATTTGATCAACGGAAAAACGGTGATCCGCGACACGCAAGTAAAAGAAGTGACGTATATTCATTTGATGTTGCCAAAGCACGAGATTGTGGTTGCTAATGGTGTCGAGACCGAGAGTTTTCATCCGGCGTCCACTGCGCTATCGACAATTCCCGAGAAGGATTTGGTAAGACTTGCGCAGGTAAACGATCAGATTGAAGCGGATCCAAACAGCTATGGTGGTTACGCGCGTCGCATTTTGTCGCAATCCGAAGCCGCCATTTTAGCGCATCAGGCAGCGTGAAGAAAGTGTGCGCCCTTGCGGGCGCGCAGTTTTAGTTCATCCAAAGAGGATGAACGGATTGAGGCCCTGCCTCAAACTCCGGAGTTTAGGGGCAAGATGAAAGCGTTAGTTCTGCGTAGCAATGACTGCGCGCAGAATGTCTTTCGCGTTGTCTGAGGCCCAATCAGCGTCACCGCGCAGGCGGGCGATTTCAGCGCCGTCTTTGTCGAGGATCACCGTGATCGGGAGGCCCAGAACCGCCATGTCACGGGCGATTTTTTGTTTTGGATCGCGGTGCAGTGGCAGATTACCAACGTTGATATCGCTGAAGAACTTTTTCATCGCAGGCGGTGCATTGCGCCCTGTCGCAAGAGTAACAACTTCGAAACTTTCACCGCCCAATTCGGTTTGCAGCTCAGAAAGCATGGGCATTTCTTTGCGGCAAGGCGCGCACCAAGTGGCCCAAAAGTTCAAAAGGACGACTTTTCCGGTATGATCGGCGAGTGTGCCTGTGCTGCCATCGTCTTTGATATACTCATTGGCAGAGACGGTTTGTGCTTCTGAGTGGAAATTAAGCTTTTTCATATCCCCGACACGCATCTCGGAGATTTCGCTCATATCGGCATATGCTAGGTTTGCACCCATCATCAGAGCGGTATACATCAGCGCAGCAACAGTTCTTCTCATTTTCCCTCCAAGGGTAGGCATATGACCAATTCTTCTTCGAACCAGATGTGGGGCGGCCGTTTCGCTGCTGGACCCGATGCAATTATGGAGGCGATCAACGCCTCAATCGGGTTTGACAAACGAATGGCACGTCAGGACATCGACGGTTCTCGCGCTCATGCAAGCATGTTGGCTGCACAAGGTATCATCACAGATACCGACGCGGAGACTATTCGGGAAGGGCTGCTCACGGTCTTGTCAGAAATTGAAACTGGGACGTTTGAGTTTTCGGCGGCTTTGGAAGACATCCACATGAATGTGGAAGCGCGTTTGAAGGAAATTGTTGGTGAGCCAGCGGGGCGTTTGCATACAGCGCGTTCGCGCAATGATCAGGTCGCGACGGACTTCAAGCTTTGGGTGCGTGATCAGTTGGATGCTGCGGAAGGGGCGATTTTGTCGCTGATTGGCGGATTGCTGGATCAAGCCGAAGCAGGCGCAGATTGGGTGATGCCCGGGTTTACGCATTTGCAAACGGCGCAGCCGGTGACCTGGGGCCATCATATGATGGCTTATGTTGAGATGCTGGGTCGTGACTTGTCGCGTGTTCGCGATGCGCGCGCGCGGATGAATGAATCCCCCTTGGGCGCGGCTGCATTGGCCGGAACTTCGTTTCCGATTGATCGCGAGATGACCGCAAAGGCGCTTGGGTTTGATCGACCATCAGCGAACTCACTGGACGCGGTGAGTGATCGCGATTTTGCTTTGGAGTTTTTGAGCACAGCATCGATTTGCGCCGTGCATTTGAGCCG
>CAYQZI010000066.1:8767-13123 GCA_964421835.1 uncultured Planktotalea sp.
AATTGGATGCTGGCACTTGCCGCGATGGACGGGATGGTGCGCGATATGTCTGCGAACCGCGAAAGTCTTGCAGCGGCGGCGGGATCTGGGTTCTCGACCGCGACGGACCTGGCTGATTGGTGCGTGCGCGCGCTCAATATGCCGTTTCGCGATGCACACCATGTGACAGGCTCTTTGGTGGCGATGGCCGAGCAAGAGGGTTGTGATTTGCCTGATTTGAGCTTGGCGCAAATGCAAACTGTGCATGCGGATATTAATGAGGATGTGTTTACAGTTCTCACCGTCGAGGCGTCTGTTGCCTCGCGCACCTCCTATGGGGGAACTGCGCCGGAGCAAGTGCGCAGTCAAGTGGCGCGTTGGCGGAGCATATTGGCATGACGCGTTTGATTGCGACGCTTGCGGCTCTAGCTTTCTTGGGAGCCTGCGGCGCGGATGGTTTGCCAAGCAGGCCGACAAAACCGCTGAAAGAGCGACTTGAGGACAAAGCAGCCGCAAAGGCCGAACAATCACAAGAGGTCATAGCGCAAGAAAGCTAGGCCAAGTAAGAAGGATCTTGGAATGTCAGTTTTGCGTATGATTTATCTGGCGCTCGCCATTTGGGGCGCGATCCATCCGATGTATTATTTCATCCAGTGGTTTCAGGCTGAGGGCTGGGACATCATGAAGATGGTGGATGCGTGGCATAGCAACGCCGCAAGCTCTGGGCTTGTTTGGGATCTGACCATTGCAGCTGTGGCCCTGACGGTTTGGATTTTGGCTGAAGTGTTTACCCGCCGTAATTGGAGCGCTTTGATCGCGATACCAGCGACCTTTTGTATTGGGGTGAGCTGTGGTTTGCCGCTTTATTTGTTTTTGCGCTCCCGCCCTGTCACTTAGGCCAAAGGGGGCCAGCCCCCGTCTCAGCAAGCTGGGCCTCCCCCGGAGCTTTAAGGGCAAGATGAAGCAAGCGCGCGATAGTTATTGAACGCGCGCAGGTTTGGAGCTACCCACACCCGCATGGATCATTTTCTTTACAAAGAAGGCGCTTTGTTCGCCGAAGATGTGCCGCTGAGCGAGATCGCTGCGAGCGTGGGCACACCGTTTTATGTCTACTCGACTGCGACGCTTGAACGACATTTCAAGCTGTTCGACGAAGCACTTGATGGGATGGACCATCTTGTCTGCTACGCGATGAAAGCGGCGTCCAATCAGGCGATCTTGAAGACATTGACAGCTTTGGGCGCTGGCATGGATGTAGTGTCGGGGGGCGAGTACGCGCGCGCTAAGGCGGCAGGTGTTCCGGGCGACCGCATTGTGTTTTCTGGTATTGGCAAAACGCGCGATGAAGTTCGTATGGCGCTGAGCGGCGGCATTCGTCAGTTCAACGTGGAGAGCGAGCCGGAGATGCAGGTTATCTCTGAGATCGCGACGGAGTTGAATGTTGAAGCACCGATCACGATTCGTGTGAACCCAGACGTGGACGCCAAAACCCATGCGAAGATTGCAACAGGTAAGGCGGAGAACAAGTTCGGGATTCCGATCGGTCGCGCGCGTGAGGTTTATGCGCTGGCAGCGTCGTTGCCAGGTTTGAAGGTCATTGGAATCGACGTGCACATTGGCAGTCAGTTGACCGATCTCGCGCCATTCGAGGCGGCTTACAACAAGGTTGCGGAGCTCACTGAGCAACTTCGTGCCGATGGGCATGAGATCATACGTCTTGACCTTGGGGGTGGGCTTGGCATTCCTTACACGCGCTCGAATGAAGCGCCGCCGATGCCAACAGATTACGGTGCGCTGATCAAGAAATGCGTCGGCCACTTGGGATGCGAGATCGAGATTGAACCCGGTCGCTTGATTGCAGGCAACGCAGGTCTGATGGTCAGCGAAGTGATCTATGTGAAATCAGGCGAAGATCGCGAATTTCTTATTATAGACGGGGCAATGAACGATTTGATCCGTCCTGCGATGTATGAAGCTCACCACGATATTATCCCAGTGATTGAGCCCGAAGCAGGGGTGTTGCCTCAGGCTTATGACATTGTTGGACCCGTATGCGAAAGCGGTGATACTTTTGCCAAAGGACGCGAGATGCCGCCGCTGAAAGCGGGTGATTTGGTCGCGTTCCGTTCGGCGGGTGCGTATGGTGCGGTGATGGCGTCTGAGTACAACACGCGTCCGCTGATTCCTGAGGTTTTGGTGAAGGGTGATCAATTTGCTGTCATTCGCGCGCGTCCGACCTTTGACGAAATGATAAATCGAGATACCATCCCCGAATGGCTTTGACGCGCATCCCGCGCGCAAGAGCGGGGAGCGTTGAATGAGCACTGATCCGTCCCAGCATTCTAAAGTGATCGCGCGATTGCGCGTCCCACTTTGGCTGACTTGGGTGGGGATTATCGCGGAGCGCGCCGCGCGTGCGCTTTGGCCATTGTGGAGCATCGTGATTGCGGTGCTCGCGGCGCTGATGTTGGGCTGGCACGAGACATTTCCGATTGAAGTGGTCTGGGGTGTTGCTGTGCTTTCCAGCGTTGCCGCACTTTATTTTCTTGGTCGTGGGTTCATCCAGTTTCGTTTGCCCAGCCGCATGGATGCTTTGGCGCGTCTTGATGGCAGTCTAAAGGGACGCCCAATTCAAGCGTTGATCGACAGCCAAGCAATTGGACCTGAGGATGAAGCCTCCGCCGCAGTGTGGCGCGCGCATCAGGCGCGTATGGCCGAGCGCGCAGCGCAGGCGAAAGCGGTGCAGCCCAAAATACGGCTGGCTGCCAAAGATCCTTTCGCACTGCGCTATGTTGCAGCATTGCTTTTGGGCGTTGCGCTCTTGTTTGGCTCGCTTTGGCGGGTTGGTACTGTGACCGATATCGCGCAAACCTCAGAGGCGCTCGCCAGCGGTCCTGTGTGGGAGGGCTGGGTCGAGCCGCCTGCCTACACGGGCATGCCAAGCCTTTACCTGAATGACCAAGATGGTCGGATCGAAGTGCCGATTGGCAGCCGGATTTCGCTACGTCTTTATGGTGAAATTGGCGCGCTCACTGTTGCAGAGACGGTGTCGCAGCGGATTGAAGGGACAGGAAGCGCGGCTGATCCTGAACAGGATTTCATCGCGCAAACAAGCGGCACCTTGGAAATTGCGGGACCGAATGGGCGCAGCTGGGAGATTGCAGTGACGCCAGACAACGCGCCGCGTGTTGAAGTGACAGGCGCGCCGGAGCGGAGTGCGGATGGCATGATGAGTCTGCCCTTCGCGGCATCGGATGACTATGAGGTGACCTCTGGCAGTGCCGAAATCACGCTTGATCTGGCAGCGATCACGCGGCGCTACGGCTTTGAAGCAGAGCCAGAGCCTCGCGAGAGCATCACGCTTGATCTGCCTTTGCCAATTGCAGGGGATCGCAGTGATTTTAGCGAAACGCTGTTTGGCGATTTTTCCGAGCATCCTTTTGCCAACCTGCCTGTGCAGCTGTCGATGTCGGTTCAAGACGCCAAAGGGCAAAGCTCTGGGCCCTATACTTACCACATGACGCTGCCGGGGCGACGTTTCTTTGACCCCATGGCGAATGCCTTGATCGAGCAGCGCCAATGGCTTTTGTGGTCCAAGACAAATGGTGCGCGCACGGCTCAAATGCTGCGTGCAATCTCGCATCGCCCCGATGACGTGTTCCGTCGTGAAACGGCATATCTGAAACTGCGGGTGATTCTGCGCCGCATAGAGGCGCAGGTTGGCTATGATGCCTTTAGCGAAGAGAACCGCGATGAGGCGGCGCAGGCGCTTTGGAACTTGGCGCTGTTCATCGAAGATGGTGATGTCGGCGACGCGCTCGAGCGCATGCGCCGCGCGCAAGAACGTTTGTCTGAGGCGATGAAAAATGGCGCAAGCGATGATGAAATCGCTGAACTGATGGATGAGCTGCGCCGCGCCAATGAGAACTACATCAACCAGTTGCAACGCGAAGCGGCGCGTAATCGCGATCAACAGCAACAACAAGGCGAACAAAGCGCACAGAATGATGCGATGCAGATGACACAAAACGATCTGCAAGAGATGATGGACCGGATCCAAGAGCTGATGGAGCAAGGCCGCATGGCCGAGGCGGAGCAAGCTTTGCAGGAACTCCAAGAGATGATGGAGAACATGCAAATCGCTGAGGGCCAGCAAGGCCAAGGGCAGCAATCTGAGGGCCAACAAGCGATGGAAGGTCTCGCAGAGACATTGCGCGATCAGCAAGGTCTGTCGGATCAAGCCTTCCGTGATTTGCAAGAACAGTACAATCCAGGTGCCCAAGCGGGCGAAAACCAGGGCAATGAGGGCCGCAATGGTGGCCAAGGGCGCGGGCAATCGCATGAGGGCCAAAGCGGGCAAGGGCAGGGCCAAAGTCA
>CAYQZI010000066.1:13223-15344 GCA_964421835.1 uncultured Planktotalea sp.
GTCAAAGCGGTGAAGGCAGCGAAGGCCGTCAAGCGGAAGGGCAAGGCCAAGGCGAAGGGCTGGCGCAACGTCAAAATGAATTACGACGAGAGGTAGAACGCCAGCGTGGATCGCTCCCCGGTGCAGGCTCAGAGGCAGGCGATGCCGCGCGAGATGCCTTGCGCCGTGCAGAAGAAGCGATGCGCGGTGCGGGCGATGCGCTTGAGCGTGATGATTTACCAGAAGCGATTGACCGTCAGGCTGAAGCTATGGATGCGTTGCGCGAAGGCATGCAGAACCTGGGCGAAGCCATGGCAGAGGCGCAAGGGCGCGAAGGCCAGCAAGGCACGGCAGATGGGCGCGAGGGCGGTGAGCAGCGCGACCCGCTTGGCCGCAGCGCTGGTGCAAACGGGCAAGCGGGCACGGATCAGGGCTTGCTTCAGGGCGAGGATGTTTATCGACGTGCACGCGAGTTGCTTGATGAAATTCGCAAGCGCAGCGGTGAAAGCCTGCGCCCCGAGCAAGAGCGTGACTACTTGCGCCGCCTGCTAGATCGCTTCTAAGCGCTTGAAATAATCAGAGATTTTCAGAGGCCATCTGATCGAGCCAAGCCAGCCCCTTGTCCACAGAGCTTCCCAGCCAGCCACGCGCGCTGTCAACGCCAACGCTATATTGCGCGACAAGCGGCTCTGCGGCGGGCACCATTTCGCTGATCTTCGGGCCAAAAACATAGGCACCAACCGCGAGCGCTGCCAAAACGATCATGCTAAGGAAACCACGGCGAAAACCCCGCCCTTGGCGTTGAATACTTGGCGTCGTGCCGGGAAGGTCGGCGTCAGTGGCCTCGGCAGGGCGGCGGCGCTCGCCAGAGGAACGGAGCGTCGAGTTGATTTCCTCGATGTCAGGGAGCAGATCGCGGCGCGATCCGGCGCTTGCCGTCACGGCGGCAACAGCGACCTCTGCGGGAACAGGTTCACCGCGCATGCGCGCCATCCGCTCTCGGGCTTCGCGCGCGCGGCGTTCGCCCTCATCCTCGATTTGATCATCAAGTCCAAGATCAGGCTGGCTTTCTAGCGCATTTCCATGCTCTGCGGCGCGCGCGGCGGCTTCGAATTCTGCCTCTTGGCGCAGCACATCAGAGACACCTTGATCCAGAGGGCGCTTTTCCAACGTCGGCTTTTCGGGTGCAGGTTCTGGTGTGGGCGCAGGCTCGGGCGCTGCTTCCGGCGGGGGCGTTACAGGCTCAACGCTTGGGCGATCAACCTCATCGGCCAATGCAGCGTCATGATCGGGATGCGCTTGAAACCAGGTGTTCGAACAGGCCGAACACTGCACATCACGCCCCTCATTGGGGATGACCTCTGTCGGAACTTCATATTGAGCCCCGCAATTGGGGCAAATCAAACGCGTCTTCATATCTTGCCTCTTCGGCGAATTCACCAGCCTGTCAAAGGCCTTTGTCGCCAGCACCTTATGCTTTCCTTAAGATATGGTAAATCCCATTCAAACAAGCAGAGGACTGCTCAGAATTTCTGCGCGCAGAGGGGTGATTGAAACCGCAGGCAAGCTCAGGCACAACAGGGCCATCCATCCTCGCGTTGATAGGGTGCGTCAGAAAGGTTAAAAGTTGATCGAGTTCGAAAGAGTGGCCCATAGCTATAGCGGCGGAGAGCTTTTCAACGAGGTCTCTTTGCGCCTCGCGCCGGGCTCGTTTCATTTTCTGACGGGGCCCTCTGGCTCTGGCAAAACCACGTTTTTGAAACTGTGCTACGGTGCTTTGGTGCCGACGTCTGGCGCCGTGCGTATCTTTGAAGAGGATGTGCGCCAAATGAGCCGAGATGACATTGCATTTGCGCGTCGCCGCGTTGGCGTTGTGCATCAAGATTGCCAGTTTTTGGATCATCTAAGCCTGCGCGAAAATCTTGCGTTGCCTTTGGCCGTGAGCGGGCATGAAGCACTGGATGACGATGCGAACCTCAAGGAATTGATGGGCTGGGTTGGTCTCACTTCTCGCGCGGAGGCTTTGCCGCCCGAATTGTCTGGGGGCGAGCGGCAACGCGCTGCGCTTGCGCGCGCTCTGATCATGTCGCCGGATGTGATTTTGGCGGATGAACCGACGGGCAACGTGGATTGGGAAATGTC
>CAYQZI010000067.1:0-15302 GCA_964421835.1 uncultured Planktotalea sp.
GCGGTCTTGCCGCCGGTGTAGCCAGACACAACTTCCTTAACGCCCGGCACGCGTTCAAAGTCACTTTCGACACACCAGAAACACCCACCAGCGACAGTGAGCACTTCGATCTCAGAAGCCTGAGCGGGCTGCGAGTGCAGCGCGAAGCCGATAACAATAAGGCCGGCAAGAATGGCTGGTTTCATCTGTTTAAATTGGAACATGGTAAACTCCTTTTCCTCGACGCTAACGCCAGCGCAGTCGCGTAATCAATCGTGTGTCATGCATTTTCACGGCTTGGTGAGCGGACTTTACCGCTTGGCCACCATTGTTTCAGCGAGTAGATTTTTGTCAAAGCGGGGGATTTGATGAAAATTGCGATGTGGTCGGGGCCTAGAAATCTGTCGACAGCGTTAATGTATAGTTTCGCCAATCGGGCGGATATGAGCGTCGTTGATGAGCCGTTTTATAGCGCGTATCTTTCGCAAACTGGCTTGATGCATCCGATGCGAGACGAGGTGATTGCGTCCCAAAGCGCAGATGCTGACAGAGTGATCGCAGCGTTACTTTCGCCCGAGAACGGCACGCATCAATATCAAAAGCACATGACGCAGCACATGTTGCCGACAATTGGACGCAATTGGTTAACTAAGGTTAAGAACGTTTTTTTAACACGTCATCCCGCGCGCGTCTTGGCGAGTTGGGCGGTGAAGCATGATACACCAAGTTTGCGCGACATTGGGCTAACGCAACAGTACGAGATTTACAGACAGGTGATCGCGCTGGGCCGATCCGCTGTCGTGATCGACTCAGGCGACATTCGCGCGGCTCCGGAAGCCAGTCTTCGCGCGCTTTGCGACGCGATAGATCTTGATTGGGACCCTACGATGCTGGCTTGGAAAAAGGGGCCGAAACCCTTCGATGGAATTTGGGCGACGCATTGGTACGACGCTGTTCACCGCTCGACGGGGTTTGCGGGGTCAGAGGGTGCGTTGCCAAAATTGAGCTCGGAGTTGTCGCGCATTAACGAAAAAGCGCTGCCACTCTATGAAAGACTGGCAGCGCAGAAATTGTCAATTTAGAGCCTACTTTTTCAAGCGTCGCGCGCGCGCAGCTAGAAGCTTTAGGCGCAGAGCATTCAGTTGAATAAAGCCTGCAGCGTCTTTTTGATCGTAGGCACCCGCGTCATCTTCGAAGGTGACATGCGCCTCGGAATATAGGCTGTGATCAGACCAACGGCCAACGCAAGTGGCAGCGCCTTTATAAAGCTTAAGGCGCACGGTTCCTGTCACATGCTCTTGGCTTTTGTCGATCGCTGCTTGCAACATTTCGCGCTCTGGACTGAACCAAAAACCGTTGTAGATCAGCTCTGCATAACGTGGCATAAGGCTGTCTTTCAGATGGCCAGCACCGCTATCAAGCGTAATTTGCTCAATGCCGCGATGCGCCTCTAGCAAAACAGAGCCACCTGGCGTCTCGTAAATGCCACGCGATTTCATACCAACAAAGCGGTTTTCAACGAAATCAAGTCGGCCAATACCGTGTTTTCCGCCAAGCTCGTTAAGCTTCGTTAAGATCGTTGCCGGGCTCATCTCGTCACCATTGATCGAAACAGCGTCACCGCTTTCAAAACCGATTTCGATAAATTCTGGCTCGTTTGGCGCCTCTTCTGGCGAAACCGTGCGCTGATAGACATAATCTGGTGCGCTGACTGCAGGATCCTCAAGAACTTTGCCCTCGGAAGACGTATGTAGCAAATTGGCATCGACAGAGAATGGCGCCTCGCCGCGCTTGTCTTTCGCGATTGGAATTTGGTGCTGTTCAGCAAAATCAAGCAGTTTGGTGCGGCTCGACAAATCCCATTCACGCCAAGGCGCGATCACCTTGATATCAGGGTTAAGCGCGTAGGCGGCCAATTCGAAACGAACCTGATCGTTGCCTTTGCCCGTCGCGCCATGTGCGATTGCGTCGGCACCGACTTCTTCCGCAATTTCGATCAAGCGTTTGGAAATAAGCGGGCGCGCGATGGAGGTGCCGAGCAAATAGAGCCCCTCATATACCGCGTTCGCACGGAACATCGGAAAGACAAAATCGCGCACGAATTCTTCGCGCACGTCTTCGATATAAATATCCTTAACACCCATTAACTCTGCTTTGGCGCGCGCTGGCTCTAGCTCTTCGCCTTGACCGAGATCGGCGGTGAATGTGACGACTTCGCAGCCATATTCAGTTTCAAGCCATTTCAAAATGATCGATGTGTCGAGGCCGCCGGAATAGGCCAAAACGACTTTTTTAGGCGCAGTCATCGCGGGTTCCTTTCAGGAGAATTTCAGCGCGCGATATCGTGTTTTCCAGGGCGGAGCAAGGTGAGCGTGGATGTATATAGCTTGAATGCCTCTCTGCGCTACGTCAGACATTAGGAATGACAAGTTTTCAAGACAGAGCAATTCTCGCAGAGCACGCAATTCGCGCGGTACTGCCTCCGACGCCGCTACAGCGAAATGCACATTTATCTGAAAAATTTGACGCAGATATTTGGCTCAAACGCGAAGATCTTTCGCCTGTGCGCTCCTACAAATTGCGCGGCGCATTTAATGCGATGAGAAAAGTGCTTAGCACTAACCCTGAAAAAGGGCATTTTGTCTGCGCAAGCGCTGGAAATCATGCGCAAGGCGTTGCGTATATGTGCAAGCACTTCGGTGTGAAGGGCACGATCTTTATGCCCGTCACAACACCGCAGCAAAAGATAGACAAAACGCGGATCTTCGGCGGTGATACGATCGAAATCAGACTTGTTGGCGACTATTTCGATGATACTTTACGCGCGGCTCAAATGCATTGCGAAAGTGTTGGAGGGCATTTTCTGTCACCCTTTGACGATGATGACGTCATTGAGGGGCAAGCAACTGTGGCGGTGGAAATTGAAGCGCAGCTTGGCGAAATGCCAGATCGTATTGTCCTTCCGGTTGGCGGTGGCGGGCTTTCAGCGGGAGTGCGTGGCTACATTGGTGATAGAAGTGAGCTGACTTTTGTGGAACCTCTCGGCGGCGCGTGTTTGTTTGCTGCACTAAGCGCAGGCGAACCGGTTGATTTGCGGCATGTGGATACCTTTGCTGATGGCGCTGCGGTTGGTCGAATCGGGGCAAAAACGTTTGCGCTTTTGAGGGATGTTCATAAAGACAGCACCTTTCAAATTCATGAAGATCGTCTGTGCATTACAATGCTGGAAATGTTGAACATCGAGGGTATCGTTTTGGAGCCTGCGGGCGCGCTGGCGTTAGATGCGTTGATCGATCTAAAGGATGAAATCAAAGGCCAGAAAATCGTTTGCGTTGCGTCGGGTGGTAACTTTGATTTCGAACGTTTGCCAGAGGTGAAAGAACGTGCACAACGCTTTGCCGGGCTGAAAAAATACTTTGTCCTCAGAATGCCTCAACGCCCTGGTGCGCTTAAGGAATTTCTTGGAATTCTTGGACCTGACGATGACATCAGTAGGTTTGAATATTTGAAGAAATCTGCACGGAATTTCGGCTCTGTTTTGATCGGCTTAGAGACGAGCCGCGCCGAAAATTTCGCGATCCTTCTCGCAAAACTGAGTGACGCTGGATTCGGGTTTACGGACATTACAGACGATGAAATTTTGGCGCAATTTTTGATTTAGAGGAACGTTATGTTTGCTGGAAAAACTGTGGTTGTGACGGGGGGCGCAAGTGGAATCGGTGCTGCTTTGGTACGTGCTTTCGCAAGTGCAGGCGCAAATGTGAGCGTTGCTGATCTGAATGGAAGTGCCGCACAAAAACTTGCCGATGATCTAGGTGTGTTTGGCGTCGCTTGCGATGTGCGTCGCGAGGAAGAAATCGTTGATCTGATCGATACTGTGCAAGCCAAATTTGGTCCCATCGATATCTTCATTTCTAATGCAGGACTCGCGCGCCCAGAATCGAGTCATGCAGCTTCGGCCACGACTGAGATTTGGCAATTGAACTGGGAAATTCATGTCATGGCTCATGTCTTTGCGGCGCGTGCTTTGCTTCCTTCAATGATTGAACGAGGTCGCGGCCATCTTGTGAATGTCGCCTCAGCTGCGGGACTTTTGAACCAAATTGGCGATGCTGCCTATTCAGCTAGTAAACATGCGGCGGTGAGTTTTGCCGAATCGCTTGCAATTACGCATAGCTCCGATGGTATCGATGTTTCTGTTGTCTGCCCTCAATATGTTGCGACGCCTCTCATCGAAATGAACGACGAAACTGAAGTAGGCGGGTCGCTTATTTCTGCGGACACCGCTGCCAAGAGTATCCTCGAAGGTATCTCGAACAAGAATTTCCTGATCCTGCCACATCCACAAGTCTCAGAGTATTGCAAGGTGAAGGGCAGCAATCATAGTGCCTGGTTAGAAGGCATGAAGGGTCTTCGCCGAAAGTTCCTGCGGGAATCCAAGAGTGGTGCGCTCAAAGATATGCACAAATTCATCTAGATCATGCTGCGACCCTCCGAGAAAGCTCTGAAAGAAACAACGCTTTCGATTTAAAGTAAGTCTCTCTAATTGTTTGCAACTCCTTGATTTGCTCACCTGCCTCCGCTCTTTGCTCACCATCATTGCAAAGCTTCGCGAAGGCTTCAAAGCCCAGATTTAGCGAGCTACCCTTGAGAAAATGCAAATCCTCCTGCGTTTCTAAAGTGGGTTTCGCGTGATCTAAGCCCTCTATCCGCTCTTCGACCTCGCACAAAAACAATTCAACAACGTCATCGAAATCGTCCGCACCGATTTCATTGCGCAATTCCATCACTCTCATCCAATCGATCATTTGGCCTCCTGAGTCACTCTCTAGCACGTCAAAAGTAAAGAAATGGTTTCATGTTGATCTCTTTAAAACTCTTTGTTTTTAGCGGGGTAGTTCACTTCTTATTAGGGTTTTGCATTTAGATCGCTTGGTGAGAGGAGATTTTGTGCAGGCGAGTAATGAAATTGTTCAGGCGCAACCAAAGCCGGCTTTAGAGCCGAAAATCAAAGTATTGATCGTCGATGATAGTCGTTTGCAGCGCAAGATTATCGCCGCGTCTTTGAAGCGGATGGGGTACGCAGTGAGCGAGGCGGATTCGGGGCATGCCGCGCTTGATATTTGCAAGACTTGGCTGCCAGATTTGGTTTTAAGCGATTGGATGATGCCAGGTATGGATGGCATTGAGTTCTGCCGTGCCTTTAAGAGTCTTGATCGCGAAGGATATGGGTACTTCATCCTACTCACCTCGAAAAGTGGCAAGGATGAGGTAGCTGAAGGGTTGCAATGTGGTGCGGATGACTTCCTCAGCAAGCCGGTCAACGGTCTTGAATTACGTGCGCGTCTGACTGCAGGTGAACGCATTGTTAAAATGCAAAGCACTTTGTTTAAGCAGACACAGATCGTGTCCGAAACACTTGAGCAACTCAGAGCGGTACATGATTCGCTGAATCAAGACCTCATCGAAGCCAAAAAACTTCAACAATCGCTGGTCAGAGAGAAACATCGTCAATTTTCCAATGCCTCTTTGTCCTTTATGCTTCACCCTGCGGGTCATATTGGTGGGGATCTTGTCGGCTATTTCCCTGTTTCCAAGCAAGAAGTCGGCTTTTTTGCGATTGATGTGTCTGGCCACGGCGTAAGTTCTGCGCTTATGACAGCGCGTTTGGCAGGGTATCTTACGTCGCCTTCGCCAGAGCAAAATATCGTCCTGATGCATGGACCAGGCGATTCGATTTCAACACGTCCTTTGAGCGACGTTGTTGCCGATCTTAACAGGATCGTGCTGGATGAAATGGAGACGGATCTTTATTTCACCATCATTTTGGCGATGGCCAACATGGATACAGGTGTCGTGAAACTATGTCAGGCGGGGCATCCACATCCGGCGGTTCACCGAAAAGATGGTCGTATCGAACAAACAGGGACTGGCGGATTGCCTGTTGGCCTTTTCCCGGATGCGCAGTTTGAAGAGTTTCAAATTTTGCTTGAAGAGGGTGATCAGATGATTCTAGCCTCTGACGGTGTTACCGAATGTCCCAACGCACAAGACATTATGCTTGGCGAAGAGGGATTTGAGTCACTAATTCGTGATCTGAAAGGGGTTCGCGGCTCTAATTTACTTGAAGCGATCGTTTGGAAGCTTGCAGAGTATTCGGATGATGCGGCGTTTCCAGACGATATATCAGCAGTTCTTTATGAACAATTCGCGACTACTGAAGCCTGAAGTGCGATCTTAGAAAATGGCGATCACCCGAGTTTGCAACGCGCTCAAGAGCCTCGTCAAAAGTGGCCCAATGGCAGGAATGACCCTGCTCTGTAGGAGGCCCGATCTTTAAAGCTGGGCGTGCCAAAAAGATATGACACAGCTTTTCAGCCCACATTTCATATTCGGGCATGTAGACATATCGGCGAAACGCGCCCAGTCTTCGAGGTGTGCCAATCGAATATCCCGTTTCTTCCATAACCTCGCGATGTAAAGCGGGAATGATGTTCTCGCCCGGATCGATTCCTCCGCCCGGCAGCTGAAATTCTGAAAAAGGCGCGTCTTGAAATGTTAGCAAAACATAAGGACCGCGCCGTAAAATCGCATAGGCGCCTGGCCGCAATTGATGGTTAATTTCTTTGCGAGGTGGTTCGCCAAAACGTCGGATCATAAGCTTGCCCTTGGACCTGCGCTTGCTGCGCCTATATAGGCGCGGTATGCCAAGACCCTGCGCATAAGGAAAGCCTATGTCACTCGGACAAAAACTCGCTTGGGATGATTCAGTTCTGCCCTTCCAACTGGATGCTTCGGATATTCGAGGTCGCGTTGCGCGGCTCGATGGTGTTTTGGATGGCATTTTAGCGCAACATTCCTATCCGCCTGTCGTCGAGGCGCTTGTTGCCGAAATGGCCGTTTTGACTGCTTTGATCGGTCAAACAATCAAAATACGCTGGAAATTGTCACTTCAAGTACAAACCAAAGGCGCGGTTCGCATGATCGCAACGGATTACTATGGTCCGACGGAAGAGGGCGAGCCCGCGCGCATCCGTGCCTATGCGAGCTATGATGCCGATCGTTTGACGGATGCGAAGCCCTTCGAGCAGCTTGGCGAAGGTTACTTCGCGATCATGATTAACCAAGGTAAAGACATGACGCCCTATCAGGGAATCACCCCGATTGCGGGTGGCTCAATTGCGTCTTGTGCAGAGGCGTATTTCGCGCAGTCGGAGCAAATTCCGACGCGCTTTGAGCTAAGTTTTGGCGTTTCTACTGAAACAGCCGAGCCCCATTGGCGTGCGGGCGGCATTATGTTGCAGCACATGCCAAAAGCGTCTCCGTCTGTTTCCAGCGAGGGGACGGGTGAGGGCGGCTTGCTGACGCCGAGCGATGTGGTTGGCGAGGGCGACGACGCAGAAAACTGGTCCCGCGCCAACGTGTTGCTTGATACGGTCGAGGAGCTGGAATTGATCGGCCCCAGCGTTTCGCCGGATACGTTACTTTTGCGCCTGTTTAACGAAGAAATGCCGCGTGTTTTTGATGCGCAACCGGTTCGGTTTGGCTGCACGTGCTCAGAGGAGCGTGTGCGTCAAAGCCTTTCGATCTATTCGGCAAAAGACATCGAAACCATGACCACGGACGCAGGTCGCGTAACCGCAGACTGTCAATTCTGCGGCGCACATTACGACCTTGATCCGCGCAGTGTTGGTTTTGAGGCTGATGCCTGAATCAGTAAATCATATCAAAGAGTTGCTGGCCGCTCATGGTGCGCCATCTTCTGACTATGATCTGAATCCAGAGATCAAACTGCCAGCGGATCGCAAACTGCGACAGGCTGCTGTTCTTGTGCCAATCATCGAACAGCACGGCGCGCTGCATGTTATTTTGACCATGCGCTCCAGTGCGCTTAAGCACCATCCGGGGCAAATCGCATTCCCGGGGGGGAAGCTGGATGAGAGCGATATGTCGCTCGAAGACACAGCCCTTCGCGAAGCAAATGAAGAGATCGGCCTGCCGCGAGATGTGGTTAACGTTCTGGGCCAACTGCCGACGCATGAAACCGTGACTGGTTTTAACGTGACGCCAATGATCGGGCATGTGACGAAACATTTTGAGGTACTGCCCGAACCCGGCGAGGTCGCCGAGGTGTTTTATGTTCCTCTTTCCTTCTTAACCAACGCTCAAAACTTTCAGATTGAGCATCGTCGTTGGCGCGGCAAAAAACGGTATTACTATACCATTCCATATGGCCCCTACTATATTTGGGGCGCCACTGCGCGGATGCTCAAAATGCTCAGCGACACCATGGCGCGGACATGAAGGTTGAGGGCGATTGGATCGCAGCGGCAGCGACTCAAGCCGTTTGCAGCGCCTTAACAGATCAAGGTTATCAAGCGCTGTTCGTCGGCGGATGTGTGCGCAATGCGTTGTTGAAAACCGCTGTGTCCGACATTGATATCGCCACAGATGCAACGCCTGAAATGGTACTCGCCAGCGCGAAAAATGCGCAGCTCAAAGCTGTTCCAACGGGCATCGATCATGGCACAATTACTGTGATTTCCGCTGGCATTGCGCATGAAATCACAACATTTCGAAGCGACACTGAGACCGACGGCCGACACGCCAAAGTGCGCTTTTCTACAAATGTCAGTGAAGATGCAGCACGACGCGATTTCACGATGAATGCGATTTACGCGCGGCCAGATGGCACTGTGATTGATCCGCTTGGCGGCATGACTGATTTGGTTCATCAGCATGTTCGTTTCATCGGCGATCCACATGCGCGCATTCAAGAGGACTATTTGCGCAGCCTTCGGTTCTTTCGATTTACGGCTTGGTATGGTGATCCGGCGCTAGGCA
Source organism: uncultured Planktotalea sp. (assembly GCA_964421835.1). Taxonomy (GTDB): domain Bacteria; phylum Pseudomonadota; class Alphaproteobacteria; order Rhodobacterales; family Rhodobacteraceae; genus Planktotalea. Next base: position 8,824 of record CAYQZI010000067.1, read on the forward strand.
TTGATGCGGATGGACTTGCGGCAGTGGCCGAAAACATCGATGGACTTAAAAGGCTGTCTCGTGAGCGCCTTGGCTCGGAGTTGAAAAAACTGATGGCAGCGAAAGATCCGGCACAAGCCGTCGCGGCAATGCGCGCGTCAGGCGTTTTGCAAGCGGTGCTCAGTGGCGCAGATGATCGCGGGTTGGGGCCTTTGGTTCATTATGAACATATGCATAACATCCCACCAAACCCAATATGCCGTCTAAGCGCGATTGCAGGGGATGAAAACGCACCGCAATTGCGTTTGAGCAAGGCTGAAATGAAGCGTTGGACTTTGCTGCGTCGAGAAGTGGAAACGATGAAATCGCCCTCGCATCTGGGCTATCTTTACGGCGCTGATACTGCGCGAGATGTCCTTTTGCTGCGCGCTGCTTTGCTGGAGTTGCCTTTGGATAAAGCCGCGTTGGAAGACACTAAAAAGGGTGAAAAGGCGCAGTTTCCAATCAAGTCGCTTGATCTTTTGCCCCTTGAAGGGCGCGCTTTGGGTGCGAAGTTGAAAGAGCTGGAAGCGCGTTGGATTGCGTCGGAGTTCACGCTTTCACGCGATGAATTGCTTGCCTGATGTTGGTGCTTGACCCGTTTCTTGTCTTTGTGTTTCTGGGTCTTTTCTCACCGGGTCCAAACGTTATTCTCCTTACTACGTCAGGCGCGAAATTTGGGTTTCGACGCACGCTTCCACATCTTTTGGGTGTTGTGATCGGGGTTGGCGTGATCGCAGGGTTAACAGCCTTCGGGCTTGGTCTAACCTTGCTTGCGATGCCGACCTTAACCTTCGCACTAAAGATCTGCGCAGCGCTCTGGATCCTTTGGATGGCGTGGGGCTTGTGGAACAGCAAGCCAATTGGGGCGCAAAGCGCAGAAAGACCCATGACCTTCCTGCAAGCTGTGTTGTTCCAATGGGTGAACCCGAAAATCTGGACTGTCGCTCTCATCACTATTTCCGTCTATCCAGGGGGTTTGACGCCTTTGGGCGAAGCGGCGCGGCTCGCCAGTGCCTTCTCTGGAATTAACTTTTTCGTCTGCATTTTTTGGACATGTGCAGGGTCGTTACTGACTTATTTGCTCACCTCAGAAATTGCTTGGTACAATTTCATGCGGCTCATGGCCTTGGCCTTGGCCGCGTTTTCTATCATGATCTTCATCTGACCCGTTGAGATGGAAAGCAGACATTTATGCTGCGCTTTTTCGAACGCCTTGTTGATCCCTATGTGAGCTATTCTGAAACGGATACGCCGCCGCAAAAGCTGTGGCCGTTTATGATGGCTTACGCGCAGCCGTTCAAACGCGTGTTTTGGATTGCTGGTATCATGTCCATCGTCGTTGCCGCGGTGGAGATTTGGCTGATCTCTTACATGGGTCGCGTCGTAGATATTTTGCAGGGCGATCCGGCATTGGTTTGGCAAACCTATGGAACTGAGTTTCTAATCGTTTCGCTGTTCATCTTGTTCATACGACCAATCTTGCAGGGGATAGATGTAGCGCTATTGAACAATACGATCCTGCCGAATTTTGGAACGTTGATCCGTTGGCGCGCGCACAAACATGTGCTTCGTCAGTCGGTGGGATGGTTCGAGAATGATTTCGCAGGACGCATCGCAAACCGCATCATGCAAACGCCCCCTGCGGCGGGCGAAGCGGTGTTTCAGGTGTTTGATGCCATCACGTTCTCGCTCGCCTATGTGATTGGCTCAATGCTTTTGCTTGCGAACGCTGACCCGCGTTTGGCGCTGCCTTTGATCATCTGGCTCGGCCTTTATGCGTTGCTTGTCATTTGGACGGTGCGTCGCGTTGGACCTGCGTCGCAGGCGGCCTCTGATGCGCGCTCGAATGTGACGGGGCGTGTGGTGGATGCTTATACGAACATCCATTCGGTCAAGATGTTTAGCCATGGTTCGCAAGAGCTGGACTATGCCAAAGACTCCATCGAAGAAGCGCGCCGCACCTTTCAGATAGAGATGCGCATTTTCACGATAATGGATGTCGCTTTGGTGATGTTGAATGGCGTGTTGATTGTGGGAGTCGTTGGCGGCGCTGTTTGGCTTTGGACGCTTGGCGAGGCTTCTGTCGGGATCGTCGCGGCGACAACTGCGCTGGTGCTGCGCCTGAATGCGATGACTGCTTGGATTATGTGGGCGCTCACCTCTTTCTTCCGCCAGCTTGGTGTCGTGAAGGAAGGGATGGAAACGATCGCACAGCCAATCTCGCTTGTTGATGATCCGGCGGCGAAGCCGTTGGAGTTCCGCGAAGGGCGGATAACTATTGACAAGCTGACCCATCATTATGGGAGACAAACAGGCGGTTTAGACTCTGTTTCGATGCAGATCGAGCCAGGTCAAAAGATTGGTTTGATCGGTCGTTCCGGCGCTGGGAAAAGCACACTCGTAAAGCTTTTGCTGCGTTTCTATGATGCGGATGGCGGTCGTATTTTGATCGACGATCAAGACATCGCCAAGGTCACACAAGACAGCCTGCGCGCGCAGATCGGGATGGTGCAACAGGATAGCTCGCTGCTGCATCGTTCCGTGCGCGACAATATTCGCTATGGGCGTCCTGATGCGAGCGATGCGGAGGTGATCGAGGCAGCCAAGCAAGCCGAGGCGCATGAGTTTATCCTAGGCCTCGCCGATGCGGAGGGACGCGAGGGATATGATGCGCGCGTCGGTGAGCGCGGCGTGAAACTCTCGGGTGGCCAGCGCCAAAGGATCACGCTTGCACGTGTCATGTTGAAGGACGCGCCGATCTTGCTGCTTGATGAAGCGACAAGCGCTTTGGACAGTGAAGTCGAAGCCGCCATTCAAGAGACGCTTTATGGGATGATGGCTGGCAAAACCGTGATTGCGATTGCGCACCGCCTGTCTACGATTGCACAGATGGATCGCATACTTGTACTGGATCAAGGCAAGATCGTTGAAGATGGCAGTCATGACGCGCTTTTGGCGCAAGACGGACTATATGCAGACTTCTGGGCACGCCAGTCAGGCGGGTTTTTGAATGCTGAGGACACATGAAACAGATCGAAACATGGATTGAGGCATTCCGCCCCGCGGATGGCCCACCCCCCAATACCCTATGGGCCTTCGTGCGATGGTGCTTAGCAAGCGCTTGGCCGGTCCTGATCCTTGCGGCCCTTTTGTCCGCAGGTGCTGGCGCGATGGAGGCGGGCACAGCTTACATCCTTGGCATCGTTGTGGACACGGTTGTCGGCTCTGGTGCGGAGAACTTCTACACCGCATCGAACTTCATTTTGATCGCACTTGCGATTGGGTTCTTCGTGATCCTGCGCCCCGTGATGTTCGCGCTGTCGTCGGGTGCCAACCATATCATCGTGATGCCCAATATTTCGACGCTGGTGCAGTCGCGCTTGCATCGCTGGTCGCTTGGTCAATCGGTAAGCTTTTTCGATGACGATTTCGCAGGCCGCATTGCACAAAAGCAAATGCAAACAGCGCGTGCGGTTACAGATGTTGTGTCTGAATCGATCAACGTGGTGGCCTTTGCTTTGGCGTCATTGCTTGGCAGTTTTGCCTTGCTCGGCGCGATAGATTGGCGTGTCGCTGGATTGTTCGTACTTTGGTTGATCGCCTATTTTGCGCTGATTGGCTGGTTCCTTCCCCGCATCCGTGCGCGCGCCGCGACGCGTGCCAATGCGCGCGCCGCTGTATCTGGGCAGTTGGTGGATACGATCACCAACATCAAAACCGTGAAGCTGTTTGCCCATGATGCGCATGAAGACGAAGTTGCGCTTAACGCGATGGGAAAGTTTCGTGATCAATCGTTGTCTTATGGTTGGCTGGCTGCGTCGTTCCGGTTTTGCCTGATGTTGATTGCTGGCGTTCTGCCTGTGCTTCTTATGGGTGCTTCGATCTATTTCTGGCAGCTTGATCAAGCGACACCGGGGGATATTGTTGCGGCTGGTGCTGTTTCGATTCGTATCGCGCAAATGACGGGTTGGGTGTCGTTTACGCTGATGGCGATCTATTCGAACGTAGGTGAAATTGAAGATGGCATGCGCACTTTGGCGAACCCAGTTCGTGTTGAGGATGCGAAAGGCGCGACAGAGCTAAATGTTGCTAAAGGTGAGATCACATTCGAGAACGTGGACTTTCAATATGGCAATGCGCTGGGCGGTGTGACGGGTCTAAGCCTGACCATTGGGGCTGGCGAGAAAATCGGGATTGTCGGTGCCTCTGGCGCGGGGAAATCGACCCTCGTTTCGCTGCTGCTTAGGCTCTACGATGGGGAACAGGGTCGAATTTTGATTGATGGGCAGGCGTTAGAGAGCGTCACGCAAACGTCGCTGCGCCGCGCGATTGGGATGGTCACGCAAGAGACGGCGATGTTCAATCGCTCTGCGCGCGAAAACATTCTCTATGGCCGCCATGGCGCGACCGAGGATGAGATGATCCACGCCGCCGAGCAAGCCGAGGCGCATAGTTTCATAGCCAATCTGCGCGATAACAAGCAGCGCAAAGGCTATGACGCGCACCTTGGCGAGCGCGGCGTAAAGCTCTCTGGGGGGCAACGCCAGCGCATCGCTTTGGCGCGTGCCATTCTGAAGGACGCGCCGATCCTTGTTTTGGACGAAGCGACAAGCGCTTTGGATAGTGAGGTTGAGGCTTCGATCCAAACAGCGCTAGAGCGCGCGATGGAAGGCAAAACAGTGCTTGCCATTGCGCACCGTCTTTCGACGCTGTCGCAGATGGATCGGATCATTGTGCTGGATGAGGGTCGTATTGTGGAAGATGGCACGCATGAAACGCTCCTGACGCAAGATGGGCTTTATGCGCGCTACTGGAACAGGCAGTCGGGTGGATTTATCGACGTGCGTTCCGCCGCGGAATAAGGCACTAGCGCGCCTATGGATGAATTTTTGATAGAGCGTTTGGGGCATCAAGGCGATGGTATCGCGGAGGGCCCCATTTTTGCGCCGCGCACTTTGCCAGGTGAGCGAGTGCGCGGCATTCGCAATGGGGATCGCTTGAGCGATGTGAAGATTGTGGAGCCTTCAGAACAGCGCGTTGCGCCTGTGTGTCGGCACTTCAAAAGCTGTGGTGGTTGTCAGTTGCAGCACGCAGCAGAGCCGTTTGTGGCGGAGTATAAACAAGGCATTGTCCAAAGCGCGCTGGATGCGCATGGGATTGAGGCTGCGTTTCGTCCTATTGCAACATCGCCTGCGCAAAGTCGCCGACGCGCGACCTTTGCTGTAAGGCGCACGAAGAAGGGTGCGCTTTGGGGTTTTCATGCGCGCGGCTCCGATACGGTTGTGGCTATGCCGGAGTGTCAGTTGGTGTTGCCCGAGTTGCTTGCCATTGATCCGTTGATGAATGATCTCGCGCGGATTGGTGGCTCTCGCAAGGGTGAGATGGCAGTGAATGTCACGCTCTCCGAAGTCGGGCTGGATGTGTTTGTCACGTGTGGTAAGCCGCTGGATACTACGCTGACGCTTGGCTTATCGGGCGTTGTAGAAGCACATGGTCTTGCGCGCCTTACATGGGACGATGAAGTCATCGGCATGCGCAATCCGCCCCATCAGAAATTTGGCGTCGCTAAAGTCGCGCCGCCCCCCGGTGCGTTCTTGCAAGCAACGGTGCATGGGCAAGATGTGCTGACTGCTGCGGTGATGGACGCTGTAAGCGGTGAAAAGGGCGTTGATCTGTTTGCGGGGTCCGGCACGTTTACTTTGCCCTTGGCCGCGCATTACGAGATGATTGCGCTTGAGGGCGAAAAACCGATGATCGCTGCGCTTGATCGTGGCTGGCGTGAGGCGAAAGGGCTGAAAAAAGTCGAGGCGATTGCGCGTGATTTGTTCCGCCGACCTTTCTTGCCGGATGAGCTGGCAAAGCTTGATTTCGCGGTGCTTGATCCGCCACGTGCTGGGGCAGAGGCGCAAGTGGCGGAACTTGCCAAGAGCGAAGTCGCGAAGATTGCCTATGTCTCGTGCAATCCTGTGACCTTCGCACGGGATGCCAAAACGTTAATCAATGCAGGGTATGAGCTGACATGGGTGCAAGTTGTGGATCAATTCCGCTGGTCTTCGCATGTGGAGCTTGCAGCGCAGTTCGTGCGCCCACATATGCAGCGCTAAGCATTAAGGAGCAGCTATGCGACAGCAGTTAAGTGATTGGTTGGATCGTCCTTTGTTCAGCAATTTTATCATTGCTGTGATTGTCGTGAATGCGATTGTGCTGGGGCTGGAGACGTCTGAGGCGATCATGGGCCGCTTTGGCACGCTGATCCTTGCAATTGACAAAGCCTGCCTTGCGATTTTTGTGATTGAAATCGTCGCCAAGTTGATCGCGCATGGCGGGCGGTTCTTTCGCGATGGCTGGAACCTGTTTGACCTCGCGGTTGTTGCGATTGCGCTGGTGCCCTCTAGCGGAGGTCTGTCTGTTCTGCGTGCGCTGCGCATCTTGCGGGTTTTGCGCGTCGTTTCTGTTGC
>CAYQZI010000068.1:0-7036 GCA_964421835.1 uncultured Planktotalea sp.
AGGTTTTATCGACCAGCTCAAGAATGCACTGCGCTGAGCGAAAAGAGTAATGCAGCTCCGCGTCGACAAGTGGCGAATTTGTAGGACGCAAACGCGTGTCAAATTCACTGCGCATGCGGTCAAATTCACGCGGATCAGCGCCTTGAAACGAATAGATCGACTGCTTTTTGTCCCCGACCACGAAAATAGTGCGCGGCACGTCATCGCGCGCGCCTTCCCCGGCGGTAATCTCAGACGTGAGGCGTTCAATCACGTCCCATTGCGTCGGGCTGGTGTCCTGCGCTTCGTCCACCAGAATATGATCGATACCGCCGTCGAGTTTATAAAGCACCCATTGCGCCATCTCGGAATTGGCTAATAGATCGCGCGTCTTCAGGATCAGATCGTCAAAGTCGAGCCAGCCACGCGCCTGTTTGCTTGCCTCGTAGCGCTTGAGAAACGCCGCAGCAAAGCGATTTAGGTGCAGCGTTTTTTGAACCGCCGCGAGTTTAAGCCGCTCTTGCCGCGCCGCTTCTACACGCATCATCAAAGCATCAAGCGCATCTTGGTGCGCAACAAAATCTTTTTGCACGCCTTTTGCGGGGATCTTACCAATCTTGGCGCTACCGTCCTTTTTAAGCAAAAAGGCATCCTCAAGAATTGGCAAAGCGCTGGCATCTAAGGCGCTCACAAAGGCCAATTTGTTAGCGATCTTGATATCATTTACGCCGGAAGTGTTCAGCACGTTGATAAGTGCAGAGAGCAATTTAGCCTCACTGCCGAGAAAGACAGATTGCGCGATCTGCGCCGCTGTTGTGGCAGGGTCGATGTCATAGGCTTTGAACACAGCGTCATCGCTGGGCGGCGTCAAAAGCGCACTGCGTTGGCGCACGATTTCACCGCTAAGCTCGGTCAGATCATAAGCGCCGGTGACAGTGGCAAGATCGACTATCAGATGCGCCTCTGCGCTGGCGGCCATGTCCTCGATGATCTCTTCGCGCAACAAATCTGAGGCGCGCTCTTCCATCTCTGCGAACTGAGGGCTGACATTTGCCTCTAGCGGGAAACGGCGCAGAACAGTGGCGCAGAATGAGTGGATGGTTTGGATTTTCAAACCGCCCGGCGCTTCGATGGCGGCAGCGAAAAGCGTGCGTGCGCCGCGAAGGTCATTCTCATCTATCGTGCCCTCTTCACCAAGCTTGCGAAGCGCAGCGCGCAATGCTTCGTTCTCAAGCATCGCCCATTCGCCAAGGCGTTTGAACAAGCGGTTCTGCATTTCTGCTGCGGCGGCTTTGGTGTAGGTTAGGCACAGGATGCGTTCGGGCGGAACTTGCGCCAAAAGCAAACGCGCAACGCGGTCCGTCAACACTCGGGTTTTACCAGAGCCAGCGTTCGCAGAGAGCCAGGTTGATATGCGCGGACGCGCGGCGTTCACCTGCGCCATGGTCGCTGGATCGTGTTGGATCATGGCTTCACCCCATCGTCGGCTGGCATCGTTGTTTCGTCCCACTCGCCAAAGCGCGCAAGCTGGTCATAGCGGCCAAAGCTCTTTGATTTTTCCATCGCGCGGCGGGCCGTATATCCCTTATTAGGCTCTTGATAGTCAGAGATGAGCTTATAAAGCTCGCTCCAGACCTGTGCGGTTGGTTTCTCGTCCAGCGGCGCTTCGACGGACTTCACACCAGAGCCGACACCAAGATATGTGGCGCGTTCAATGTGACGCGGATGGATGCCCTCAAAGTCACCGCGCTCTGCGATTGCCGCTTCTAGCAAGAGCTGCATATCAAAGGCCAGCTGCTGCGGCTTGGTTGGAATAGCGCCTGTCTTATAGTCATACAGATGCGCACCGCCGCGTGCGTCCAAATCGATGCGATCTGCTTTGACGGTCAAAGTAAAACCAAGGTCAGTCAACACGCTTTTGCCGCTCGCCTCTAGCTTGGTGGACACTGCGTTTTGCTGGCGCACGCGTTCTTCGGCTACGAAATCATCCGCCAAACGCGCAACGCGCGCTGCCCACATCAAACGCGCAGAGGGCCAATCAACATCGCTGTCAAAAATGCGTCTGGTGAGCGCCATCAGATCAGCGGCTGTGTTGGCCGTATCCCAATCGCGCACGAATTCCTCGAACACTTGGTGCACTGCAATGCCGCGCAATCGCGCATCGGCGGTTTTGACAAGACTATCAAGCGGCGCGAGCTTCAGAACATGCTTGGCGTAAATCGCATAAGGGTCGCGTACGAGGGTTTTGATTTCAGTCACAGACAGCTGGTTAGGACGGACCTCTATCGCTGGTTTGGGCGATGGGCGCGGCGCAGGCGGTGTGTCTATCGGGGCTTCCAAAAGCGCTGCACGCGCGAGCCATTCATCGCCGCGAGCTTGCATTTGTTTGATCGCTTCAGGGCCGTTTTGTTCTGGCAAACCGCCCATCAAATTGGTTAACCGATTGAGCCAGCGCGAGGGCACAGTTTGCGCATCATCCGAGCGCTGCGAGCGTGTCAGCCAAACTTTTGGGGCGGCGATGGCTTGTTGAAAATCATGGGCGGACAGGCCGACGCGGCGCTCTGGCAAAAGCAAACCTGCCTCTGCTCGCATGCGTCGGTTCAACCATGGATCAGGCGAGGGTGCTTCCGGCCAGCTGCCTTCGTTCAAGCCTGCAAGAATTAGCAAATCCGCGCCTTGAACGCGCGCCTCCAAAGTACCCCAAATCAGCACATTGGGATGACCCAAATCAGGATTGCGCACTTCGCCGCGCGAGAGAATGCCGCCGAACAGATCAGCGTAATCGCGCGCGCTTAGATTGGGAAGCGCGTCAAGCGTTTCGCGCAACGCGTGCCATTGCACCTGCGCCGCGCGTCCTGCCGCCTCTTGCCACAACTCGCCTGTGCCAACGCCATCTGCGCCTTGCGAAATTCGCTCGGCCAAATCGATATGACGCTCCGCCAAATCAACTGCATGTTGCGGCCCTTCACACATGTGATCGCAGAAGGTTTTCGCGACCCAATCTGCCCACTCTTGTGCGCCTTCAAGTTTGTTCTTGGTGGCCCAAGCGTTCATGCTCTCAACGGTTGGGAACGCAGGGCCATATTTGCGGATCGAAAGCTCCAGCTCGCGGGTCAAACGCAAATGATTACCGCGATCTGAACCGCGATGCGTTAGGGGATGTTTAAGCAAAGTTAGCAAAGCTTCCGCATCAAGCGGGCGTGTGAAAAGCTCGAGCACATGGCGTAAAAAGCGCCCCGGCGGTGAAAGTTGCAATGGCGTTCCGGCACTATCATCTGGTTTGATGTCCCAGCGATCAAGCGCGGCAGTGACTTGCCGCGTGAGCATGCGATCCGGCGTGATTAACGCGGCCGTTTTCCCCTCTTGCGCCGCAAGCCGCAAACGCATTGCAATCGCAAGCGCTTCTTCGCGGGTGTTTTGCGCTTCCAGCAAGGTCACATTTTCCATTGCGCTGGGTAAATCGCCCAAATTTGGTCCATCGCGCAGCCAGCCATCTGTGACAGGAACGGGGCGCAACGCCAAGGACACAACAGCGTTGCGCCGCGCGTCGATCGGTGTAGTCGTGTCCCAAGCCGGAACATCTTTAGGGTGAAGCGAAAGCGCGTGAAGGAAATCAGCAAAGCGATATTGTGGATGATCCTCGGGCGCGAGCCGCGTGGGGTGCGCATTTGTTAACGTCTCCCACACGTCATCAGGCATATCATGATCGAAGCCGGGTAAGATCACTGCACCTTGGGGAAGCTGCGCGACCGCCTTCATCAACAGTGCGGTTGTGCCGCGCGATCCTGTCGAACCTGCCAGGATAACTGGATGATTTGGCGGTGTTTTTTGCCATTCGTCGATTTGCGCAAGCACAACCGCACGCGCGCGCGCTTCATTATCAGGTTGCTCTTGTGACAGATCAAGAAAGCGACCGACGATGCCAATAAATTCCTGCGCACGCCCCCAATGGCCAGAAATATCGTTAACATCAAGCGTTGCAATATCGTTAAGCGTGACGCCCTCGCCTTGCATTTCATCCATCAGGCTCGCGAGAGAATCCGCAAGATCAAACAGGGAGCTACGCGACGCGAGAGCAGGGTTGCGCCGCAGCAACGCATCAACGAGCGAGACCAATTCAATTCGCCGAGCAAGTGGGGAAACGGGTTGGGGAATTTCGTGAAACTTGGGGTCTTTCCCAAGATCGCTAAGCAAAGTGATGCGCGGCAAAAAATGCGCACCGCGATTGATGAACAGTGAAGTTATCCGCCGACGCATGCGCGCAGTGTTCACAATAAGCGTGACGCGTGCCATATCTTCAGGCGCGCGATTCTTCATGTTGCCCAAAAGCCCCGCGACCAGCGCTTTTGGGAAGTCGATACCCAAGCCCAAGGCGAAAACACGGGTGCGATCCGAAGGGTCAAACATCTGAATATCCTAGCATTTCTTCGGCCAGAGCAATACCTTCCGGCGTGCCAACATCGCACCATCTCCCTGCATATCGCAGTCCGTACATGCGCTCTTTCTTCAGGAGTTTTTCCCACAGCAGTTTTAACGAAAATGACGCTTCAGCGATGTCATCCAAAAGCTCGGTTTTGATGATCTGCACGCCCGTATAAATGTTACCAGGACCGTATTTGATTTGGCCATTTGGTGCAAAAATGAAGTCACCAGAGCCTTTGTGACCGGTCGACATTTCCTTGGGAACACAGAGCAAAAGCGCATCCATTTTTTGAGGGTTCCAAGTGTCTAATAAGGCAGAAATAGGGTTTGGACCGCTCCAAACAACATCTGTATTCATCGTTACGACCGGGCCTGAGCCAAGCGTGGATCGTGCATTTTTAAGTCCACCACCAGTTTCCAGAATTGCGTCCTTTTCCTCAATGATAGTGATGTCGGAGCGATGTTTTAGATGGGCTTTGATTTGTTCGGGGAAGTAGTGGCAATTAACCACTTTCGTGGACAGGGGCGTTTGATCAACCTGCGTCAACGCATGATCAATAAGGGCGCGGCCAGCGACCCGCACCAAAGGTTTTGGTTGGTGTTTGGTTAACGCACCCATGCGCGTGCCAAAGCCGGCGGCGAAAAGCATTATAGCGTTGGGATGGTCGCGCATTTGTCTTTAAGCCTTGTTAGGATTTCAGGTGTCGGTGTTGGCAGGGCCCTATTTAGGATGTCGGCGACATTTGCATTGATCGGATGTTTTAGATCGCGCTGGATAAAGGACCAAACACGCGGAATGAAATCAACGTAATGTGGCTTGCCAAAATGCATCGAGAGGCGGGCAAAGACGCCAAGAATTCGAAGGTTTCGTTGTAAACCAAGGAGGTGATACGCGTTGCGGAACGATCGTTCATCGACTTTGGAATGTTTGATGTAGTGCTGGAGTATCGCCTCCTCGACGTTTTCAGAAACATCGCGGCGCGCATCTTTGAGCAAAGATACGAGGTCATATGCCGGATGGCCGAGTTGGGCATCTTGATAATCCAAAAGACCGACGCGCTTGAAGTCTTGTCGATCCGGCAGCCAAAGAAGATTTTCGGCATGGTAATCGCGCTGGATGAGCACACTGGGGGGGTCAATCTCAGTCTCTAACAAATGCAAAAAGCTGGCTTTGAAAGCAATTTTTTGCGCTTCGTTGATCTCATTGAGCGCGCCAAGTTGATACCAATCAAAGGCAAGCGCGGCCATATTTGTCATGACATTTGCGTCATAGGGTGCTAGTGGCGGCGGCGTGGCCTTGTGAAGGTGCAAGAGAACATCGCTCGCAGTCTCATAGAGCGGCATTTCCAAGCTTGGATTTTCGAGAACTGCCTTTGCATATAAATCATCTCCAAGGTCCTCGATAACCAAGAGGCCATTTGTTTCGTCGGCGGCATAAATTTCCGGGGCGCTGAGGTTATGCGCGCGAAGATATGTCGTGATATTGATGAAGGGCGTGATGTCATTTCCAAGGTTCGGATCAGCGTCCATGAGAACTGCGATCCGACCATCATTGCCCGCGCTCAAACGTTGATATTTGCGCAACGACGCATCACCAGCGAGGGGCGCGCAAGTGGCGTTGGCCCAATTGGTGGTTTGAAGAAATGTCGAAATGATTTTTGATCTTGGCGTCATGCAAGTGCCTTCGATAATCGGTTGTTTAGGTGTGGTGTGCCGTTCTCAAAGGTTAATCGGCGGGCATCCAAATTATTTGCGTCAGTTTCAAACGTCAGCGTCAGCGCATTCTTTGGCGTTGAATTACCCAATCTGTCTGGCCATTCGATCAAACAGATCGCGGTTGAAAATGCGTCAATCAGGCCAAGCTCATCAGCCTCTGAAGGATCGTTGAGACGATAAAGATCCGCGTGCCAGATTTCGCCGGACTGTGTGTCGTAAGTCTGAACCAGCGTGAACGTCGGAGAGGGCACATCTTCTGGGATGTCTTGCAAAGATTGGATCAATGCGCGCGCGAAAAAACTTTTGCCGGCACCAATGTCACCTTGCAACAAAAGGGTATCGCCAGAATTTAGAGCAGCACCGATGCGTGCGGCAACAGCGGCGGTCATTTGGGTGTTGATAAGGTTAATGGGCGGCAAGGCGATTGTCATATCGCCAAACTACGGTGCTTTCAGGATGTGCGAAACCGTGAATTGCGATTAGGCAACGGCGCTTGCTGCCTGCGCTATTTGTTTTTTGCGCGCATCTCGACGGGTTGGCATTTCGATTGCGGGCAAATTCAACGCGAGTGTGACAAGACTTGCGCCAGATGCAAGCGGCGCTGCGCGCAGCTCTATTGTTTGGCCGTCCTTGCTAATGAGATCCATGCCGAAGGCTTCACGCTCGACGGTTTCTGTGACGAAATCGCGAATTTCGCCCCAAGCGGGCGTTGGCTGACATGTCTTTTGGCACAGGCGCGTGACGTCCTTGACGGACATGTTAATCAGATCTTGATCAGAGCTTTGCCCAAGGAAGGTAAGCATTGCCGAATTGCACTGTTGCAAAAAGCCAGCGCGATTGAAGATTGCGATTGCATGATCCAAGGCATCAAGTGCGGAACGGGTAACATCAGCTTCGTCTCTAAATCGGCGCGTAAGCG
>CAYQZI010000068.1:7136-11158 GCA_964421835.1 uncultured Planktotalea sp.
GCATCAAGTGCGGAACGGGTAACATCAGCTTCGTCTCTAAATCGGCGCGTAAGCGAAATCTCGGCGCTGATGTCTTCGAACAAGAACGCAATGGCACCATCGGGATGCGGGCGACCTGTGACGCGGTAAGTCAGGCCATTTGGCAAATGCCATGTTTCGCAAAAATTGTCGTCACTGGCGGTTGAAATCACATCGGCAATTCGTTCGCGCCAATTGGCATAGCTTTTTGGCTCTGGCATGACATGATTGTCGCGCAGCTGATCGAAGAACGAGAAAAGATTGGGCCGTGCCGTCAGAAATTCAGGGCGCAATTCGGTCAGATCAAACAGCGATGGATTGAACAAAACGAGTTGGCGATTGCGGTCAAAGATCGCAAGACCCGTTGCCAAATGCGCGAAGGTTTTCGCGAGCGTTTGCACGAAATTGCGTTGAGCCGTTTCCGCGTTGACGACTGCATGAACGTCCGTAGCGAAATACAAGTACCCATCACCGAAAGGTTGGCGCGTTACATCAAACCAATGCGTGCGATTGTGCGCGACATCCTTGAGCGAAATGCGCTGCGCGTTCGTTTCTATGCCTGTGTTGCTAGACACTTCAAACAAGGGGCCGTCTGTCTTATCGATGCGCCGCTCTAGCGTTTGATAGAATGCGTTGCTCCACCCGATCTGCCCGTCTTTCTGGCTTTGCCAAACGGGAAACGGAGCGTTTTCGCTGACGGCTTGCACCAACGATATGTCAGGAAGCGTGCTAAACAGACTGTGCGTGATGGCAAGATCATCGTCGTCGCTGTTCATCTTTTCCTTAAGAGTGAGCGACAGGCCCCCTGAATGTTCCTCTATTTCAAGGGTCATGGGGTCGATGGCAGAGCGCGGTGGGTATGTTGTGAGCGTGGCGGTGTCTGGCGTGCGAATAGAACTGGGCAGCCCATCAAAGCGACGCATTAGCGTTGCTTGAAGCATCGGCCAATCCGGATCCAGAAGTTTAAGGTCCGTTAAAAAAGCGCGCGCGGCGTCGTTGGTGCAAACCAAATGACCGGTGTGATCAAATTCGAAACTGCGGTGTTTGTCTAATGGCAGCGCGCTGGGCAAGTCCGGCTTGGCCCTTGGAGACAAAAGCAATTTCGCCAAAGCAAAGCTTGCCAGAGTGATGCAAAAAACCACAGTTAGATCGATCAACGTCAGAGTTGTGAACATGCCTAAATCCCATTCAGTCCCTCCTTCCAATAGCGTGCTTTTTCTTAATGAATGCTTAAGCGTAGCGATTAATACGCCAAGTTCTTCAAATTTTTGCCTTTCACCTCAGCGACATCCGAGAACGCAGCGTCGATTTTCTCGCGCGGCCATGTCACGTCAATCACAGCGCCACCCTTTTTATTCTCGGGCCGCGCAAACGAAGACGCGCCATTCGAAAATTGAAGCGTTGCACCCGAGCGTTCAAGCAAGGTTTTGGCAATAAAAAGCCCAAGACCCATGCCTTCGTATTCTGGCCGCGTGGCGCGTTCTTTTTCGGATTTGCGTCCACCCACATAGGGATCACCGATGCGGCCAATCAAATGCGGCGGAAACCCTGATCCATCATCGACAATGCGCACGCTAATGGCGTCTTCGCTCCAGTGGGTTTCAACCCAAATCGTCGTTTGCGCGAAATCAACTGCGTTTTGAACCAGATTGCGCATGCCGTGGATAATCTCTGGTTTTCGAAGAATTTCGGGCTGATCTATCAGACCAAGATCTGCGCTGGATTGCTCGAACAGGATGAGCTTGCCGCGATCAAGATGTGGTTCTGCGGCTTCTTCTAAAACAGCGCTCAGCGGGGCTTTGCGCAGATGCAAATCGTCTTTGCCCGCGCGTCCCATCGATTGCAAAATGTCGCGGCAGCGATCCGCCTGTTGGGAAATCAATGCAGCGTCTTCTGCAAGATCGGGTTTGTCGGAAAGCTCATCCACAAGTTCAGCGCTGGCAAGTTTAATGGTCGCCAGAGGCGTGCCAAGTTCATGCGCAGCAGCGGCAACAACGCCGCCAATGTCGGTCAGTTTTTGCTCGCGCGAGAGCGCAAGATAAGTGGCCTGCAAAGCGGCTGCCATAGAGTGCATTTCATTGGCGGTTTTCCAACTATAAGCGCTGAGAAAGCAAAGAGCGATAATGATCGCGACCCAATTGCCGAACACAAACACATCAGGGATGCGGAGGATAAACCCCTCTTCGGTGCGCAGCGGCAAGTGATAGAGGGCTAACACCGTCACAATCACCACCGCCATCACGCCAAGCATCACAGTAGAGCGCAGCGACATCACAGCGGCGGAAACAGTTACAGGGCCCAGAATCAAAAGCGAAAAGGGATTGTGCAGACCGCCTGTTAAGAACAACAAAAGCGAGAGTTGCAGCAGATCAAAGATGACCATCAGCAGATTTTCGGTCTCTGATAGGCGCTTGTTCTCGGGAAACCGAAAGATCGCCACGAGATTGCCAACAACGGACGCACCTACAACAAGGTAGCAAAGCACCAACTCGAGTTGCAGATTATACATGCGCTGCGCAACGGTGATTGCGATGATTTGCCCGACGATTGCGGTCCAGCGCAGCATGGTGATTGTGCGCAAGCGGATCCAATTGTGGCGCTGTGTACTGAAGGGCGAAATCAGTTGAGGGTCAGTCGTTGGCATAACAGTCCTTTATGTCGCAGGCTTTCACGCTTTGGTGCATATGCTTCGCTTTGCTCTGATGGTAATTCGTTCTAAATCCAGTTCGACCTACACTGACTATTGCAGCCGGAGATGTCTATGACCCGCCTAATCGCTCTTTTTGCCAGTATTGCTGTTGTTATTGCACTCTTTGCCGTTTGGTTTGCAACGCAACAGAGTGGTTCGGATGATCAATTTGCGCAGTGCCGTATTGGTCAAGTCGCAGGCGGCACCAGTCAGATTGGCGGCCCCTTCACCCTGCTTGACAAGACTGGCGCAGAGGTCACGGATAAGGATGTCATCACAGAGCCATCGCTGGTCTATTTCGGCTATTCCTTTTGCCCAGATGTGTGCCCCTTTGATCTGTCGCGCAATGCGATTGCGACGGATATCTTGCAAGAGCGCGGCACAAGCATCACGCCGGTCTTTATTTCTGTCGATCCACAGCGCGACACGCCCGAAGTTGTGGGCGATTTTGCCGATAACTTACATGAACGGATGATTGGCTTAACTGGCACACCTGCACAGGTCAAAGCGGCGAGCCAAGCTTACCGCACTTATTACAAAGCGCATCCGGCAGAGGATGAATTTTACCTCGTGGATCACTCGACCTTTTCCTATCTGGTTTTGCCAGAGCAGGGCTTTGTTGAGTTCTTCCGCCGCGAAATCCAGCCAGAGCAGATGGCCGATACAATACAATGTTTCGTTGACAACGCGTAACGTGCACAAAAGTTTGACGCTTCTGAGCCTTGAGCGTAGAGTCGTTTGACGACGCTTTGATGGGAGATCCTTGCGTGAATACTGAAGCCAAAAGAAACATCGGCGACGATAAATCCCTGTTGCTTGTTGACGATGATGAACCCTTTCTGCGCCGCCTCGCCAAAGCGATGGAGAAGCGCGGGTTTGAAGTCGAAACAGCTGGCTCAGTTGCAGCGGGAAGCGCGATTGCAACGGCACGCCCAGCGGCTTATGCGGTTGTGGATCTACGGCTTGAGGATGGCAACGGCCTCGATGTGGTCGAAGTGCTGCGCGAAAAGCGCCCCGATAGCCGGGTTGTGGTTCTAACGGGCTATGGCGCGATTGCGACGGCGGTTGCTGCTGTCAAGATCGGCGCGACGGATTATCTATCCAAGCCTGCGGATGCCAACGATATCACCAACGCGCTTTTGGCCGATGGCGATGAACTTCCCCCGCCTCCGGAAAACCCGATGAGCGCGGATCGCGTGCGCTGGGAGCATATTCAACGCGTCTATGAGCTATGCGATCGTAATGTCAGCGAAACAGCACGCCGTCTGAACATGCACCGCCGCACCTTGCAGCGTATCTTGGCAAAACGCAGCCC
>CAYQZI010000068.1:11258-15276 GCA_964421835.1 uncultured Planktotalea sp.
GCGTTTAGGTCGCGTGACAGGATTTGAGCGTCGCGCAAATGCGGGATCAGGTCGGCGCGGCCAGAGGCTTGAAGCGCTTTCACCGTTTGCTGCGCGCGCGTTTGGCTCGCGCCAAGCGATTGAATGAGAGCACCGCGATAGTCCCGCATCGCTTTGTAGCGCGCTTTCAGAGTGCTCTTGTTAGCTGGGTCTTGGCGAAGATCGGCAATCTCTACGTCTTGATCTGCCAAAAGCGAGGGCAAGTTGATCTGGATTTGATCCATCTGATCAATGCTGTCCACCAAGGTTTCTCCAAGCTTGCGCGGCGATGAAAACCCTTTGGCGGCGCTCTTTTCAAGTGCGAGAGTCATGCTCAAAAGCGCGTTGGATTGTCCACGAACCAGGCTGTGCAAATCAAGCTCAACCTGATCATTGCGCGCAGCAAAGCTTGTTTCAGCAGGCTGCACACACCCGACGATAAAGCTAGTGAGCCATAGGAAAACGGCGCACATCACTCGGTTCATTTTCATCTTTTCGATCCTCAACTATGGCAGCGTTTCACGAAATTAAGACAGCCAAAACACACACTCTGGCTGCTTGGCTTAAAGTGCTACAAAAGCGAAATGGCAGAGCGCGCCGATGTTGCGTCACGTGCCAGATTGCGGGTTGCGTTCAGATGCCAATCTAGACCGCTTTGCCCTTTGGATTGCGCGGACAACAGATTGCGATGCGCCTCATTGGCTTGCGCTGCACTTAAGCTCAGCGCCTCGGCAAGCTGCGCGCGGTTGGCTTTGATAATCTCGAAACGATAGGCATATTGCTCTTCGTCGATCTGACCGGATTTCATCCGATCATTCAAAAGCGCCAGTTCTGTGTCTTGCTTCTTCAGCAGGTTTGGCAAGTCTCGCGACACGATATCCATGTTGTCGTCTGCTTTGCCAATAGCCCGCACAAGTGCACTGGGCGAGACCAACTCAACGCGTTTGGCTGCTTGAGCTTTGCCACTTGCGGCGCCGGCAACGGCCCCAATCGCGCCGCCAGCAATGGCGCCAGAGACGCAATTCTTAGCATTGGTGGCGGAGAGCAAAACCAACCCACATCCAGCGAAGGCACCGATAGCAGCGCCTTTAACTGTGGATTTGCGAATAATGTTGCGCGTCATCGCATTCAAAGCAGCGGCCTGCTGCTGCATCTGGATCTCGTTGCTCGCGTTGTGAACCGAAATTTGTTCAGGCCCTGTGCCCCGCGAGCTAAATCGCGGTTCGTTGGACGGCAAGCATCCAGACAAAGCAATAGAAACGGTCAGGGTCAGAAGGACTTTAGGTGCACGCATGAAATATTCCTCAATCGCGATCAATTCGTTGCCCTAGGGTCAGCAGACCAAGGCTTTGATGCTGGCTAGGCGTCAATTGAGGCGCAAATGGGGCAATTGTTCACGATTTGAGATAAATTATAGATTGAAGCGCTTGTGGTTCTTTCCGGTCACGCGTCCATCGCTGAGTTTGGCGTCAGGCTCGACCTTCCAATCCCTGAAACCCATCTTGGAATAATAGCGCAAACCACTGTCATTGTCAGAGCGGATAGAAGCGTTGATCCACTCAAAACCAAGTTCCTTCATTTGCTCAGACGTCTTTGCGAAAAGCTTCGAGCCAATACCAGCTCCAACAACGCCGACACGTACAAAAGTCGCGATGCTCGCAGCTTCTGGTGGCAGATTGGGATGTGATTCAGCCCATTGAAACCCAACAATCCGTCCCGTGTCATCTTGTGCAACATTCCAGCGCGCATGCGCAACTTTGCGTTTGGTCCAAGACTCAAGATCGCTTTCTGTTAGCGGGCTTAGATAGGCTGTCGTTCCGCCAATTTCGATGATCTCATTTAAAAGCTCTGTCATTTGTGGCAGATCGTTATGTACAAATGCGCGAATAGCGATCTCCATCAAATGTGCTCCAAGAGTGCCGCATGACGCGCAGTGAATTCATTGCGCGCTTCCAAAGGGGGCCGTAAGCGGATGGATAGACCAGTGGTAAGGTTCGCATCAAGTTTACCGAATATTTGATCAGCTTCGTTTTGAGAAAACCCGGCGATCTGTTCCGCTTCCAGTCGCGCGCTGACTTTGTCGGCCTTCTTAATCTGTTTTTTGATCGCAATGGGAATCGCCGCAGGCAAACCAAAGCGAATATGAATCGCAGCTGTCAGACGATCATCAAGCTCGCCATAGCCAGATCCAACCGCGGCTTTCACAGGGCTGATCATGTCACCAATGACATATTCCGGGGCATCATGTAACAAAGCGGCCAAGCGCCATTTGATGGGTGCGCTGGGCTGCATACGGGTGAAAAGCGTTTCAACCAAGAGCGAATGTTCTGCGACAGAATAGGCAAAATCCCCTTTAGTTTGGCCATTCCAGCGCGCGACGAACGCCAATCCATGCGCGATATCTTCGACTTCAATATCTACCGGAGTGGGGTCCAAAAGGTCGAGACGGCGACCTGATAACATGCGCTGCCAAGCACGTTTTTGTGACATGGGGAGACTCCGACGACTTCAATTCCTAGCTTGGGATCAAGATGTAACGCACCCCAGTCCCAGATGAAAAGGAAACTTAATCATGACCCTAACACGCCGCTCTTTCACAGCCCTTGCGCTTGCAAGCGTTGCGATGCCTGCTTTTGCCGCCACAGAACCACGTTGGTACAATGATGGTGGTGATCTTGCCGCGAGTGGGCGTGATGTTGTTGCCTACTTTGGCCTAAGCCGTGGTGATGGTGTGATGGGGAGTGAAGAATTCGCAACGATGCATAAGGGCACAACGTTTCACTTTGCCAATGCTGAAAACCTTGCAACGTTCCAAGGCGACCCTGACAAATATGCGCCACGCTTTGGCGGCTATTGCGCCTTTGCGATGTCGAGCGGCTATTTCGCGCCGGGTGATCCTGACGCTTGGACAGTGCATGACGGTGCGCTTTATCTGAATGTGTCCAAGACCATTCGTGCGCGCTGGGCTTTGCGCCGTGCGTCTCATATCGCATCGGGTGACAAAAACTGGATGACGCATTTTCCGGGTGAGAGATAAGTCACGGTTTTGCCGTTCTCTTAACTTCCTTTTGGCTTTTATTTGAAGGATGAGGCACTCAGTGCTAAGTGCACATCAGAATAATAAAACCTTCGAGGATAGCGGCAAAATGGCCAATGATTATATCGTAAAAGACATCGCCCTTGCGGACTTCGGTCGCAAAGAGCTTGATATCGCTGAAACAGAGATGCCGGGCCTGATGGCGCTGCGTGAAGAGTATGGCGATGAAAAGCCGCTGAAAGGCGCGCGCATTGTTGGTTCGTTGCATATGACGATCCAAACGGCAGTTCTGATTGAAACGCTTGTTGAGCTTGGCGCAGATGTGCGCTGGGCGTCCTGCAACATTTTCTCCACGCAAGACCATGCCGCAGCGGCGATTGCAGCGGGCGGCACACCTGTTTTCGCGATCAAAGGCCAGAGCTTGGAAGAGCATTGGGACTATCTCGATAAGTCCTTCATGTTCCCAGATGGCGCGAACATGATCCTTGATGATGGCGGCGACGCAACGCTTTACATCCTTTTGGGCGCACGTATGGAAGCGGGCGAAGATGTGCTGGCGGTTCCGTCTTCTGAGGAAGAAGAGGTTATCAAAAAGCAAATTCAGAAGCGTATCGCGGAGACACCGGGTTGGTTTGCAAAGACCAAAGCGGACATCAAAGGCGTTTCCGAGGAAACAACAACAGGCGTTCACCGCTTGTACGAGCTTCAGCGCGAAGGTCAGCTTCCGTTCCCTGCGATCAACGTGAACGACTCTGTAACGAAATCCAAGTTCGACAACAAATACGGCTGTAAAGAGAGCCTCGTTGACGGTATCCGCCGCGCGACAGACACGATGATGGCTGGCAAAGTTGCGGTTGTTATGGGTTACGGCGATGTGGGCAAAGGCTCTGCTGCGTCCCTCGCAGGTGCCGGTGCACGCGTGAAGGTAACTGAAGTCGACCCGATCTGCGCATTGCAAGCGGC
>CAYQZI010000069.1:0-3289 GCA_964421835.1 uncultured Planktotalea sp.
CATCGGGATGGCCCACTTCGAGCACATACCCAACAAGGCGCTGCGTGCCTGTTTCATCTCTGATCTGCGTGATCATCTACGCTGCACTCAACGCAATGAAACGCTCAAGATGGTGATCCACATCGCCGAACAAGTGATCCGCCATGATGATACGCTTGGCGATATGCGCGAGCTCATATTCTTGCGTCATCGCAATACCGCCATGCATCTGAATGCTCTCTTCCGCGATCAAACGACCAATGCGACCCATCAGGTTCTTCGCCATGCTCGCGTGCTTATCGCGCAATTTAGGGTCTGATTCGAGGTAGCCAGCAGCGCCAATCACAGCAGAGCGCGCTTGCTCCATCTCAACCAGCATATCCGCAAGACGATGCGCAAGCGCTTGGAAGGTTCCGATTGGGCGACCAAACTGTTTGCGCGTTTGCAAGTACTCTGTCGTGAGCCGCGTCGCTGTTTCCATTGCACCCAAAGACTGCGCACAACTTGCCGTGATCGCAGCTGCATAAACAGTCTCTAAATAGGGCAAAGCACCACCCTTGGGACCAAGACGCATGTCATCTGTGACGCTGACACCTTCAAGCCAAATATCCGCAGCCATACCGCCGCCCATCATCGGAGTGCTGCGCAGTTCCAGCTCAGAAGCAGGCACTAAAAAGAGCGAAATGCCTGATGCGTCATCGACAGCGCCGCTTTCACGTGCAGAGATAATAACGTGATCGGCATTCGGTGCGCCAAGCGACAGCGCCTTGTGACCGTTGAGTTTGCCACCTTCACACGTCGTCTCGACACGGGTCAAATCGTAGCGCGACCGTGGCTCGCCATGGGCCAGCGCCAAACGCGCCTCGCCGCCAATAATAGACTCTAATAAGACTTTTTGGCTTTCGTTTCCGAGCGCAGCAATCAAGCCACCCCCCAGAACACAAGTCTCCAAAATAGGCTCAACAACGCCTGCGCGACCTAGCTCTTCAAAGACAACTGCAATATCGAAACCCTTGCCGCCAAAGCCACCATCGTCTTCTGTGAACAAAGCGCCGAGCACACCCAGCTCAGCAAGCTGGTTCCAGATGTCGGCGCTCATCCCGCTTTCGCTATCAAGGATCGCATTGCGCGTGGGCACATCGTAGCGTTCACGCAGAAAGCGGCGCAGGGTGTCTTGCAGCATTTGCCGCTCTTCGGTCAGCTCGAAATTCATTGCATTCTCCCCAGCGTTGTTTTGGCGATGATCTCGCGTTGGACCTCGTTTGAGCCACCAAAGATCGAAATCTTGCGATTGTTGAAATACTGCTCCGCGACAGGTCTGGAATGCTCCGGTCCAAGTTCTGGTTGGTTAGAACCCTCAACAGCTTCTGACGCAAACGGCAGCGCGTACATGCCAGCCGCGCGCCGCGCCAGATCGTTGATCTCTTGTCGAATGACAGTGCCAGACACTTTTAACATCGACGCTTCCAGCCCCGGTGCACCGCCTTTGGCTGCCTTGCTCACAATCCGCAAATTGCTAAGCGATAACGCCATCAAATCAATCTCGATCTGTGCGATGCGCGCCGCGAAATGCGGATTCTCGATCAGGGGTTTGCCGCCTGACACTTCCGCCTTCGCCATACGTTTGACCGCTTCAAGCCCTGCGTTAGAGCCACCAACACCTGCGATATTGGCACGCTCATGGGTGAGCAGATACTTGGCGTAGGTCCAGCCTTTATCCTCTTCCCCAACAAGGTTCTCAACAGGGACTTTGACGTCTGTAAACCAAACCTCGTTCACCTCATGCGTGCCATCCAACAGGATGATAGGGCGCACTTCGATTCCAGGCGTATCCATGTCGATCAGAAGGAACGAAATACCCTCTTGGTTCTTCACTTCGGTGTTGGTGCGCACAAGACAGAAAATCATGTTCGCGTGCTGGCCAAGGGTCGTCCACGTTTTTTGACCATTAACGATGTAGTGATCACCCTCGCGCACCGCGCGCGTTTTGAGCGAAGCGAGATCAGACCCAGCGCCGGGCTCGGAATAGCCCTGACACCACCAATCGCTGCCGTCCAAGATACGCGGCAACCAGCGATCGCATTGCTCTTTCGAGCCGAATTTTTGCAAAACAGGCGCAAGCATGGCAAGGCCGAACGGAACGATGCGCGGCGCATTTGCTAGGGCTGCTTCTTCCTCGAAAATGTGGCGCTGAACTGCATCCCACTCCGCGCCACCGAATTCCTTCGGCCAGTTCTGTGCCAGCCAGCCACGGTCGTTCAAAATGGCGTGCCATTGCTCAAGATCTTCTTTTGTCAGGCCACTCCCCAAGCGCACTTTTTCGGAGATCGCCTTGGGTAGTTTTTCATCAAGAAATGCGCGCACTTCATCTTGGAATGCGCGCTCTTCGTCGGTGTAGCTCAGATCCATACTCTCGCTCCTCAAATGTCCTGCGCGCTTGCGCCTGTGTTCAAATCTTCAAATGTTTTGCCAGCCGCGACAAGGCGCTCTAGCAAATGCGACGGTTGCCAAAAGAACGCATCGGTTGCGGCATAGCTTTGGATATCGGCAAGAATGCCGTCCAGTCCTTGCAAGTCCGCCCATTTCAAAGGGCCACCCCAATGGCGCGGAAAACCATAACCAAAGAGCAATACCATATCGACGTCCAAAGGTCGGCGCGCGATGCCCTCTTCGACCACTTTCGCCGCTTCATTCACCATCGCGCACATATAGCGGCGCTGAATGTCGGCGTAAGTGAAACTTTGCGGGGATATCCCCAGAGCGGCGCGCTCTGCCTCGATCAACCCAGTAACCTCTGAATCAGGAGTGCCGCCGCGCTTGCCCTGCTCATAGACGTAATAACCGCGACCAGTCTTCTGACCGAGATTGCCCGCTTCGCACATCTTATCAGCATAGGTGCTCACGCGCTCGCGTGGATCACGGGTCGGCGCAAGACGTTTGCGCGTGGCCCGGCCAATGTCGAGCCCTGCAAGATCAGCGACCTCGAAAGGTCCCATCGCAAAGCCAAAATCCACCATCGCTTTGTCTATTTCAAACGGCGAGGCACCATCCATCACCATATGATCCGCGCAGGTCCGATAGGTCTTGAGAATGCGATTGCCAATGAAACCATCGCACACGCCAGAGCGCACAGAAATCTTGCGAAGCGCTTTGCCCAGCGCGAAACCTGTTGCCACGACTTCGGGCGCAGTCTCATCTGCGACGACGACTTCAAGCAATTTCATCACATGCGCAGGCGAGAAGAAGTGCAGCCCTATCACATCGCTCGGGCGCGACGTACTTGCTGCGATTTCATTCACATCAAGATAAG
>CAYQZI010000069.1:3389-15169 GCA_964421835.1 uncultured Planktotalea sp.
ATCACATCGCTCGGGCGCGACGTACTTGCTGCGATTTCATTCACATCAAGATAAGAGGTGTTGGACGCCAGAACAGCGCCTTGTTTGCAAACGCGGTCCAGCTCGGCGAAGATGGCTTTCTTCACGCCCATGTCTTCAAACGCAGCTTCGATCACCAAATCAGCCGCGCTCAACGCGTCGTAGCGATCTGTTGCGCGGAAGCGGTTCTTTGCGATCGCAGCGAGATTGTCAGCTGACAATTTCCCACGTTTGACCGACCCCTCTAGGATGCCCATAACACGCGTTTGGCCCGCCTCGGCGGCAGCGCTATCGCGTTCAACCATCGTCACATCAAGCCCGGCAAGCAAGGCAGCGACAGCAATGCCAGCACCCATCGTTCCGCCGCCAATCACACCAATCGCTTTAATCTCGCGCGGCGCAATACCGCTAAGTTCAGGCAGTTTGGACACCGCACGCTCGTTAAAGAACGCATGGATCAACCCTTCACGCTGGGGCGAGTTAAGCAGCTCCATAAACAGCGCACGTTCCCGCGTTAGCCCTTCGTCTAAGTCCGTCTGCGTGGCAACTTCAATTGCGCGAATAGCTGTGGCAGCGGCAATCTGACCTCGCCCTCTCTTTAGCGCGCCAGCATGCGCTGCATCAAAATCAATCGCATCGGGGCGCGGCATTTGACCAACCGCTCGCGGCTGCAAGCCAGCGTCAAGCACGCGTTGCGTATAGGCGAGACCGATCTCTTCAATGTCGCCCTCTTCCACTTCATCAATCAGTCCCAGCGCTAAAGCTTCTTTAGCACTTACATGACGACCGGTTGTGATGATATCCATCGCTGCTTCGACGCCAATCAGGCGCGGCAAGCGCTGTGTTCCACCTGCACCCGGCAAAACGCCTAGCAGAACCTCTGGCAAGCCCACTTTCGCCGAAGGGACAGCAATTCGGTAATGTGTCCCCATCGCCACCTCAAGACCACCGCCTAGTGCCGTGCCGTGAATTGCAGAAACGACAGGCAAAGGGCTGCGTTCGATACGCGTGCACACATCAGGCAAAATTGGATGCGCCAGTGGTTTGCCGAATTCTTTGATATCGGCACCTGCGAAATACGTGCGCCCAGCGCCAACGATCAGCACAGCTTTGGCTTCGCGCTCTGCACGTTCGATCCCGTCCATAAGTCCAATGCGCACCGCATGACCAAGCGCATTCACCGGCGGGTTGTTCGCCCGCAAAACAGCAATGTCGCCTTTCAGTTCATACTCGATTGGCTCGCTCATCGCATTGCTCCGTTGCGCGTGTCGTGTGGACCTCAACTTGCCGCAAGCCACTGGCTACGTCACCACGTTCTTGGTGCATCGAACGCAGCGTAAGTTTGGCGGACAAAAATGCACGAGCTCTGCATTTACACTCATCGCCAGATCGCACTAAGGTCGCCAAGCTCGACGTAACCGACAGAAGGCGCGCAGGCACATGGACATTCGCTACACGGAACCCAGCGATATTGCTGACTTAAAGTCGGTGCTGGATCAAACAAAACTGTTCCCCAGCGAAATGTTGGAAGACATGTTGGGCGGGTTTCTGAACGGCGACAACGAAGAGCTTTGGCTCACGTGCGAAAGCGGTGGGCGTGCGATTGGCTTTTGCTATGCCGTGCCCGAGCAGATGGCAGACGGAACATGGAACATGCTTGCACTTGCGGTAGCGCCAAATGCGCAAAGCCAAAGCGCGGGTCGCGGGCTAGTCGCGCAGATGGAGGCAGAGCTTCAGGAACAATTCGCGCGCGTGATGATCGTGGATACCTCTAGCACTGACGCTTACCTGCGCGCGCGCGGTTTCTATGCAAAGGCTGGCTATACAGAAGAGGCGCGGATTCGTGACTTCTGGGGCAAAGGCGATGACAAAGTCACCTTTTGGAAGGCGCTTGCCTAGGCGCTTTTGTGAAACTGTTGCGCGCCGCGAAACTGCTCCACGAGAAAATCAACGAACGCGCGGGTTTTCGGCGATAGGTTGCGTCGCTCTGCAAACATAACAACGATATCTGTACCGGGTGGCGCGTACTCTGGCATAACATGAATAAGCTCGCCTGAATCGAACTTCCGCTTGGCCATGTAATAGGGCAGACGCGCGATCCCGATCCCCGCAAGCGCCGCGCGAAAAACGACGTCGGTGCTGTTGCCTTCAAAACTACCATTGGCTTCAAAAGCTGCATCGCCCGGCGCGCTGCCCGAGTTCCATGAATTACGCCTTCTGTTTCCAGCGATCTGCAAACAGTTGTGCTGTGCAAGCTCGTCAAAATTGCGCGGCACGCCCGCATGTAGAAGGTAAGCAGGCGCGGCGCAGAGCACACGCTGGCTTTGCATAATGCGCCGCGCGACGATATCGGGGTTTTTGTGTTGTTCAGCAAAGCAAATCGCCACATCGAAGCCCTCGCCTTGCAGATCAATCTCGCGGTCTGTCAAATCAAGCGAAAGACGCACCTCTGGGTAGCTTTTCATAAATGCGGGCAAAGCCGGCAACAGCTGCGATTTACCAAAGGCCACAGTCGATGCAATCTTGAGCGTGCCCCTTGGAATGCCATCCATGTTGCGCACCATTTCTTCGGCTTCGTCATACTTATCGGCCAATGCTTTGCATTTCTCGTAGAACTGTTGCCCTTCTTGCGTCGGCATCACGCCCGTTCTGGTCCGATTCAGAAGGCGGTGGTGCACGTAATCTTCCAGCAACGCGACTTGCTTGCTCACCGCAGAGGGTGTTTGCCCGATCGACCGCGCCGCCGCAGAGATACTGCCCTGCTCAACAACTTTCGCGAAAATCAGCATTTGCGCTGAATTATCCATTCTAACTACCTATCTGTTCCAATCTGGCATGGCCCCTATGCCGATTTACCAAATTGTGAGCGCTACTGAAAAAGGCTACTTCTGCAGTGCAGCATAAATTCTGCAACGCAGCAATAGGCAAGGTGCTAACATGACAGTCACTCAATCAAACAGTGCGCTAGATGTCGTTTTTGAGACCGGACGCACGTTCTTTCATCAAAAAGTTCAGCAAATTCGCGAAGCCCATACGAAACGGCGTATTTACCGCGCTACGGTTTTCGAGCTTGCGAGCCTTTCCGAGCGGGACCTGAACGATTTGGGCATTCCGCGCAGTTCAATCAAACGACTCGCAATGGAGACAGCATATGGCGTTTAGCACACACACAGACGGCTATGCGCCGCTTTCACTGGTCGCGTTTCTCGCAAGATTTAGCGCAAAGGCACAGGCAATCCTAAGGACGCTTCAAGTGGCGCGGATGATATCAACCTTGTCAAGCATGAGCGATGGACAGCTCAGCCAAATCGGCATTTCACGGGCAGACATCCCGCAATATGCCGAAAAGCTGATGGAACGCTAAAAACAAGTTTAACGGAATATGCTGGCTCTCGCTCCTCCCAGAGTAGGCCAGCATAGGCGGCGGCGCAAAAGCAATAGGGAACGCCAAAGCATAGGGCCAGCATCTCACTCCTCCTCCCGAAGGTGCTGGCCCAATATTATTACGTCTAAATGAGCGTTAAGCAGACGCCAAAAGTCCATCGCGCTTCAAAGTCGCATGGCATTCGTCCAAAGACTGCACAGCACGCTCCATAAGCGTATCAATCTGTTCTTCATTAATCACCAAAGGTGGCGAGATGATCATGCGATCGCCCACATGGCGCATCACCAGATTGTTCGCGAAACACCGCTCGCGGCAGATATAGCCAACAGTGCCAGCATCTGACTTAAACGCAGCACGGCTTTCTTTATGGGGCGTCAAAGCAATGCTTCCCATCATGCCCACAATTTTCGCTTCGCCCACCAGCGGGTGATCCAAAAGCGCTTCCCATTTGGACTTGAGGTAAGGTGCCGTGGTCTCACGCACCCGGGTCACGATCCCCTCTTCGTCCAAGATGCGCAGGTTTTCCAAAGCAACTGCGGACGCAACGGGATGGCTTGAATAGGTGTAGCCATGATTGAACTCGCCAGAGTTGATCACCGCCGCGATTTCATCACTCACAATCGAGCCGCCAATCGGTTGATACCCAGAGCTTAATCCCTTCGCGATGGTCATAATATCAGGGCGAATGCCCATCGTGGTCGAGCCAAACCATTCCCCTGTGCGCCCAAAGCCGCAAATCACCTCATCCGCTATCAGCAAGATTTCGTACTTGTCGCAAATGCGTTGGATTTCTGGCCAATAGGTAGAGGGCGGCACAATCACACCGCCAGCGCCCTGCACAGGTTCTGCGATAAAGGCGGCTACGCGGTCCTCGCCCATCTTTTCAATCGCATGCTCTAGCTCTTTGGCGCGGGCAAGGCCGAATTCCTCAGGCGTCATATCACCACCCTCAGCCCACCAATTCGGCTGACCGATATGATGAATGTCAGGAATAGGCATCCCGCCTTGCGCATGCATCCCGCTCATCCCACCAAGGGACCCTGATCCAACAGACGAGCCATGATAGGCGTTATGACGGCTGATAATCATCTTCTTAGAAGGCTTGCCCTTCATATCCCAATAGGTGCGGACCATTCGGATGTTTGTGTCATTCGCTTCTGATCCAGACCCGGCAAAGAACACATGGTTCATACCCTCCGGCGCAAGTTCCGCGAGACGTTGGCTCAGCGCAATCGCAGGCACATGAGTCGTCATAAAGAAGGTGTTGTAATACGGCAGTTCGCGCATTTGACGCGCGGCAACTTCGGCCAGTTCTTCGCGGCCATAGCCAATGTTGACGCACCACAGACCTGCCATCGCGTCCAAAATCTGATTGCCCTCAGAATCGCGCAGCATCACGCCATCCGCACCAGTGATCACGCGCGCGCCTTTGGCGGCGATCTCATCACCCGTCGTAAACGGATGCATGTGATGTGCCGCATCAATAGCCTGCAATTCGGCCGTTGGCATGTGATTGGTAACCGCGTTCATCGGGGCGCTCCTTTTTTGGGCAAACGACGTCTTTGACTTCATATGAATGACTTTGCCTCAATCAATCAACGCAATAAAAACTTGCGACTCCCCAAAGCGCATGAAAACACTATTGCCCAGACCGCTGCGTACCACCAAAAGCAGCATGACAACGTCTTAGGGAGTCACACACATGAAAAATCTAATGCTCGCCAGCGCGACGCTTGCGCTTATTGCAGGCAGCGTATCGGCTGAAGAAGTCCGCGTTTACAACTGGTCCGATTACATCGACGAAGCGCTCTTGGAAAAGTTCGAAGCCGAAACAGGCATCAAACTGATCTACGACGTCTTTGACAGCAACGAACTGTTGGAAACGAAAATGCTTGCAGGCGGTTCTGGCTATGACGTGGTTGTGCCCTCTGGCACCTTCTTGCAGCGTCAAATCTCTGCGGGTGCGTTCCAGAAACTCGACACATCCAAGCTCAGTAACATGGGCAACATGTGGGACGTCGTTTCCTCGCGCACAGAGCAGTATGACCCCGACAACGCCTACTCCATCAACTACATGTGGGGCACCACTGGCATTGGTGTAAACGTTGGCAAGGTCCAGGAAATCCTCGGCGCAGATGCACCCATCGATAGCCTTGAGCTGGTTTTGAACCCAGACAACATGAGCAAGCTTGCAGATTGCGGCGTTCACATGCTCGATGCCCCATCAGAGATGATCCCGATGGCGCTTCAGTATATCGGTGAAGACCCCGACAGCCATGATCCTGACGTGATTGCCAAAGCAGAGCCGATCTTGATGGCCGTGCGTCCGCATATCCAGAAATTCCACTCTTCCGAGTATATCAACGCACTCGCCAACGGCGATATCTGCGTTGCGATCGGTTGGTCCGGTGACATCTTGCAAGCCCGTGACCGCGCGGCAGAGGCCGAGAATGGCGTTGAAGTTGCCTACAACGCTGCCAAAGAGGGTGCGCTCATGTGGTTCGACCAAATGGCGATCCCTGCGGATGCGCCAAACCCTGACGCTGCGCATACCTTCCTGAACTTCATCATGGATGCGCAGAATATGGCGGATGCGTCAAACTACGTTTACTACGCCAACGGCAACCTCGCGTCCCAGCCGATGCTAGAGGAAGATGTGATCGGCGATCCAGCGATCTACCCTGACGCCGAAACGCTCAAGACGCTGTTCACAACTACGCCTTATCCACCAAAAGTGCAGCGCGTCGTCACGCGCATGTGGACCAAGATTAAGTCCGGCACTTAAGCTAAAATATGCCCTCGTGCTACATCAAGCGCGGGGGCTTTTTCTATTTTCGGAGATCGTCACATGGCGCAGGAAACCTTGTTCGAACCTTGGAACGATCCAGCCGAAAAACCCCTGATCCAGTTCAAGAACGTCACCAAAAAATTCGGCGACTTTACTGCAATTGATGATCTCACCCAAGACATTTACGCCAAAGAGTTCTTCGCTCTGCTCGGCCCTTCTGGCTGCGGCAAAACCACGATGATGCGTATGCTCGGTGGCTTTGAAACACCCACCTCTGGGACCATCAAGATCGCGGGTCAGGACATGAACAATGTCCCTCCAAACAAGCGCGCTGTAAACATGATGTTTCAAAGCTATGCGCTGTTTCCGCATCTCTCGATCTATGAAAACATCGCCTTCGGTCTGCGCCGCACAGATATGGCGAAAGGCGCGATAGATGCGCGTGTTTCTGAAATGCTGAAACTCACCCGTTTGGAAAATTTCGCCCAGCGCAAGCCCCATCAAATCTCTGGCGGTCAACGCCAACGCGTCGCCCTTGCGCGCTCCTTGGCCAAGGCCCCCAAGCTGCTGCTGCTTGATGAACCTCTCGGCGCATTGGACAAGAAACTGCGTCAGGATACCCAGTTCGAGCTGATGGATATCCAAGAGAAAACAGGCACAACCTTTGTCATCGTCACGCATGATCAAGAGGAGGCGATGACCGTCGCCTCGCGCGTCGCCGTCATGGATGAAGGGCGCATCATCCAAGTCGCCACCCCTGATGCGATTTACGAGGCACCCAATTCCACCTACGTCGCTGACTTCATTGGGGATATAAATCTGATCAAAGGCACCGCTGAACTGCGTAAACGCGATGTACCCGTCGCTGAACAAACGCCCCAACTAAATGAAGAACCCACAAGCGACCCACGTCGCCCACAACCCAACAAGCTAGGCGAATGGCTGCACGATAACGTCCTCTCGCCAATCATCGGTGCGCGTGAAGAGCAAATCAAACGCTTGCCGCCCCCAAGTCCTGAGGAGCGCGCGTCGCCTGCCGTCAATGCTGTCCCAGACGGCGGTATCGCGCTCAACTGGTCCGACAAACATCCCGCGATTATCGTTTCTAACGCAGATGAGGCACAAGACGGCAGGCCCCTCACCTTTGCTGTTCGTCCTGAGAAACTCAACATTTCCAAAAACAAGCCAGACGCCGCCAATGCTTTGCAAGGTCGCGTGATCGACATCGCATATCTTGGCAATGTTTCCACCTACCATGTGGAACTTTTGGGCGGTCAAATGGTCAAGGCGCAAATGGCCAATTCGCGGCGTCTCGCCAAGCGCGATATCACATGGGAAGACGATGTTTGGGTCAGCTTTACAGACACCGCTGGTGTCCTATTGGAGCGCTAGGATGCGTCGCTTCGCCCTTATCTCGGTTCCCTACTTATGGCTATTGGCTCTGTTTCTTGTGCCATTCCTCATCGTTCTAAAAATCTCACTCAGCGATGCCGCTTTGGCGATCCCTCCCTATGCGCCGCAGCTCGATATCGCTGGTGGCTGGAACGCTGTAACCAACTTCTTTGCAGAGCTAGATTTCGAGAATTTCGAATTTCTCACCACCGATGATCTTTATTGGAAAGCCTACCTCTCCAGCCTCAAAATCGCGCTCGTCTCGACCGGATTCACGCTACTCATTGGCTACCCCATCGCCTATTCCATGGCGCGCGCTGCTCCTGAATGGCGCGCGACGCTGCTGATGCTCGTGATCCTGCCGTTCTGGACCAGCTTCCTGATCCGCGTCTACGCATGGATGGGCATCCTCTCAAACGAGGGCTTGCTGAACCAGTTCCTGCTCTGGAGCGGCCTGATCTCTGAACCGCTCACCATCCTGAACACCAACACCGCCGTCTACATTGGCATCGTCTACACTTACTTACCCTTCATGATCCTGCCGATCTATGCGGCGCTGGAAAAGATGGACGACAGCCTTCTCGAAGCTGCGGAAGATCTTGGTTGCTCGCGCACCTCTGCCTTTTGGCTGGTCACAGTGCCCTTAAGCAAAACAGGCATCATCGCGGGTTGCTTCTTGGTCTTCATCCCAACACTGGGTGAATTCGTCATTCCGTCGCTGCTAGGTGGTTCGCAAACCTTGATGATTGGCAAAGTCCTGTGGGAAGAGTTCTTCAACAACCGCGATTGGCCCGTCGCCTCCGCCGTTGCGATCATCCTTTTGCTGATCCTGATCATTCCAATCATCCTGTTCCAACGAAACGAGCAAAAACAGCGGGAGCAAGAGGGATGAAGCGCTTCTCATGGTTCAACGCCACCGCCCTCACACTCGGTTTCACCTTCCTGTACCTGCCTATGGTGATCCTCGTGATCTATTCGTTTAACGAGAGCAAACTCGTCACCGTTTGGGCAGGCTTTTCAACCAAATGGTATGGCGAACTCCTCCAGAACGAAGCGTTCCTAAACGCTGCTTGGGTCACCATCAAAGTCGCTGTCTTCTCTTCCACGCTTGCCACAATCCTCGGCACCATGGCCGCCTATGTCCTCGTGCGCGCGAACCGTTTCAAAGGGCGCACGCTCTTTTCCGGCATGATCTACGCGCCGCTGGTGATGCCCGAAGTCATCACCGGCCTGTCTCTGCTACTTTTGTTCATCGGTATCGGGTTAGATCGCGGCGTGCTCACCATCGTTCTCGCGCACACAACCTTTGCGATGTGTTACGTGTCAGTTGTCGTTTCCTCACGCCTCGTCTCTTTTGATCGATCTCTGGAAGAAGCTGCTCTCGACCTTGGCTGCTCCCCTTGGCAAGCCTTTCGCCTCGTCACGCTCCCTATAATCGCGCCTGCGGTTATCTCAGGTTGGCTCCTCGCGTTTACGCTGAGCTTGGATGACCTCGTCATCGCCAGCTTCACCGCTGGCCCGTCTGCGACGACGCTCCCAATCAAGATCTTCTCCGCTGTGCGACTGGGCGTTAGCCCTGAAATCAATGCACTTTCGACGATCATGATCGCCATCGTCACCGTTGGTGTGATCAGCGCATCTCTCATCTCTAAGCGCGCGAGCTTGAAACAACAGCGCGACGCACACGCCGCTGCACGCGGATGAAACGCATCTACGAACCCCTCGCGTATAGCGAAGATGTTCGGCGCGATTGCTATTGGACCACCACAATTGATCCTTTCGAGACGGATCTCCTGCAAGGCAAGCATCAAACGGATGTGGCGATCATTGGCGGTGGATTTACAGGTCTGAACGCGGCGCTTCATCTTGCGCAAGACGGCGTCGATGTGACTTTGCTGGATACGGAAAGCATCGGCTGGGGTGCCTCTGGTCGCAATGGTGGGTTTTGTTGTTTGGGTGGCGGTATTCTTGGCAATCCACAGATCGACAAAGCCTATGGCATGGATGCCCGCCACGCATGGCGCACCGCCGAGAAAGACGCCATCACCCATGTCGCCGAGCTTCTTGAACGCCACAAGATCAACGCAGACACGCATTCCAAGGGCGAGACATTGCTGGCACATAAAGCGAAGCGTTGGCTGACCTTGCAAAAACACGCGGAAGAGATTGTTGAAAGTTACGGCGTTGAACCGATCCTGATCGATAAGAGTGATCTCGCTGATCATGGTCTTGAGGGCCCTTTTCATGGCGCACTGACCACCCCGATTGGCTTTGGTTTGAACCCTTTGAAATACGCGCTTGGCCTTGCCGATGCTGCACGCGCTTTTGGCGCACGGTTTTTTGAACGCTCCCCCGTTACGCGCATCGAACAGGGCGCGCAGTTCACGCTGCACACTCCACAAGGTCGCATCACTGCCAAGCGACTTATCATCGCCACCAACGGGTATTCGTCTGAAGATATTCCTGACTGGCTTTCAGCACGTTTTATGCCTGTCCAATCCAGCGTTCTTGTGACGCGTCCGTTGACTGAAGACGAACTCGCAAGCGCGGGTTGGACATCGGATCAAATGGCCTTCGATTCACGCAATCTGCTGCACTATTTCCGCCTCATGCCTGATCGCCGCTTTCTCTTTGGAATGCGCGGGGGAATATTTGCAAACGCGCGTTCTGACGCGAAAATCAGACGCCTCATCCGCAAAGACTTTGAAGACATGTTCCCCGCATGGCGTCACGTTGACACCCCTCATATATGGTCTGGCTTGGTATGTATGAACGGCAAAGGTGCGCCTTTCACAGGTCCTATTCCAGAGATGCCTGGTGCTTTTGCTTCGCTCTCCTATCACGGTAACGGCGTTGCAATGGCAAGCTATTGCGGCACGCTTCTTGCGGATCTCGTCCAAGACAAACCAACGCGACTTCCCTATCCAGACGTGCTTCAATCGACGCCGCCAAAATTTCCGTTTGGGATGAAACGACGTTGGGTTCTGCCCCCGCTCTACGCTGCCATGGGTCTTGTGGATCGCTAGCCTTGGGGCGTTAAATTCGGGCGCGCCTTGCCCCGCTTCAGACCCAGCGCGCGTTCTCTCCAGATGATCAACAAACCTGCGAAAATCACAATCGCAGAGCCAATCAACATCTGCGCTGTCGGGACATCATCAAAGAAGACGTATCCAATGATCATCGCGAACAGAATTGATGCATAGTCAAACGGCGCAATCACCGCCGCATCAGCAAAGCGAAACGCAGAGGTGATAAGAATCTGCGCAACGCCGCCAATAAGACCCGCAGCAATCAAAATCCCAATGATGGAAAGGTCTGGCATCACCCAACCGAATGGAATGGTGAACAGCGACAGCGTTGTCGTTGTCATCGAAAAGTAAAAGACGATCGCTGCCGTGTTTTCCGTCTGCGCAAGACGGCGAATATGGATCTGCGCGAGTGCGCGGAAGAACGCAGAGATCAGCACCAGAATGACCCCGGTTTGCGCCGCTGTGTTCATCGCTTCGCCCGAAAAGATAGACAAGCGCGGCGATAGAATGACAGCTACACCAATCAAGCCCAAGACCACAGCCGACATGCGATAAACGCGCAAGCGTTCACCCAAAATCAAAGCGGCGAGAATAACCGTCAACAAAGGCGCTGCGAAGCCAATCGCAGTGACATCAGGCAAGGGTAAATAGGCCAATGAGGAAAAACCGAACCCCATGCCACAAGCCCCTATCAAGCCGCGCCACACATGCCCCATCGGGGCTTGCGTTTTGAGACCTGTCTTCAATTCGTGTCGCATCGCAAGCCATACGAATATCACAGGGAGCGTAAAGAAAGAGCGAAAGAAAACCGCTTGCCCCGTCGGCACATGATCCGTGCTCGCCTTGATCAGCGCCGCCATGGTGACGAACAAAACAACAGATGCAAGTTTCAGCGCGATGCCGGTAAATGGAGACATGCTCCTTGGCTATACCTCTCGCGCGCGCAAGGAAAGCGATACCTACTGCGTTTGGAAATCCTTGCTTCCCAACAAAGCTGCGGCAGCAATCATAAGCGCACCACAAATTTTGTTGATCAAACCGAAAGAGTGCCGCTCTAACGCCGACACAGCCCGCACGCCAAGCCAACCCCAGAGCAACAAGATCGATCCATCGACGATCAGATAGGTCACCCCAAGGATCAATAGTTGCGGCAAGACCGGCAACGCGG
>CAYQZI010000070.1:0-14936 GCA_964421835.1 uncultured Planktotalea sp.
CATTGGAATGCCGAAAGCGGTCAAACATGGCTCACCCGCGCGCGCGAACAATGGAAGAGCAATCTTTGGATCAATCCCGTGCCGGAAAAGCACTGGAACTACACCCATTCGATCAAAATGATTCAAGAGATATTTGAAGAGCAGATGGTGCCCATGACCCTCTCCGGGCTTGAGCGCGGCATGAAAGAGCTCACGCGCTAACACGCTTTCTTTACAGCCCTTATACTCCGCTTGTTTCATATTCATTTTCGCTTATATGATACGGTGAAGAGGAGAGCCGAAATGCAACCTGATGTAACCGCCTTTTTTGACGATCCAACCAACACCGTGTCCTATGTGGTCAAAGACCCAAGTGGGCGCGCCTGCGCTGTGATCGACAGCGTTCTGGATTTTGATCACGCTTCGGGGCGCACCGATACCAAAAGCGCCGATGCGATAATCGCGCATGTAAAAGCGCATGATCTGGAACTCGCTTGGATCTTGGAAAGCCATGTGCACGCCGATCACCTCTCGGCTGCGCCTTATTTGCAAGAGCAGCTGGGCGGCAAAATTGGCATTGGCCACAACATCACCGTCATTCAAGACACTTTTGGTAAAGTGTTCAACGAAGGCACCGCGTTTCAGCGCGATGGCAGCCAGTTTGATCAGCTCTTCAAAGAGGGTGACAGCCTGCATATCGGACAGTTGCGCGCAGATGTTTTGCAAACGCCAGGTCACACACCAGCCTGCCTGACGTTTGTTATTGGTGATGCGGCCTTTGTTGGGGATACGCTGTTTATGCCCGATTTCGGCACGGCGCGCTGTGATTTTCCCGGCGGCTCTGCGCAAGATCTCTATAACTCGATCCAGAAAATTCTGTCTCTGCCTGACGAGACCCGTATTTTTGTCGGTCATGATTACAAAGCGCCGGGGCGTGAGAACTTCGCGTGGGAAACCACCGTTGGCGCGCAAAAGGCGGCGAATGTGCATATTGGCGGTGCGCGCAGCGCCGAAGATTTCGTCGAAATGCGCGAAGCGCGCGATGCCACGCTGTCGATGCCGCGCCTGATTGTGCCGTCTTTGCAAATCAACATGCGCGCTGGAAATATGCCCGAACCTGACGATCAGGGCGATATTTTCCTAAAAGTGCCGATCAACAAGCTCTAAAGCACCCCTAAATCTTCTGGAGACACCCCCATGGAACAAGACTGGATTATGGGCCTTATCGGCGGTTCGCTGATTGGCCTCGCTGGCGCAACTTATTTGCTAGGCAATGGGCGCATCATGGGCGCGAGCGGCATTGTTGGCGGGCTGATCGACGGCAGCGCGCGCGCCGCTTGGAAAGAACGCGCTGTGTTTTTGGCCGCGCTTGTGCTGGTGCCCTTACTTTTGGCCTCGTTCTTTGGCGGCTCTGAGACGCATGTGACACAAAACCCTGTTTTGCTTATCCTCGCAGGTCTGCTTGTTGGCGTTGGCACAAGGATCGCCAATGGCTGCACGTCAGGACATGGCGTTTGCGGAATTTCGCGCCTGTCGCCGCGCGGTATCGTCGCGACACTGATTTATATTGGCGCAGGCGCGTTGACGATTGCGCTGCTGCGCCACGCTTTGGGAGTGTTGTGATGAGATATCTTTTGGCGCTGCTCGCAGGTGGGCTATTTGGCGCTGGATTGCTTGTGTCTGGCATGACCAACACGCTTAAAGTGCAAGGCTGGCTTGATATTTTTGGCGATTGGGATCCAACGCTCGCCTTTGTTATGGGCGGAGCAATTGTTCCGATGGCCATCGCTTGGCGTATGACGCGCCTGCGCGCGCCGCTTGTTGGCGGCAGCTTCCCTGCGCCTGCGGATCCAAAAATGAGCCCAAAATTGATACTTGGCTCCATCATGTTTGGCATGGGTTGGGGACTTGTTGGGCTTTGCCCCGGGCCAACGATTGCCTCTATCGGCTTTGGTGGCTGGGCGAATCTCCTTTTCGTTCTGGCAATGGGTGTTGGCATGGCGCTTGCGCCTTTCGTGGCGCGTGCACTGGACGTGCGCGGCGGCTCTGCTTAAAAGGTCGCTATGCATATCAAAGCCATCACCCCGACCTACGCCGTTTCCGAACAAATTGACCCCTCCGACTTTCCTGCGATTGTCGAAGCGGGGTTTAAGACAGTGATTTGCAATCGCCCTGACGCAGAAGTGCCGCCGCATTTGCACGGCGCGAACATGTCCATCGCGGCTGAAGCAGCGGGCGTCACGTTCAAGATTTTGCCGCTGACCCATCAAACGATGACCCCTGAAAAAGTTGCCAAGCAATTTGAAATGGTCGACGCGGCTGGTGGCCCCGTGCTTGCCTATTGCGCTTCTGGGACGCGCTGCTCTGTTATTTGGGCGCTCAGCCAGTCGGGCAAGCAAAGCGCAGATGATATTTTGAGGCAAACTGCGCAAGCAGGATATGATCTTTCCGGCCTGCGCAACGCTCTAAAGTAAAGCGATCAAGACGGGCTTGGTGCAAGCAATGCGTCCAGCTCATCGATCTCGCCCGAATTGGTTGGATCGGCAGGCACTTGCTCGGTCTCGCTTTGCACCTCCACTGTGTTTTGGGGCGCTGCTGGGTTTGGCGCTGGGTTTTCTTGGGCGCTTGGCGGAGGAATCGCCGCCGCCGTTTCTGGACCCTCTTCTGCGTCATCAAACACCAAACGAACCGCACGCATCCCATGCAACTGGCCAAGGTTCACGGCACGTGATGTATGTCCCGCGTTATCAACAAGTTGCGCCTGCGATGCAGCATTTTGCGGCAAAGGGATAACATGGCCCGGCTTGAGATCGTTCAGTTCTGAAAGCGGCAACACAAGTTTGCACATGATCGCATCCAGCTCGACATTTGCTGCTAGAGCTGCACCGCGCATAGTTTTTTCGCTCGGCTTTTGCGCCGCTTCACCACCTTTGGCTTTGGCTTTGTTCTGCGGTGCTTTGGCGGAGTTTTGCTGCTTTATGGGCAGGAAAAGTCGCATCGACACAGAGGCTTCAAGCCCCGCCAAGTCGCAGGTCATATCAAAACCGCGATATTCACTGGCATCCAACAGCAGAACCATCAGATGCTTGCTGGCAACCGCATCTTCTGCGCGATAACCGCGTGTCCAATAAGAAGTGGGCGCGCCGTGCAACGCATCATCAAACAGGCGGAAAAACACATCAAGGAACGCCCCCGCCAGCGCCTTATCCGTGCGCGTAATCGCACGCGGCTCACGGGCAACGGCGTTCAGACTACCCATCGTTTGCCGCTCCATAAAGGCAACGACGCAAGTTGGATCGAAGCACATTATACCAACGGAACCGTCGTCATTGATCAAAGGATAGATCGCCCAGCTTTCCTCTAGGTTTTCAACGACATCTGCCAAATCAAGCCGGCTTTGCCGGATCGCATTCACCCGCAGAGGCAAATCAAACGCTTGATCCGCCGCCCGCGCAAAGCTAAGCCGCGCGGCTTTGGCAGGCGTGACCGCTTGCTCCTCTGCGCTGGCAGGCTCAGAGCGCAGTTTGCGGCGTAGAATGTTAGCAGCAGTTTCTATTTTCACGTCTCCAGCCAAAAAACTCCACACAGCACGTGGAGTTGCCTCTGGCTTAGAGTAAGAAGCTTACTAAAATCTTACGCGTTTTGATCAAGTGGCTCTATTTTGCAGGAAATTTCACCCGAAACGCCGCGCCGCCCTGCCCCGGCAGATATGAAATTTCGCCATCAAGCCGATGCATGATCTCTCGGCAAATCGCCAACCCAAGCCCGGCGCCGCCTGCTTGGGTTTCGCCAACACGGGAAAATTTCTCGAAGATCAAGCCGCGCATCTCGGGATCAATCGCTTGCCCGTTGTCAATGAAATCGACAAACACTTGATCCCCTTCTTGAAAGGCGTTGATCGTCAGTTTTGGCGCATCCGCATTGCAGTATTTGCGCGCGTTGGAAATGACGTTGATGAACACCTGCGATAGTCGGTCCACATCTGTGTACACAGCGATCTTTTCGCGGTTTTGATCGCGCAAGACCTCAAAAGCGCCCTCAGGGGTGACCCCAGCAGAAGAGACGGCGCTGTCAATAATATCGCTTAACGTCTTGTCGCCGAGGTTCAAAGACACGCGCCCCGCTTCGAGCACGGCAAGATCCAGCAAATCATCCAAGAGCCGTGTCAAACGCAGAGTTTCGGAATGGATAATCCCCGCATAGTGCGCTTTGTCGCTTTGGGCCATATCGTGGCTATCGCGCAAAATTTCCGAGAACGCGCGGATCGAGGTCATGGGCGTGCGCAGCTCATGGCTGATCTGGCTCAAAAACCCGTCTTTTTGAACGGAAATCTGGGTCAGTTTCTCATTCACTTGGCGCAATTGCTCGGCTGTGCGTGTCAGTTCAATCGATTGCGTCTCAAGCCGGTTTGAATACTCCATGATCTGCGCCGTCTCATCGGCAACTGCCAGCAAATCATCCACAGAAACCGACGCTCCGCCCGCAATTTGGCTGATCATCGCATGCGCCGTCGCCGCCCCAACCGAGCCAGACAATTTACGTTCAAGCACATCAAGAAAATCAGGCGTCGGCTCGGGCAGAACGCCTTGTATGCCTTGGGTTTTCGCCTCATTGGCAAACAAAGATTGCGCGTCGCGCGCACCCAGAATGCGCTGCGACATGATCATCAAATCTTCGACTTGCGCCGCGCCGCTCGACCAGCCACGACGAGGCTGAGCGTGTTCGAACACATTGACAAATTGCGCGCCTTGCAGACGCTCCATGGGTGCGGGAAACGTACACAGCGACACGATCACAAATGCCGTGCTATTCAGCAGCATGCTCCACAAAAGGCAGTGCAAAATCGGATCGAGCCCAGTGATGCCAAAGAAGGCTTGCGGCGCAAGCCACGACAGCCCCCATGGACCATGCGTCAGCATCTCGCTTGAGAAAACCAATCCCGATCCAAGACTGGGCAGGAATAGCGCGTAGGTCCAAACCGCAAAGCCGATGCTGAGGCCACAAAGCGCGCCAATGCGCGTGGCACCGCGCCAGAATATACCGCCGATCATCACAGGCAGCGCTTGGGCAACGCCGACAAAGGACACAAGCCCCATCGCCGCCAAAGCAGAGCCGCCGCCGGAGAGTTGAAAGTAAAAGTAGGCGAGCAAGACAATTGCCCCAATCGAGAGCCGCCGCGCCAAGAGCACCACATAGCGCACATCGCCCGACACACTGACGCCGCCGCCGGTGAAATAGAGCCAAATCGGCATAACGATATGGTTCGAGACCATTGTCGAAAGCGCAATCGTTGCCACAATCACCATCGACGTCGCCGAGGAAAAGCCCCCCAGGAACGACAGCATCGCCAACCCATTTTGCCCTTGGCTTAGCGGCACGGTCAGAACGAACATATCGGGGTTGGACCCTTGTGGCAGCAGATCAAGACCCGTGACGGCGATGGGCAGAACAAAAAGGCTCATCAACATCAGATAAGCGGGAAACGCCCAAGAGGCGGTGCGTAAATGTCGCTCGTCATCGTTCTCGACGACCATCACATGAAACATGCGCGGCAGGCAGATAAAGGCCACGGCAGACAGAAACGTCAGCCCGGCCCACCGTCCACCACTCACATTCCAAGTACCGATTTCAGAGGCGTCGATCTTTTCAAGCATCGGGGCAATGCCGCCCGAAAGCCCCCAGACCACGAAGACCCCAACGGCCAAAAGCGCCACCAGCTTCACCACCGCTTCAACGGCGATGGCCATCACAACGCCATCATGACGCTCGTTCACATCGAGCTTTCTTGTGCCGAAAAGGATGGTGAAAAACGCAAGTCCAACCGCAATCCACAGTGCGGTGACGGTCTGGTTTATTTCTCCTGATCCGCTCTGCGAGGCTGCGGCGAAGACCGCATAAGACTGGGTAACAGATTGCAATTGCAGCGCAATATAGGGCGTTGTGCCCGCCACCGCGAGCAAGGTCAGCCCCACGGCCAAGAGGTTGGATTTGCCAAAGCGCGAAGAAATCAGATCGGCAATCGACGTGATGCGCTGCGTGCGGCCAATGCGCACCAGTTTGCGCAGCGTCCACCACCACCCCAGCATCACCAGCGACGGCCCAAGATAGATCGTCACGAACTCCAGCCCAGAGCGCACAGCGAAGCCAACAGCGCCATAGAATGTCCAAGCAGTGCAATAAATCGATAACGACAGCGTGTAAATCAGCGGCGCGCGCAGCCATTTGATCCGCCCTGCCCGCGCCGCGCGCTCGGCTGCGAAAGCCACGATAAACAGCGCCAAAACATAGGCGACAGAGACAAAGATCAGCAGATTCACTGATCGCCGCCGCGGGTTGTGTCTGCCTCATTGCTGCTTGAGTGATCTGCCGAATCCATGCGCCACGCAAGATAACCGCCGAGCGCGATCAACCCGCTCCAAATCAGAAACACATAAAGCGTGGCCCGCGAGGTAGAGATTGCACCCTCTGCCGCGCCATCGGGCCAAACCAGTGGCACCAGCCACAAAAGCAAGCCTACAATTGGCAACATCCGCGCCGCATCGATGATGCGCCGTTGGCGGTAGCCGCGCCGCTCGAGGAAAATGCGCCCTTGCGGCTGCGCAGGATCAAAGGGGGGATCGTGATCGCTCAAGAGGCATTCAACGCGTGCAGGGTTTCAATGATTTCCGCGTTAGAGAACGGCTTGGTCATAAAGCGCGTCGCGCCCAAACGCTGCGCGCGCTCGCGGTCTTTGGTTTGCCCGCGCGCGGTTAGCATCAAAACAGGTACATCGCGGCACGTCCCTTCGCTGCGAATATCGGCTAGAATATCAAAGCCACTGCGCCCCGGCAGCATAACATCCAGCACCAACACATCCGGCTGTTTGG
The DNA here is from genome assembly GCA_964421835.1 of uncultured Planktotalea sp. GTDB lineage: Bacteria > Pseudomonadota > Alphaproteobacteria > Rhodobacterales > Rhodobacteraceae > Planktotalea. The sequence continues at coordinate 6,846 of CAYQZI010000070.1, forward strand.
AGCGGATCACATCGGCTGCATCGTGGCCATTGGAATGGGTCGAAACGGTCCAACCATCGCGCGAGAGCAAAAAGCTCACCGCTTCGATGATGTTCGGTTCATCCTCGACTAAAAGAACATGCTTTCCCATGCGGCCCTCCCAAGCAGTGCATTGAAGCAAACCCTACCTTAAAGAGCGCGCCAAAGATTGCAATGCTACACACCGCTGGCAAGGATCGACGGCTCGCGCCGTCCTGCGCAGCTCTCGCGCGGGCAAATCCGGCAACTGATCCCGATCGGGCGCAGGCTTTCTTGGACATCTTGCTCGCCCGCAGCAGACAAGGGAATAATCAACATATGCGCTTCAAGCAGCGCCGCTGCGCCGAATTGATGCGCTGTCATCGGCGCGGCAATAGCCAATGTTTCAAATGAGGATGCGTCGCGCGCGCCAAGTTGCGCAGTTTCGCGCAATGCCATCAGAGGGCGCGACAAAGCTTGATAGAGCGTCCACAGCGGACAGGCGGCACCAAAACGCGGCAGCGCAAAACGCGGCAAGGGTTTGCGCATCGTCAAAGTGCCCGAGCTGTCACAAATGGCCAAGCCGAGCCCTGCCTCTGCAATATCATAGCGCGGATCATTGACCAAAGCTTGCAACGCATGGCCCGGCACACTTGCCAAGCGCCGCATCACCAGCCCCAAATCGACAACGCGGTGCTGCGCAATCAGAGCAGGCTCAAGACCATGGTTCGAGATATCATCCAGCAAATGCTCGGAGTTTAGCGCCTGCGCATCCTGCCAATAGCGCGTCAACAGCCGCTGCACTTGCTCGCGCGCAGAGGCCGACACCAAGAGCGCGTCACCACTTACGACAAGACTGTCAATCTCCGCTTTGGCGTCGCTTTCGCCAAGACCCCTTTCAAGTTGCTCAAAATGATAGCCATGGCGGCGAAAGAATGCCTCTATCTCATCTTGCGGCGTGGTGACCTGTTGCTGCTCGGCCCCCTCACTATTGAGATAGGCGACCAGCGCTTGCGAGCCTTCGGTCAACCGTTTTGCGTCCTCATTGATGTTGCGCTGAAAGCGATCGCGCCATTCGGGCTCTAGCGCGTCAGTTTCCACCAAAATAGATGAGGTCGAGCGAATGGCCGTCACAGCGCCAAGCATATCATGCAGCGATTCTGCGAGTTGCGGATCGTGGGTCATGCGGTCCGTCAACGACACAACGGTTTGCTCAAGCGAGCTTTGCCGCTGCGCAAGGCGATCAATCAAACTCGCCCAGCCGGGGAAACGCCCGGCAAACTCTTCTACGCGCTCCAGCTCGCTCTCTATCGCGGGGTGAAGCGCAGCAACTTCGCGCAGCGATCCAAGCAGCGCCGCCTCTGCGCCCTCGCTCAGGCTCATCGGTTCGACCTCTAGGGCGGCGGCGATATCAAGCAACAACTTACCGCCGATTCTGCGCCGATTGTGCTCGATCAAGTTGAGATAGGACGCAGATATTCCAGCGCGGCGCGCCAGCTCGGCCTGTTTAAAGCCGCTGATCAGACGCCGCTCGCGAATACGGCTGCCCGTCAATGTCTCTCGGCTCATGGGATTTCCTTCACAGTTTCAACATGTTTCCGCAGTGCAGAATAATTTCTTTACAAAGTATACAATAGTATTGTGCATTCGTTGACAAAATAATTGTTTCTTTCAAAGCATTTGTTGCGAAGTTTTCTTTCGCACCCTCATATAAGGCAGCACTTTTGTGCATCGCGGATCGACGTGTTGAGGAGCACGTTCCCGCTTTCTATAAAAATTGGGAGGATTTTCATGTCCACAAATAACTTCACACGTCGCGGTCTTCTAAAGACAAGCGCCGTTGCTGGTGCAGGTCTGGCATTGCCCACATACCTGTCAGCGGCAGGTCACTCCGGCTTTACCAACGCGCCAGAAGGCGACACGGTTACGCTGGGTTTCAACGTACCACAGTCCGGTCCTTACGCGGACGAGGGTGCTGACGAGCTGCGCGCATTCGAGCTTGCAGTTGAGCACCTCAATGGCGGCGGCGACGGCGGCATGATGAACACATTCAGCTCGAAAGCGCTGAAGGGTACAGGCATTCTCGGCAAGAAAGTCGAGTATGTCACAGGCGATACGCAGACAAAGTCTGACGCGGCGCGCGCATCTGCGAAGTCGATGATCGAAAAAGACGGCGCAGTGATGATTTCCGGCGGTTCCTCTTCCGGTGTTGCGGTTGCTGTTCAAGCGCTTTGCCAAGAAGCTGGCATCATCTTCATGGCGGGCCTTACGCACTCCAACGACACAACGGGTAAAGACAAGCGGGCCAACGGTTTCCGTCACTTCTTTAACTCCTACATGTCCGGTGCGGCGCTTGCGCCAGTTCTGAAGAACGCATACGGCACAGACCGTAAAGCGTATCACCTTACAGCGGACTACAACTGGGGCTACACAACTGAGGAAGCTGTTAAATCTTCCACGGAAGCGATGGGCTGGGAAACTGTTGCAGCGGTTAAGACACCTCTGACACAGACTGACTTCTCGTCCTACATTGCGCCTGTTCTTCAGTCCGGTGCGGATACTCTGGTTCTGAACCACTACGGCGGAAACATGGTCAACTCTTTGACAAACGCTGTTCAGTTCGGTCTGCGTGATAAGCAGGTTGACGGCAAAGACTTCCAGATCGTTGTTCCACTTTACTCTCGCCTGATGGCGAAAGGTGCTGGCGCGAACGTTAAAGGCATCTTTGGTTCGACAAACTGGCACTGGTCCTTGACAGACGAAGGCTCCAAAGCATTCGTTAAGTCCTTCGGCACAAAGTACGGCTTCCCACCCTCACAGGCGGCGCACACATGCTACGTACAGACACTGCTTTATGCAGATGCTGTTGAGCGTGCTGGCTCCTTCGCACCATGTGCGGTTGCAGAAGCTCTGGAAGACTTCGAGTTCGACGGTATGGGCAACGGTAAGACGCTCTATCGCGGCGCGGACCACCAGTGCTTTAAGGACGTTCTTGTTGTGAAGGGTAAAGAGAACCCAACATCCGAGTTCGACCTTCTTGAGATCGTAGAAGTTACACCTGCGGCGCAGGTCACATATGATCCCAACCACCCACAAGTTGCGGGCGGTAACCTGGGCACATGTAACAACGGCGCGTAAGCGGCGTTGTCGTAGGGTGCGTGATTTCACGCACCCTACACTCTCCAAAAACTTTCGTTTTTTCGCAAACTGCTTTGCAAGAACGCTCCCCGTTTGCCGATCCTAAAAGGTGGGACCATGGACGCAATACTCCTTCAAATTCTCAACGGCCTAGACAAGGGATCCGCTTATGCGCTGATCGCTCTTGGCCTTACGCTGATTTTTGGCACGCTAGGCGTTGTCAACTTTGCCCATGGTGCATTGTTTATGATCGGTGCGTTCTGCGCGGTCACGCTCAGCCGTATTCTGACGCTCAGCCGTACAATCATCGACGACACACAAACTGACTTCCTTGGCAATCCGCTTAAAGTCGAAGTCCCCTATGTGCATGACTGGTTCGGCCAGGCCACAGGCGATGTGATCATCGACTGGGCGGTGCCGCTCTCTATCATTTTCGCAATCCCAGTGATGATCCTAGTCGGTGTCATTATGGAGCGCGGGTTGATCAAGCACTTCTACAATCGCCCGCACGCGGATCAGATCCTTGTGACCTTTGGCCTTGCGATTGTTTTGCAGGAAATCATCAAGTTCTATTACGGCGCGAACCCGATCCCGACACCCGCGCCTGCGGCCTTTACCGGTTCTTTCGACTTTGGCGCGATGCTGGGCTTTGATGCCAACACCATCATCTACCCTTACTGGCGTCTCGTTTACTTTGCCTTTGCGGCCTTGATCATCGGTGCTGTGTTTGCCTTCTTGCAATTCACCACCTTCGGTATGGTTGTGCGCGCTGGCATGGCGGATCGCGAAACTGTTGGCTTGCTTGGTATCAACATCGACAAGCGTTTCACCATTATGTTCGGCCTTGCAGCCGCTGTCGCGGGCCTTGCAGGCGTAATGTACACGCCAATCAACTCGCCAAACTATCACATGGGCATGGACTTCTTGGTGCTGAGCTTTGTTGTGGTCGTTGTCGGCGGCATGGGCTCGCTTCCGGGCGCTGTGCTTGCAGGCTTCCTGCTGGGCATCCTAGAGAGCTTTGCGTCAATGCGCCAAGTCATCGAAATCATCCCGGGAATCAACCAAGTCGTGATCTACCTTGTCGCTATCGTAATTTTGCTAACACGTCCGCGTGGCCTGATGGGTCGCAAAGGCGTGATGGAGGACTAAGCAATGCTAGGACTACAGAAAAAAGACGCATCGCTTTTGCTACTCGTGTTCGCACTCACGATGCTCGCACCGTTCATCTTGAACCCCTTCCCCGAAGGATCAGGCTGGGCTCAGTTTAACGCAGGCTACCCTGACTTGATGCAACGCTTTGTTATCTTTGGCATCTTTGCCATTGGCTTTAACATCCTTTTTGGCCTGACCGGCTATCTTAGCTTTGGTCACGCCGCTTTCCTCGGGATAGGATCCTATTCTGCGGTTTGGATGTTCAAGCTGCTCAGCATGAATGTTGTCCCTGCGATTGCACTTGCTGTGGTAACGTCAGGTCTGTTTGCGCTGCTCATTGGCTACATCAGCCTGCGTCGCTCGGGCATCTACTTCTCGATCCTGACGCTTGCCTTCGCGCAAATGTCCTTCGCCCTCGCCTACTCTGTTCTGACACCGATCACGGGCGGCGAAACAGGTTTGCAACTGGCGCTGGACGATCCGCGCATCTTGGACGCGGCCTCTGCTGCAAGCGGGAACATCCCTGTTCCGGGCCTATTCGGGCTTGAAATGCGCAACAGCGCCGAGCTGTCCTTTGGCTCTTGGGTGTTCACGTTTAATATCGGCTATTACTTCTCTGCCTTTATTATGCTCGCGTCCTTCTATCTTGCGATCCGCATCTTCCGCTCGCCTTTCGGCTTGATGCTGCGCGCGGTGAAATCCAACCAGCAACGCCTAAACTACACTGGGCTTAACACACGTCCCTATACGCTTGCGGCCTTTGTCATCTCTGGCATGTACGCGGGTTTGGCCGGTGGTTTGATGGCCGCGATGGACCCTCTTGCGGGTGCTGAGCGTATGTTCTGGACCGCCTCTGGCGAGGTCGTCCTGATGACCATCCTTGGCGGCGTTGGCACACTCATCGGGCCAGTGCTGGGTGCGGGCATGATCAAATACATGGAGAACATCCTTTCCAAGATCAACTCTGACATCCTGCACACCTGGTTCGCTTTCATGCCCGATGGGCTTGAGGACTTCATCGTTGCCATCATCTATCCGTTCATCGGTAAAGGCTGGCACCTGACACTGGGTCTGCTCTTCATGCTGGTCGTGATTTTCTTGCCCGGTGGCCTTGTCGAAGGCGGACAGCGCATCGCCAAGCTCTTCAAGCGCGGCAGCAAAGATGACGATGGCGCGAAAAGCGCTGATGCAACGACACCTGCGGAATAAGGAAACAAATCATGGGTATCCTTGACGTTAAAAACGTAAACAAACGCTTCGGCGGCTTGCAGGCTTTGGGTGATGTGAACCTGAATGTTGCGGAAAATTCGGTCCACGCGATTATTGGACCGAACGGTGCTGGCAAGTCCACGCTGCTCAACTGCCTCGTTGGTAAACTGATCCCCGACACGGGTTCTGTTATGTTCGATGGGCAGTCTGTACTTGGACGCAAACCGTTTGAAATCAACCAGATGGGCATTTCACGCGTGTTTCAAACACCAGAGATCTTTGGCGATCTTTCGGTGCTCGAAAACATGTTGATTCCCTGCTTTGCCAAACGCGATGGCGCATTCGAGCTGAATGCGATCAACTCGGTTGGCTCGCAAGGCGACATCGTTGAGCGTGCAGAGCACATGCTGGAGGAAATGAATATGGCCGACAAGCGCCATATGAATGCAGCCTCGATGAGCCGCGGTGACAAACGTCGCCTTGAGATTGGCATGTGCCTCAGCCAAGAGCCGCGCCTTTTGTTGCTCGATGAGCCAACAGCCGGCATGGCGCGCGCGGATACGAACAACACCATCGATCTGCTCAAGCAAATCAAAGACGAGCGCGACATCACCATCGCGATCATCGAACACGACATGCATGTGGTCTTCTCGCTCGCTGAGCGCATCACGGTGCTTGCCCAAGGCACGCCGCTGGTTGAAGACACACCTGACAATATCAAAGGCCATCCTAAAGTGCGCGAAGCGTACCTTGGCGAGACGGCATAGGGGACTTTCAAATGAACGTAGAATCAAAAGCCCCCGCTGGGGCCAATCAGGCGAAAACCGCCCCCGCCTATCTCGATGTTTGGGATCTGCACGCCTATTACGGCGAAAGCTACATTGTCCAAGGCATCAGCTTTAAGGTGCACGAGGGCGAGATCCTTGCGCTTTTGGGTCGCAACGGTGCGGGTAAAACAACGACGCTGCGCTCGATTGCACGTCTTGATGATCCGCAGGTGAAAAAGGGCGAAATCTGGCTTGATCACCAACCGCTGCACAACATGAAAAGCTACGAAGCGTCCATCGCGGGACTTGGCCTTGTGCCAGAGGATCGCCGCATCATTCCGGGCCTGACGGTTGAAGAAAACATCAAGCTCGCGCAGATCGCGCCACCGATTGGCTGGTCGCTTCAGCGTCTGTATGACCTCTTTCCGCGTCTTGGCGAGCGCCGCTCGCAAGAAGGCGTGACGCTTTCGGGCGGCGAGCAGCAAATGCTTGCGATTGCGCGCGCCCTTGCGCGCGACGTCAAAGTGTTGCTGCTGGATGAACCTTATGAGGGCCTTGCCCCGGTGATCGTTGATGAGATCGAAAAGACCCTGCGTTTGATCAAAGAGCAAGGCATGACAACCATCATCGTCGAGCAAAACGCTGTGCGCGCCCTTGAGCTCGCAGATCGCGCGGTGATCCTTGATACAGGTGGTATCGTCTTTGACGGTCTTGCCTCGGAAGTTCTTGAAAACGAAGCACTTCGCGCAGAATACCTCGCCATCTAAATCGTTTTGGTCCAGCCTGCTCCCGCGCGCTGGACCTTTTCTTTTGTGGCACTGAATGACGCTGAAAAGGGGGCAAGCCCTGTTTGAGCGCACCTACTTGATGGAGACGATCCCATGTCCAAGACATTCCCCCCTTCCCCCGAACTCGCCCAAAACGCCCATGTGGACAGCGCAAAATATGATGCGATGTATGCCGCGTCTATCAGCGATCCAGACGCTTTCTGGCGCGAGCAAGGGCAACGCATCGACTGGATGACCCCGTTTACCAAGGTCAAAGACGTAAATTATGACTTTGGCGGGGTGTCGATCAATTGGTACAGCGACGGCACGCTGAATGTCTCGGCCAACTGCATTGATCGCCATCTTGCGACGCGCGGCGACAAAACAGCAATCATCTTCGAGCCTGATGACCCTGCCGAGCAAGCGCAACACATCAGCTACAAACAGCTCAGCGTTTCGGTAAACAAGATGGCGAACATCTTGAAAGACCTTGGCGTTACGAAGGGCGACCGCGTCGTGCTTTACTTGCCGATGATCCCCGAAGCCGCCTATGCCATGCTCGCCTGCGCGCGTATCGGCGCGATCCACTCCATTGTTTTCGCAGGCTTTTCCCCCGATGCCCTTGGCACGCGGATCAACGGATCAGACGCGAAGGTTCTGATCACCGCTGATTACGCCCCGCGCGGCGGCAAGGCGACGCCGCTGAAAAGCAACGCTGATCTCGCGCTGGCGCAATGCAAGGACAGCGTGAAATGCCTTGTGGTGAAACGCACAGGCGGCGACATCAATTGGGTTGATGGTCGTGATATTGACTATAATGAGTTGGCACAGTCGGCCTCTGACGATTGTGCGCCTGCTGAAATGTCTGCTGAGGATCCTCTTTTCATTCTTTATACATCTGGTTCGACTGGCATGCCCAAGGGCGTCGTACACACAACTGGTGGATATTTGGTTTACGCCAGCCTCACCCACGAGACTGTTTTTGATTACAAAGAGAATGATATTTTCTGGTGCACCGCCGATGTGGGCTGGGTCACAGGGCATTCTTATATTGTTTACGG
>CAYQZI010000071.1:0-9570 GCA_964421835.1 uncultured Planktotalea sp.
TGGCGTGCAAGCCCAGTTTTTGACCCATTCTCCGCGCCGGGAGACTCGACTCTTCAGCGTTACGAACTTATTAAGAACAAATCAGGAACATTGGGATCTTGGCATGTTCGATGGGATACAGCGTCGCGTCGTCTCCATCTGGTTTCCGCGACTGGCGAGTGATCGCGTTTTACGGATGCGCCCCCTTGAGGGGCCATTCGCGTTGACGCATAGCATCAGCAATACCAACCGGATTTATTGCCTGAACGTCGCCGCAGAACGTTTGGGGCTAAGTGCGGGAATGCCCTTTTCTGACGCACGCGCGTTTTGTCCTGAGCTGCAAAGCCGCGCGGCGGATCCTTTGGCGGATCGACGTTTTCAACATGCCCTGCGCCGTTGGGCGGTGCGCTATTGCCCTTGGGTGGGGCTTGAGGACGAGGACGGCTTGGTGCTCGACATCACAGGCACCGCGCATCTGTTTGGTGGCGAAGCGGAACTGTTGATGGACATGCGCCAACGACTGTCGCGCGCAGGGATCACCGCGCGCATTGGTCTTGGCGACAGTCGCGGTGCCGCTTGGGCCTTGGCGCATCACGGCGAAGGCTCTGCCCCTATTGGTGCTGCTTTAGACGTACTCCAAGACCTCCCCGTTGCCGCCCTACGTCTTGAGGAAAAGACAGTCACAGGTTTGGGCCGCCTTGGCCTGCGCACCATTGGTGAACTTGCCAATGCCGCGCGCGCGCCGCTTACCCGTCGTTTCGGCCCATCTCTGCTCATGCGTCTCGATCAAGCGCTTGGCCAGCAGCCCGAACAAATCACCCCGCTCAAAGATCCGCCCCACTACGGCGTGCGCATGACCCTGCCCGATCCCATTGGCATCAAAAGCGATGTAATGGAGGGCACATCGCGACTGCTCACCCAGCTGTGCGAAAAGCTCAAATCCCGTGAAACTGGGGCACGCGTGTTGGCCTTGACCTTGCGCCGCGTGGATCAAGACAGTCAACAGGTCGAGCTCCGCCTCGCCCGCCCCATGCGCGACGCGCGCCGTATTCTCCCCTTGTTTGAGCGCGGCATTGGCGATGTGGATGCGGGCTACGGCATCGATCAAATGCGCCTTGAAGCGGTGCAGGTGGAACCAATGCCTGTGCAACAACTCAGCCATGTTACATCAGGGCATAAAGACCAGCTTGATGATCTGATCACCCGCATCGGCACCCGCATCGGCCTTGAAAACGTGCAACGCTTCTTGCCAGCGGACAGTCATATTCCAGAGCGCAGCTATCAAATCGCCGCTGCAGCATTTTCCAGCCCTAACAGCGCGTGGAGCACCATACGCCCCCGTCCGCTCCACATCTTTCCACCCGCACCTTTGCTCGGCACACATGGCGCACCGACACCGCCAAAACGCTTTCGCTGGCGGCGCATGTCCTTCGCCACAGCGCGCGCATCTGGGCCTGAACGCATCGCACCAGAGTGGTGGCTCGAGGCGGATGAATGGCGCACCGGCGTGCGCGATTATTGGTGTGTTGAAACCCGCCAAGGCCGTCGCCTTTGGCTCTTTTTCACCCCGCAAAGCCCAAGTTGGTATGTCCAAGGGGAGTTCGCATGAGTTACGCAGAACTGGCCACCACCAGTAATTTCACCTTCCTGCGCGGAGCGTCCCACCCCGAAGAATTGGTGACGCGCGCCGCAGAACTGGGCCTGCAAGCGATCGCCATCACAGATCACAATTCGCTTGCGGGTGTTGTGCGCGCCTATGCAGCTTTGAAAGAGCTCAAGCGCGCCAGTGAAGACACCATACGCATCCGTTCGGAAACACAGCTTGATCACTCCTCTCGTCAGGAAGTGGGTGATCCGCAACACATCCCTCGCCCCGAAACCATGCATCTCCCCAAGCTCATCGTCGGTGCGCGCCTTGTGTTGCGCGACAGCGCTGTGGATTGGATCGCTCTGCCCAAAGATCGCCCCGCTTACAGCCGTCTCACCCGCCTTTTGACCCTTGGCAAACGTCGCGCGGAGAAAGGGCAATGTCACCTCGACCTGCCCGATCTGCTAGAGGGCTGCACTGGCATGATCCTTATTGCCCTACCCAATAGTCCCCTGCGTAAAGCCACCAGTGATATCCAGAAAATGCAGCGCCGCTATCCCTCTCACGTCTTCCTTGGCGCGGCCCCGCACTACAATGGCTCTGATCAAGCCTACCTCGCCGCCTGCGCGCGCCTCGCGCTCAAAACATCTGCACCGATGGTCGCTGTGGGTGATCCGCTGATGCACCACGGCAAGCGCCGTCAGCTCGCCGATGTGCTCACATGTATGCGCGAACACATCACCATTGATCAAATCGGCACCCGCGCGCTGCCCAACGCCGAACGCCGCCTTAAGGGCCACGCTGACATGGCGCGCGTCTTTCGCGATCACCCCGCCGCCCTTCAGCGCTCTGTCGAAATCGCCGCGCGCTGTAGTTTCTGCCTAAGCGAGCTGTCCTATGAGTATCCCGATGAGATTAGCGAGGGCGAACCACCCCAAGAACGCCTGACCCGTCTCGCCTATGAGGGCATGATGCAGCGCTACCCCAATGGTGCGACTGAAAAGGCGAAAGCGCAGATCAAGAAAGAGCTGAAGCTGGTCAAAGCACTGAATTTCCCTGCTTATTTCCTAACCGTGCATGACATCGTGCAATTCGCGCGTTCCCAAGGGATCCTCTGCCAAGGGCGCGGATCTGCGGCCAATTCGATCCTGTGTTACTTGCTTGGCATTACTGAAGTCAGCCCAGAAGTGATCACTATGGTCGTGGAGCGTTTCGTCTCGGAAGCGCGTGCAGAACCGCCTGATATCGATGTGGATTTCGAGCATGAGCGCCGCGAGGAAGTGATCCAACACATCTACGCCAAATATGGTCGTCACCGCGCAGGGCTATGCGCCACTGTCACCCATTTCCGCACACGCGGTGCGATCCGCGAAGTGGGCAAGGTCATGGGGCTAAGCGAAGATGTAACCGCTGGTCTCTCCAGTCAAATCTGGGGGCAATCGGACAAAGGCGCCGACCCAGAGCGCGTGCGCGAACTCGGCCTCAACCTTGAAGATCGCCGCCTTGCGCAAACCATCCGCTTGATTGGTGAAATCATCGGCTTCCCTCGGCATCTGTCGCAACATGTGGGCGGATTTGTCATTACAAAAGAGCGACTTGACGAGTTATGCCCAATTGAGAACGCCGCGATGGAGGACCGCACCGTTATCGAATGGGACAAGGATGACATCGACACTTTGGGCATTCTCAAGGTGGATATCTTGGGCCTTGGCATGCTCAGTTGCATCCGCAAAAGCTTTGATCTGTTGCAGAAACATGACCGCAAAACTCTGTCCATCGCGACGGTTCCGCAGGAAGACCCCGCGACCTATGATATGCTCTGCGTCGCTGATGCGATTGGGGTGTTTCAGGTGGAGAGCCGCGCGCAGATGAACTTCCTGCCACGCATGTTACCGCGCAAGTTTTATGATCTTGTGATCGAAGTCGCCATCGTGCGCCCCGGGCCCATTCAGGGCGGCATGGTGCACCCCTATATCAACCGTCGACAAGGCAAAGAGGAGGTCCATTTCCCCTCCAAAGAACTCGAAAATGTGCTCGGCAAAACCCTCGGCGTGCCACTTTTCCAAGAACAAGCCATGCAAATCGCCGTGGTCGCCGCTGGCTTTGATCCAGCAGAGGCGGACCAGCTGCGCCGCTCTCTTGCCACCTTTCGGCGCATGGGCACGATCAGTACTTTCAAGGATCGCTTTATCGATGGCATGCTAGCGCGCGGATACGATGAAGACTTCGCGCAGCGCTGTTTTGCGCAGATCGAAGGGTTTGGCGAATACGGCTTTCCCGAAAGCCATGCGGCGGCCTTTGCGATGCTGGTCTATGTCTCGGCTTGGCTGAAAAAGCACCATCCTGCGGTCTTTGCCTGCGCTTTACTGAACTCCCAGCCTATGGGATTTTACGCCCCTGCCCAAATCGTGCGCGATGCACGCGAGCACCATATCGAAGTGCGCCCCATTTGCGTCAACGCCAGCACTTGGGACAATACGTTAGAGCGGCGCGGCGATGGCGCTTTGGCGCTGCGTCTTGGCTTTCGCCAGATCAAAGGCTTTCGCGAGGCGGACGCCGATTGGATCGTCGCTGCGCGCGGCAACGGTTACCGCGACCCCGAAGCCGTCTGGCTGCGCGCCGGTGTTGCGCCCTCTGTTCTGGAGCGTCTTGCGGAGGCAGATGGATTTTCCGACATGGGCCACACGCGCCGCGATGCGCTGTGGCTGGTCAAGGCGATCCGTGGACAGCAACCCTTGCCGCTGTTCAATGACCCCATTGATGGGGAGAGTATATCAGAGCCGGATGTCGTCCTTCCTGCCATGCATTTGGGCGAAGAAGTGGTGGAGGATTACGTCTCCATGCGGCTCACCCTGCGTGCGCATCCGATGGAATTACTGCGTCCAAATATTGCGGGGCTGACCCCGCATGACAAACTTCCCGACGCACCCCTGCACCGCATTTCTGTCTGTGGTTTGGTGATTACGCGCCAACGGCCCGGCACTGCGTCAGGCGTTATTTTTCTGACGCTTGAGGACGAAACAGGGGTTAGCAACGTCGTGGTTTGGCCCAAGCTTTATGAGAAATACCGCCGCGCTGTGATGGGTGGGCGGCTTTTGCGTGTGACTGGCTTTTTGCAGCGCGAGGGCATTGTGGTGCATGTGATTGCGCAAGAGGTTGAGGACCTCTCGCATCGGCTGTCTGAACTTGGTCATCCACTGGATGATCAGGTCGGAATCACACATCCAGAAACCGATGATGCGCCGCGTCCGCGCCGCCAACCTGCGCGCGCGATGCATCCCCGCGATCAAGCGAAGCGGCTGTTTCCAAGTCGTGATTTTCATTAAGGGCGCAGGGGCTCTGCCCCGTCTTGGCAAGCCAAGACTCCCCGCGATATTTATGGAAAAAGGAAGACGTAAAGGTTAACGAGTGAAGGCAATATCGGACATCAACGCATCGGGATTGGCGCGATCTGCGGCGCGCAAATGCAGGGCATCAGGGCTAACACGCCATTCGACGTTCTGCGCAATATCGTGGCCTGTTTCGGGATCTTTGGCGCGGAATGTGAAAGCAATGATATCACCGCGCTGCACGCCCGAAATACGTACAGATCCAAGACCATCGGGGTTAAACCAATGTCCTGAAATTTTGTCAGAGGCCCCATCACGCTTGATCTCACCAGACAGAGTAAGTTTGCGCCCCGGAACAGCGCAACGCCCCTTTATCGCAATAACATCAGCATCATAGGTGTTGTCTAAACGACATCGGATACTCTCTTTCGGGCCATCGAGGGTTTCGCGCGCCCAGCCTGATCCGCTCCATGCACCGGCCATTTCGCTCAAAGGATCGGCCCAAGCAGCCGAGCCGCACAGTAGCAAAACACACAGTGTCATCCGCATCATGACTTTGCCCTCCAACCAAGCAACAGCGCGGGCAATAGCAGTAGATCAAACAGCAACGCCGTCCAAAGCGTGATGATCATCATGGCGCCAAATAAGCGGATTGGAAAGAAGCCGCTGATCATCGTAATCGCCAGACCAAAGGTTAACAAAACAGTGGTAAGCACCATGATTTGCCCTGCCGAGCCAGTCGCAGAAATGACCGCACCCCGCTGGCTTTCACCGCGTGCGCGGGCCTCGAAGAAACGATTCATGAAATGCACGCTGTCATCAATCGCAATCCCGAATGAAATGGTTAACGCAAGCACCGCAGTGGGCGACAATTGCCCTGACGCCCAAATATGCAAAGAGGTGCCGGTGACCATCAAAGGCAGCACATTTGGCACCAACAACAGCGCAAAGAAGCGCAAAGAGCCAAATGCAATCGCAACAATAAACGTGGCTCCAAGCGAGGCCAGGACCAAGCCAAGCGAAAGCTGCGAAATCAGGCTAACCGCCTCTTGTCGCATCATGCTTGGCAGGCCGTAAATACGCGCAGCGCCGCCACTTTCAGCGCGCGCATGAAGCCTGTCAAAAAGCGCTGCTGAGGCATCATCGCGCATAGGTTCGGGCACCGACACAAATATCCGTGCGCCCCCGGCATCAGGGCGCAATTGCTTGATCAAATCACTTAGCACCGCAGTGAGCTGATCAGCACTCGGCCGCGCCGAGACGCCAAGCCAGCGCGCGATATTGACCTCTGATAACACCGCCTCTGGCCCGGCGATCGCGCTCAGCGCAGCAACCATGCGCTCAAGCGTCGCCCAATCGCCATCCACATCAACGATCATCTGGAACACACCGCCAAAATCATCTGCAATGGCATCATTTACTTGCACAGTCGGGCTTCCCCCCGGAAGATTTTGATAGAGCGGGAACCAAGCTTTCGTTTGTTGAAATCCATAGAGCGAAGTCGCCAGCAACAGCAATCCAGCAAGGCTTATGGCTCTTGGCGCGCGCAGTGAAAATGCGCTTAGACGTTGCGCAAAATGGCCTGTGAAAAGCGGCACAGCGCGCGTGTTCGGGCGGATCAGCTGCGCGAGCAAAGCGAACGTCGAAATCGTAATCACAAAGGCCAGCAAAGTGCCCAAACCGCCCAGCACAGCAAAATCGAACAGCTGCGCATTGCTGGTGATCATAATGCTCGAAAACGCCAGCGCAGTGGTAATCGCCGTCAGCGCGCAAGCAGGCCCGATGCGTTCAATCGTGTCGCGCACGCCCTTGCCGGAGGTCTTCAAATGACCCGCCAAATGCACCCCATCAGCGACGCCCAGCACCAACAGCAAGATTGGGATAACGTTGCTCAGCACCGTGATCGGATAGCCAAGCCAGACCGACAGGGCCAAAACACTCGCAGCGCTGAACAAAGCCGGAATAACAGCCAGCGCGACCATTCGAAGATCGCGCAGCAGGATCAAAGCCGCGAAGCCAACCAACAGACTGCCCCAAAGGTTGAGACGGATCAAATCCGACTTAAGTCCAGTGACAATCTCGTGGCTGATCACATCTTCACCAGTGATGCGCGCGCTCAGCGCAGGGGGCACCGCGGCGCCAAGCTCTGCGCGAATTTGCATCAAGCTCGCCCCGATATCAGCCGCATCAAGATCAACCCGCACGCCAATAAGCAAAGCCGTGCTGCCCGCGTTCAGAAACGTCGGAAGCGCCGTGCCCAGCGCGCGAAACTGTGCGACAACAGCACTGTATTCCTCTGTAATTTCAGGGCCGAAAACCGGGCGGCCTTGGGGCGCGGTCTCGCTCGGGGGAAAGCGCAGCGCAAAGGGCGAGCCGACGCCCATCACGCCATCGAGAAATTCCAGATCAAGCGACAGATCACGCAACACGCGCATCTGCTCTCCGGTGAATTGTTGCTCGGATTGCACATGGATCAATATCGTCGAGACATTGGCATCTTGTTCGGCGCGGTAGGACAATTGTGCCTGCGAGGTAGCACTTTCACTAAAGAAAGCGCGGTGAATGTCGTCCTCAAAGCGAATGTTAGGCAAGCTAAACGCGATCAAGACCAGCAAAGCCAGCAGGATACTCGCCACTAGTTTGGGCCACCGCAGCGCCAAAAAACCGATGCGCTCTGCGCCAAATCCGATGCCGAGTTTCATCGCTATTTATCACGCAGCGCAGCCAGCGCTTTGTCCTCGACGCCGATGCGCACATAAAGCATTGCAGCGTTCAAAACCGTGAACACCGCAGCGACCCAAAACAGGCCCAACACCATGGGAGCCACGATTATTTCCGCGACAACCAATGTGTAGTTAGGATGTTTCAAGTACTTGAAAGGGCCCGCGACAACCAAGGGTTCAGGCAAGATAATCACCCGCGTCGTCCAACGCGCGCCAAGCGTGCCAAGGATCCAGACCCTGAAGATCTGCAAAACCGCAAAAAGCGCGAGCCAGCCAAAAGACACGCTTTCATCATAGCCAAAAAACAGTAAGCAAACGATCCAAAGACTGTGCATACCCACCATAATCGGGTAATGTTCGCCGCCCACTTCATAGGCACCCTTTGCCAGCAAACGCGCTGTGTTGCGCTTGGCGATCACCAATTCGCTAAGCCTTTGCACAATAATGAACCCAAGGAAAAGAAGCGTCGCAGTTTCCATCAAATATCCCCATCCGAGACTGTGAACGGCAGGTAAGACGCCGTAAATCCAGGTCCAAGCGCGCAGGCCATCATCTGACCTTGAGCGCCGCTTGCGAGCACTTTTTGCAACACAAACAAGACCGTTGGCGCAGACATATTGCCCGCCTCGCGCAGTGTGTCGCGCTCTGCATCAAGACTGCCTATCGGCAATTCCATAGCGGTTTCAATCGCATCGACAACTTTGGCTCCACCCGGATGACAGACGTAGCGATTGATCTGATCATGCGTTAACCCTGATGCGGCCAGCGCGCCCTGCGTCGCCTGCGCAAATTCATCGCTGACAAATGCGGGGATCGAGCGGTCAAACACCACGCCAAAACCTGCCTCGTCCACGTCCCAACCCATGATCGCCAAAGTGTCGGGCCATATCTTTTGCGTGCCTTGCCCAAGGTCGACGCGCGCTTTGCCGCTTGGCGCATCGCAGCACAGGCACGCTGCCGCAGCGCCATCGCCAAAAAGCGCGGTTGCGATGATATCCGCCTTTTGCAAACGATCTGCGCGAAACGACAGCGAGCAGGTTTCAATCACCACCAAAAGCACTTTTGCGCCGCCTCGCGCCTGCGCCAAAGATTGCGCCACAGAGAGCCCCGTCACGCCCCCCGCGCAGCCAAGGCCGAACAAAGGCACGCGCATGATATCATCGCGAAACCCCATGTCGGTGAAGACCTGCGCCTCGAGCGTTGGCGTGGCGATACCCGTCGATGACACGGTGACAACGCAGTCCACCTCATCGCTCTGCCAACCCGCATCGCTTAGGGCCTCGCGCGCCGCATCGACAAACATTGCTTTTGCGCCCTCAATAAACGCCACGTTGCGATCGACCCAGCCATGCGGCTCGGAAAACCAATCTATCGGAACCACAGAATAGCGCCGATCAATTCCAGCGCTCGTGAAACTTTTTGAGAGCCTGTCAAATTGCGGGTATTTCGCGCCAAAGATGATCGCCGCGCGCGCACGCACTTCGGTTTGCGTCAAAACATGCGGGGGCAGCGCCGTCGACAATCCATGCAGAAAGACCGGCATCACGCCTCCTCAAACTCAATTCGAACGCAGTAAGCTCAAGGGCAACGCCTTGCTCGGTTCGCGCGATCATAGACCGCTTATCGCTCAGAACGAAAGCGACATTTCGCGCGCAGCGCATCACGTTAACTTTGGGCATCTCCGAACCAAAGAAGCGGCGCGCCAGCCTCCCATTTCGGATATTTTTGCATGATCGACGCAAAGCGCTCTGAGTGCAGAAAATGATCAAGCCAATGGCGCAGGCTTTCAGGCGCATCCGCATCAAAACGCGCCCGCTCGATATGGGCGAATTGGCGAATGAACGGGAAAATCGCAAGATCCGCAAAACCGATCCGCGCGCCGCTTAGAAACGCCTGTTGATCCAGTCGCGCCCCAAGAACATCCAGAAAGATCTGCGCTTTGGCGCGCTCA
>CAYQZI010000071.1:9670-14706 GCA_964421835.1 uncultured Planktotalea sp.
GCAATCGCCAGCCGCGCGCGCATCGCATAAGGACAACGTCGAAAACTATATAGGATCGCAGCGCTCATGGCCGGGTTGTGCCACGCCAGACGCGTGCGCGACAAGAGCCAGCGTGACACCAGCGCGCGATGTGTTAAAGCTCACGCCACCCAATGGCCCCATCGCAGGAGACGCTCGATGCTCGAAACCAACATGACATTCCGCCAGTTCCTTCTGCATGATCACCGCCATTCCGGCTTAGACAACGATCTTGTTTTCTTACTTGAAGACATCGCAACCGCCTGCGCGATCATCTCGAACCATGTGCGCGATGGGGCGTTCAAGGGAAACCTTGGCGTTGCAGGCAGCACCAATATTCAGGGCGAAGATCAAAAACAGCTTGATGTGATCGCTGACGAAGAATTCATCCGCCATTGCAGCAATTCATCGCGCGTTGCCGCTTTGGTGTCTGAAGAAGTGGACGAAGTGCACTGGCTCAAGTCAGAAACCAAGGCCGGCGATTACATCGTCTATTTCGACCCGCTTGACGGCTCGTCCAATCTGGATGTGAACCTCTCTGTTGGCTCCATTTTCTCTATCGTTCAAATTTCAGAACCGATTGATGCCAGCACAGACGCCTCTGTATTGATCAAAGGCAGCGAGCAGATTTGCGCGGGCTACTCTGTTTATGGCCCCTCTACATCGCTGGTATTAACTACGGGGCACGGCGTCAACGGATTCACCCATCAGCAAGGCAGCGGCGAATTTCGCCTGACCTTCAAGGATATGACGATCCCGAAAACCACCAATGAATTCGCGATCAATGCCTCGCGTTATCGTCTTTGGGACACGCCGATCCGCGACTATTTCGATGAATGCCTTGCTGGCGTCGACGGTGCGCGCGGCAGCAATACCAACATGCGTTGGACCGCGTCTATGGTTGCAGATATCCACCGCATCCTAACCCGCGGCGGCGTCTTTCTGTATCCTATGGATGCGGGCAACAAAGCAACGGGCGGCAAGCTGCGCCTGATGTATGAAGCCAATCCCATGGGCTTTATCGTCGAGCAAGCGGGCGGCAGTGCCTCTACAGGAACGCAGCGCATCTTGGACGTCGCGCCCACCTCGCACCACCAACGTGTGCCTGTGATTATGGGCTCCTCCGATGAAGTCGCGCGCATTGATGGCTTTCATAGCAAAGCCTAGCCATGCACCTTGCTCCAGAAGGAAAGCTTGCGATCATGGCGTTTCTCTAGCTTTTTCAAATAGGTATCATGGGTGTCAAAGCCATGATGCTCTAGGATATCGCCCTCGACAGAGACGCAATCAGCCAGATGATCTGCCGCGTGCCCATAACGAGAGGCGCGCCCATGATCCAAAGCAAAGTCAATCATAGCGCGCCACAAAAGCGTCGCTGCAAGCGGATAGCGCGCGCGCAATTGCTCTGCCGCGGGGACCAATTGGAAATAGCGATCCCCATCAATTTCACGCATTCGCGCCTGAATAAGCTGCGATGCGGTCAGTAAATCGGGCCACTGCAAACAAAACTCTAACGCCGTCGAAACATCTGGGTAGGCCAGCACAAGCGCTTTGGCTTTGTCCTCTGCCTCTACATCCTCGAAATCAGGTAAACCCTTAAGATAGCTGCGCAAATGATCCGGGTTTAGATTTGTCTCGAAACAGTGCCAGCGATGTGCTTGCGCCGCCTCGAAACGGCCCAATGCGCTCAGCGCCGCAAGATACGCGCTATCCCAGGCTTGCTTTTCACTGCCAGAGACAAAGGCATCCGCCTGCGCTAAAAGCTCTAGCGCATCTTGCGCACGCGCGTCTTCAATCCAAAGCATCGCCACCTCGGCCGCAATGCGCGCCTGCTTAAGATCAGCGCCAGAATACTGCTCGACATAGGCCGTTGTATCGCCGCGAACCGCTGCAATTTCTTGCAAAAGATGCTTCACAAACGCGGCTTTGCGATCAGCTTCATAGCTCTCACCGCCGCGCAATTGGCGAAGGAAGCGGATCGCCTCGTGATCTTGTGTGTCTTCTTGCACAGGCGCGTCGCCATATGCTTGAACCAAAGAGCGCAAATGACTTAAGCCGGCCTCCCCCAGCGCGTCAGCAGTTAAGGAAATAATACCATCCCATTGGCCATATTCATTGGCTTGCAACGCGCCCCAAACACGTTCGGCCAGCGCATTTGGATCAAGCATGGCAAGCGGCGCAATTGGCTCAAACTGCTCTAAAGCTTGCTGGAAAACCGCGCCGACTTCACCGCGACTGTCATCGACGCGCTGATAAATCGACGGGGCCATATCGACGAAATCCCATAGCAGATCAAAGGCCAGCGTTGGCGCGTCAGGCGCGATCTTATCGGTGATCATTACAAGCTGCGTGTCGAGATCCTTGAGAAAGGCTTTACGTTTGCGCCAGCCCACATAGCTTTTGGATTTACGCAGCGATGCCAAGCGTTTGCGCACTTCATGGGCCAGCTCTGACGCGCCTAGATTATGCACCAACTCAAAGCGCAATCGCCGTTTGATATCCGCGCTGCCTGCGCTCACCTCGATCAAAAGATCGGCCAAACGCGCCGCGCCGAGCGCCTCTAAGTTTGCGGAATTCAGGGTCTTTTTCGACATAGCTTATGGTGTCACGTACACCGCCCAGCGCAAGTCATTTATAGCGCGCACGACGATCGCCGAAACTGCGCACACGGCGACGCCACGCTTTGTAGCTGCCGGTTTTGAGAGTGTCGCGCATCAAGGCTTTCACTTGTTTCTCACCAAGCCCGTATTCGCGCTCGATGTCGCCAAAGCTGACATGATCCGAAAGCGCCATTTGCACGATGTCGCTAAGATGGGCGCCGCTTATGGCCATGGGTTTGTTCATACACCGCGATCTAGAGGCTTGCGCGACAAAGGCAAGTCGCACCAAGGTGGCCGCATCTAAATGGGAGCCCCATCATGAAGCCGGATTTCGCGCGTTTCGCGTCTGAGTTTACGTTTGACGCTCTGCCAGAAGAGATGCTTGTGCTTTTGCGCCGCAGCTTTCTTGATACGATTGGGGTCGCTGCCATTGGCTCTCAAACCGAAATGTCCCAAATCGCACAGCGTGGGGCGTTGGCGCTTTTTGGTGCAGGGACGGCTGGGGGCAGTCGCATGCTGATGGATGGTCGCACCCTTAGCCCCGCAGGTGCGGCGATGGCTGGTGCCTTCATGATCGACAGCATCGATGCGCATGACGGAACCACCCCGAACAAAGGGCACGCTGGCTCGGCCGTCTTTCCCGCTTTGCTTGCCGTCGCAGACGCGCTGCGCGCCAATGGACAGCAAATAACAGGCCGCGACTTTGCCCTCTGGCTCGCCCTTGCCTATGAGATCAGCTATCGCGCAGGCCAAGTGCAACACGCCACTTGCCCTGATTATCATACCTCTGGCTCTTGGACCGCCGTCGGCATCGCCGCTGTCACGGCACTTATGCTCGGGTGCAATCCAGAACAAATCCGCCACGCCGCTGGTATTGGCGAATATCATGGCCCGCGCAGCCAAATGATGCGCTGCATCGACTTTCCCACCATGCTGCGCGATGGCGTTGGCTGGGGCGCCCCCTCTGGCGTAAGCGCGGCCTATCTCGCGCGCGAAGGGTTCACAGGAGCCCCTGCCCTGACCTGCGAGGGCGAAGCGGCCGCGCCCTATTGGGCAGATCTTGGCGCGCGTTGGTTAACGCTTGAGCACACTCATTACAAGCTCTACCCCTGTTGCCGTTGGGCGCATTCCTCGATTGATGGGGCGCAAAAGCTGATGAGTGAAAACAACCTGCACCACAGTGACATCGCTGCGGTTGAAATTCGCACCTTCCACTACGCCACGCGGCTTGCGGGGTATGAGCCGAAAACGCTTGATGAATTCAGCTATTCCATCGCCTTCCCCGTCGCTGCAATGATTGTACGCGGCAAAATTGGACCCGATGAGCTAACCCCCGAAACCCTAAGCGATCCCGAAATTTTGCGTCTTTCTCGCGCAACGACGCTGATCGACGACGATGAAATGACCGCGCGCAGTGTTGAAAAACGCTGGGCGGCTGTGACTTTGTTCACGCAAGACGGACACCGCTTTGAAGGCCCTGCACTCACCCCGCGCGGCGATGTGGATCAACCCGCCAGCGATGCAGAGATCAGCGCTAAGTTCCACCTTTTCGCAGATGCAATTCTGGGCGATGCGCGCACAAACGAGATTGAAACGCTGTGCCGCCGCTTTGAAACCCTCGATGCCGCCGGATTTGAACACTTGCTTGATCTATCGCTCAGTGCTCCGAAATAATCCCCACGGGATTCGCACAACATACCCAGGCAAGCCAACGTGCCAAAGCTCAGGCGATGCTTGTCAGCGGCTAAGAATTACCTTGCGAAATCACTAAAGAGATAGGTTTGCGCGTTGTTTTATTGCTCGCATTTCCGGTCATCACACTCATTCTTGAGCCTTAGTGGCGGGCCTATTTCAACAACACGGGCAAGCAGGTCGCACCGTGAAATCCAAAACCGCCCATTTCACTGCGGCAGGATCCGGCAGCTCCATATTCGGAAATCGCTCGAAACAAAACGGGTAGCATAATCTGACCGACTGCGCGGCGCGCAACATGGATGCTTTGGCAAAAATGCGGGTCATTTCAAAAGGACTGATGATCGGTCTCGCGACGATAGACGTTAAAGCGCTCGCCCTCTTCATAAACCTCTTCATCGCGATTGGCGCTTGCTTGGATGGTCATCACGGTGTCACCCTTCGCGATCAAACAGCCGCGCAGCTCTGTGTCCTCGCGCGCCACGCGAGACGAGACAGAAATCGGCGCAATCCAACGCACGCCCTCTTCAAATGCTTTGTCCCAATCTCCGTTGCGCTTAACCTCTTCCAACTGGTCTTTGTTGGTCAAAAGCCCATACAAAATGGTATTCAACGCATCGCGCGGCTCATTAATGCCGCCGCCAATGGCGATCTTGATATTGGCATACATCTGCTTCTGCTCGATCGGGTTTTCTGCGTTCAGCATGACAGAAAAGGCGGAATTAT
>CAYQZI010000072.1:0-11145 GCA_964421835.1 uncultured Planktotalea sp.
GCGGCGCAGTTCGAAATCACAGATCCGTTGAAAGCGACGGCTATGGCAAGCTTGCAAGAGTTGCGCATAGCCGGGTTCACGACTGTCATGCTGACGGGCGATACCGCGCACGCAGGGCAGAAAGTGGCAGATCAGCTTGGCATGGATCGCTGCATCGGAGGGATTTTACCGGGCGGCAAAGCCGAGGCAATTGAGACTTTGCAAAAAGAAGGTCCCGTCGCCTTTGTCGGGGATGGCATCAACGATGCGCCTGCCCTCGCGCGCGCAAATGTCGGCATTGCCATTGGCACGGGAACCGATGTCGCGATTGAGGCGGCGG
Source organism: uncultured Planktotalea sp. (assembly GCA_964421835.1). Lineage (GTDB taxonomy): Bacteria > Pseudomonadota > Alphaproteobacteria > Rhodobacterales > Rhodobacteraceae > Planktotalea. The sequence continues at coordinate 320 of CAYQZI010000072.1, forward strand.
ATGTGGTTTTGCTGGCGGGCGATCCTGGCACGCTTGTCTCTGCCTTTGCGATCAGCAAAGCGACGCTGCGCAATATCCGGCAGAATTTGCTTTGGGCCTTTGCCTATAATGTGCTGTTGATTCCCGTGGCGGCGGGCGTCCTTTATCCCAGTTTCGGTGTGCTGCTTTCGCCCGCGCTTGCCGCTGGGGCCATGGCGCTCTCGAGCGTTTTTGTGGTGAGCAATGCGCTTCGTTTGCGCCGCGCGGGAGCGCGCTAAGGTTGGCGCAGAGCGTTAATGTAGGGTTCTTCATCGAAGCTCGCACAGGCACGCCCCTTGCTTTTAGAGGCATAAAGTGCGCGATCTGAGCTTTGGATCAAAGCATCAATGCCGCGCGGATCACCGGCGCTGCGCCGTGTGATGCCAATACTTGCCGAAATATGGCAAGTTTCTTTTTCAAAGGGGATTGGTTGTTCGATCTTGCGAATAAGCCGCGTTGCGATCTCTTTCAGCCTGTCTTTGGCAGCGCCACCCTCTATCAAAATGAGAAACTCATCTCCGCCCACGCGCGCGATAACATCGTCGCGGCGAGTCTCTGCACGCATGATCTTTGCCACTTCCTGCAGCACAAGATCCCCAGCCGCATGGCCCTTGCTGTCATTCACCGCTTTAAAGAAATCCAGATCAAGCTGCATCACAGCAAAGGCGCGATCCTCTGCGATGGCGGTTTCCAAAATGCGATCTGCAGCGCGGCGGTTCTTGAGCCCCGTCAGGGGATCTGTTGCCGCTTGTTCCTCAGCCGCGAGTTTGGCCCCTTGCAGACGCTGGTTCAAATTGCGTGAGGCGTCCATGGCGGCTGATTTCGCTTCGACCAGATAGAGCATTTCTATCGCGAGATCCGTCGCTGCAAAATCCGCGCTGCTGAGCCCAAAGTCCTGCACGCCCTCAACGACCGAAATGCCGAATGACAGGTTCACCAACGCCCCTTGCCCTTTGGGCAACCGCACCAAAACCCCTTTTAACGAAGTGCATGGCGGGTCGCGTAATTCCAGATGCAACTTGCTGCGCGCGCGCGCCATAAGTTCGCTCATCGTTGTCACCGAACGCGGACGATCCAAACGGAACACTTCCAAAAATCGCTTGCCAAACAGATCGCTGTTGGCCCGAAGCTTTTGCAACGTCGGCGCGACATGCACGATATGGCCCGTCTCTGTCAGGCGCAGATGCATCGGGCACAAGATATCAAACGCTGCTTCAAGCGAAGGCCAATCCAACGCTGGTGATTGCGTGAGCATGCGATCGAGGATCACGCGCGCGCGCCCAGCTCAAATTGATTGCCCGCCGCAAAGGCCGTTTCCAGCAAAGCGATTGCAATTGTTTCGACTTCGCCCTGACGCCCCCCATGTTCGAGCATGACCAAAGCGCCATAATCATCTGCCATGGCGGTCAAAAGCCCGATCAAGACATGCCCAAACCCATCCATATCCGAGCGCACCGTCAAACTGAATTGATTAACCGTATGTTCGCGCAGCTCGAGTCGCGGCAAAAACAGATCCGCCACAGCAAGGCGGGCGCGGTCGTGAAGGTCATCAAGTGAGTACAAGAAATCGACAAAATCGACCCCGCCAAAGCGCAACAACCGCCGCACCGCCTGTTGCGAGGGCTGCGACACCAAATAGGTGCCCAGATTTTGCAAGAAATCGCTGCGATCCACGCGCAGCGCCGCGGTCGCGCATTCGATAACGCGCGGCGTAATCGCCGTATCATAGACCATCATCGCTTCGAAAAATGGATCATCCAGCTCGGCCTTTTGCGCAATCACGCCCCAAGCATCGCCGCCGTAAGTATCCGTTACAAAGGCTTCGATAGCTTTATTGATCAACCCATGCATACCAGAAAACTCCGCAAATTCCTCTTTCGAGTTTTGCAGCGCAATCCTTAACAAAGACCTAACCAATCTTCGTGTTTTGCCCTTAAGTCATCGGTTTTTGACCGGATAAATAAGCAAAATCTTAATCAATTTAGAAATCCGTGGGGGCCCCGCCCTCCTCTTTGCGCTTGGCAACAAAGGCGGCAAGCTCTTCGCGGATTGCAGCGTCCATGGGCGGCTCTTCAAACTCTTCAAGGATCTGTTGGAACAGGTTATGCGCACGCTCTGGCGTCCAAATACCGCCCGCGACCTCCCAACCCTCGTAGTTTTTCCAATCACTCAAGAAAGGCTGATAAAACGCCGTTGTGTAGCGGTCTTGCGTGTGCTGAATCCCAAAGAAGTGGCCGTCATTGCCCACCGATTTGATTGCATCTAGCGCAATGTCATCAGGCGTCGTCGCAAAGGTTGTAGGCTCCATATAGCGTTGAATTTGTTGCAGAACTTCGCAATCCATGATGAATTTTTCGGGGCTGGCGATCAAGCCACCCTCAAGCCAACCGGCTGCGTGATAGACCATATTCGTGCCAGATTGCACAGAGGCCCAAAGACTGTTCGAGGTTTCCCACATCGCTTGCCCATCAGGCACATTCGCGGCGCACACACCGCTGGAGCGCATCGGCAGATCATAAAACCGCGCCATTTGCCCCGTCATTTGCGTCGCGCGCATATACTCGGGCGTGCCGAACGCAGGCGCGCCGCTTTTCATGTCCACATTCGAGGTAAATGTCCCAATCACACAAGGACAGCCCGGGTTTATCACCTGCGCCAAAACAACAGCGCACAAAGCTTCGGCCAAGGACTGCGCCACCGCGCCGGACATGGTCACAGGGGCCATCGCGCCCGCAAGGGTAAAGGGTGTCACCACCAAGGCTTGCCCGCGCCGCGCGAGGCGCATCCAGCCATCGATCATCGGGTAGTCGTGTTTCAGCGGCGAGGTCGAATTGATATTCGTGTACATACGCGGCTTGGCGTCGAACTCTTCATGGCTGAGCCCCCCCGCGATGCGCACCATTTCCATCACATCTTCGACGCGCTCTTTGCCAAGACTGTAGGCGTGCATCACCTTATCGGTGATCGTCAGCTTGTCATATAGCACATCAAGATGGCGCACTGAGGCATGCACATCCACCGGTTCCACAGGATACCCGCCCGCAAAATGGATACAGTTGAAATACTGCGTCAACTTCAGCAGGTTCTGGCACATCTCACGATTGCCGGGGACTTTTTTGCCAAGCGCCATGTCCCAATAGTTGGGCGGCGAAGACACGTTGCCAAAGAGGATATGATTGCCCCCTACCGTAATAGTGCGATCAGGATTGCGAGGTGTTATGTCAAACTGGCTTGGCGCGAGCGCGACTTTCTCCATCACGAAATCACGGCCCATGCGCACAATCTCGCCGTCAATCTCGCAGCCGCCGCTTTTGCGCAGAATTTCGATGGCTTCGGGATTCAGAAAGGCGATGCCGATCTCTTCAAGGATTCGCATGGCCCCATCGTGGATCGCGGCAATGCCCTCTTCATTCAAAGGCTCGGTCGGGCGATCAATGTTGATGGGCAAGCGCCATGGGCTTTGCTCGATCGCTGCACTGCCGCGGCGCGCCGATGCGCCTGCGCGCCCACCGCTTCTGCGTTTCCGATTGCCTGATCCAGCCATGATGCACCTCTTCGTTTGATATTTCTATCAAACGCGGGGATCGCGACCAATGAAGCCCCAAGAGCGACACCGCTTGTCGCAATTGATCAGTCGCGCCGCGACTTCTGGCGCAGCCATTGAGGTAATTCGCCAATATCGTTCAAAACAACATCCGCGAGCGGCGCAAGTTCGGGCGCACGCGCAACCCCTGTCAACACGCCCGCCCCTGCCATACCAGCGGCGCGCGCCGCCTGTAGATCATGGGTGCTATCGCCCAGCATCACCGTGTGAAACGGGTCCACCTGCACATGCGAGCAGAAAGCCAATAGCGGCTCCGGGTCCGGTTTCGCGCCAAAGCCGCTGTCAGAGCCGCAGACGAAATCAAACAAATCGCGCACCCTTGCTGTTTTCAAATGCGCTTCAGCAACCATTTCCGCGTCATTGGTCATCACACCCAGCTTGTAACCGTCATCGCGCAAACCTTGCAGAAACGCCACCAGCGGAACTGCAGGCACGAGCGGAGCGGTTGCGGCCCGTTCAGCCAACTCTTGCTCCATCAGATCAACGTCTTTGCGCTTTAAAACCTTTGCGATGACTTCCGAAACTTCGCGATTGCTCCCGGCAATCACAAAAGACGTGGGTAAAAACGCTTTTCGCCCCAGATCAAAGCTTAGCGCTTGCGCCAAATCCCTGAGCACATCCGCATCGCCGCCACTGAGATCGCTTAGCAGCTGATCCGCCCAAACATCCCAAGTCGCGCGGAAATCAAAAAGCGTGCCGTCTTTGTCAAACAGCACAGCCTTGAGCGAGTCAGAAACGTTGCTCATGTCCAGCTTATCTCTGCGCCGCCGGGCATGGCTTGGCGCGCCTCGCTTACGCACTCATACGGCACGCGCAGCTCATCGCAGCACGAGATGATCCATTGATCATCCATCATCAGAAAATCCAGCACACAAAGCTGAAACTCAGGATCACCAACGCGGCCGCGAATGTCGCTCTCGCTTGATCCGGTGGCCCCTAAAAACGCAGGCAAAATATCCTCTTGCCCAACGATCCAACCCAGCGCGTTCAGCGCAAAGACTTCTGCATTTTCACGCGACATTGCCATGCTCTGCACCCCTATTGTCTGCCCGTGCAAAGCATCCTCTATTATCGCGCGCGCTTCAACGCTCTTTGCGCTTGCCGCGCTTCTTTGCGCTGTCCAAATGCGCTTGCAGACGATCTGCATAAGCTGCGCGCTCGGCGGCACTCATTTGCGAAAGCCGCTCAATCGAGACATCGCGGCCTACTTTTTGAAAGCTTTGCGCGCGCTCGAATTGCTCTTGCATGATCTCAGAGGCCCGCGCTGCGTCAAAAGTCTCTGCGCGCAGAACCTCCATGAACGCGCTATAAGCGGCGCGGTGCGCAGCGCTTGCGGCTTTTCGATCTGGAAAGCGCGATCTCATTTCGCGTTGCATGGCGCGTTTGTCTTGCCGCTCAAAGGCCGCAACATAAGGCAGCGCAGCGCTGCGCATACCAGGCGAAGATCCACCGCCCGAAAACGGCCCTTTAGCGATTGCGCCAACAACAGCGCCAATGACCAACAGGTTCAACGCCAATGACACGCCAAGCAAAATACGGAAGCGTTTCTTCGGTTTTGCGCGCTTTGGCGCCGTAACATTTGGATCGCTCATCTCGCTCATCCCTCAAACAAAGTAAAATCAAAGCCGTCATTGTAATCCAGCGCTTCGGACAAGCTGCTGGTATCGGTGCCAAGCACGCTGCTGATCGGATCAATCAACCCATCGGGCGGGCTGATCCCGATCCACACGCCAGCCACAGCCGCGCTCGCAAGACCAGCAAAGCCGGGCCAGCCGCCAATGGCGTCACTGAGCCCGCTCAGCAACTCGGTGAACGCGCCGCGTTTGGGCGTTGGCGCAGGCGTACGCATCCCCCCAAGCGCCGCAGGTTGCATCGCTTCGGCGTCACTGAGCACGCGGGCCATGAAATCGCTTGAAGGCGCGGGCGGCGCAGCTTTTGCCGCCTCAAACAAAGCCGCAAGATCGTCTTTATCGCTCAACATGTCAGTCATGACGCCTCTCCTTCAAATCCAAGGGCAGCTTTGCGGCCCTTTAATATCTTGCTCAACGCGCGTTTTCCACGCGATGTCAAACTCTCGACCGCTTCCACACTGATCTCCATTCGCTCGGCAATCACCGGATTGCTCAGCTCGTCTATATGCCGCAACACCACCGCTTCGCGCTGGCGCGCTGGCAGTTCCATTAAGGCGCCCTGCAACGCATCACGCCGCGCTGTGGTTTGCAGTGTCTGCTCAACGCTTGGACTTTCATCTATCGGTTCGTCAATCGCATCAAGCGGCGTGCCGCGTGTTTTGCGCAAACGATCAAGGCAAAGATTGGCCACCACACGATACAGCCACGTCGTGACCTTTGCCTCGCCCATACGCCATTTGGGCGCGATTTTCCAAACTCGCATCATCGCGTCCTGCGCAACATCCTCTGCATCGGCTTGCACACCCAGCATACGGTAGGCTTGATGATAAGCACGCGGCGCAAGGCGCAGGGTCAACAAACGCGCGGCGCTTTGATCGCCATTTGCATAAAGCTGCAAAAGCGCGTCATCGCCAATGTCTGAAAGATCATCCAAAGCCATACTCATACGTATCTTTATGTACTCTCGTTAAGCTGCCCGCCCCGGTAAGGCGAGCAGCATTTTCTTGCAAGCGGCGTTATTCGCCAGACTTCTGACGCTTGTGCTTGCCGCCGCCGCGATGATGCTTGGCGATTTCTGCGAACTCTTCTTCAGAGATCGAGCCATTGCCATCCGCATCTGCGCGTTCGAACATTTTCGCTTGGCGCTCACCGCGCTTGCCTGCGGACAGTTCCTCGAAGCTGATCGTCCCGTCGCCATTTGCATCGGCGCGCTCTATCATCTTCGCGGCACGCTTTTCAGCGCGTTTCTTGCCCGTTTGACCCAGCTCGTCTGCACTGAGTTGACCGTCACCGTTTGTGTCGATTTTGTCAAAACGCACACGCGCCTGTGCGGACAACTCTTCAACCGTCAGCTGGCCGTTGCCATCCGTATCAAGCGCGCTGAAAGAGGGGCGCTCTTTGCGCATCTTGCCCTCTTTGCTCTCGCCGTCTGTGGCCGCATTCGCTGCAAATCCTGTGGCAATGACCAATCCTGTCAAAGCAATGCGCGCTGTCATGCGTGAGATCGTTGTCATAGTGTCTACTCCGTTTTGTGTTGGCCCTTTGGCCCTTTAGAAGCCGGCGTTTCTTGCCTGCTTTCGGGGGGTCAAACGGATCGACCCAAAGCTTCCGTCGCAGTTTTTCAAACTTTTTTCATTTTTCTTTTTCTGCCCGTCTCGAAACCCGCCTCAAAACCCGTCTCGAAACCTGCCTGCGACGTTAGGAAACACTGTGCGCTGCACCGCTTTTTGTGCCATACCCAAAGCCAAGTGATGATCGCAGCAAAGAGGCCCGCCATGGTTGCTCAGACCCTAACGCAAGACGCAGAACGCCCGCTTTGGCCCGCTCTGCGCAGAGGTTGGCGCGGTAAATGCCCCAAGTGCGGCGAAGGGCGCGTGCTGCACAGCTACCTCAAGATGAACGACAGTTGCACGCACTGCGATCAAGATTTCACGCCCGCGCGCGCAGATGATGGGCCAGCCTATTTGACGATTCTCATCGTGGGGCACATTTCCGTGGCTCTGATGCATATCGTGTTTGTGCATTTCCGCCCCGAGCCGATGGTGCTGTTTTCCCTCTTCGCGAGCGTCGCTGTTGCCTTGTCGCTTTATCTTTTGCCGCGCTTCAAAGGCGCCATCGTTGGCTATCAATGGGCCAAACGCATGTTCGCCTTTGCGCAGGACGAAAGCGCATGAGCCAAGCTGCCCCCATCGACAAAACCGCCATTCGCCATGCCGCAACGGTCATCGTTCTGCGCGACCGCGATACAGAGCCACGGGTTCTTATGGGGCAGCGCGGCGCGAAAGCGGCGTTTATGCCAAACAAGTTCGTCTTTCCCGGCGGCGCGGTGGATGCGCTGGACGCCGATGTCCCCTTATCGGGCATGATCAATCCCAGTTGCCGCGCGCATTTGAACGAAAAAACCGACGCAGACCGCAGCCATGCCCTTGGCGTGGCGGCCATTCGCGAACTCTGGGAAGAGACGGGCCTGATCCTTGGCACCAAGGGCGATTGGGCCAACCCACCGCCGCCGGATTGGGACAGCTTTGCCGCGAGCGGCTATCTGCCCGATGCCTCTGCACTGCATTTTGTGTTTCGCGCGATCACACCGCCGGGCCGTCCGCGCCGCTTTGATGCGCGTTTCTTTATGATCGACGCAGAAGCTTTGAGCGGCGATATCGATGATTTCTCTGGTGCCTCGGACGAGCTGTCGCATTTGCAATGGATCGCTCTGAAAGACGTGCGCGCATTTGATCTGCCGTTCATTACCGAAGTCGTGCTGGCCGAAATTTCAGGGCGCAGCGCCGATGCAAGCCCTCCCGAAAGCGTGCCAATGTTCCTGAACACCGAAGAGGAAAGCCTGTTCCTGCGTCTTCATGGCCATGCGCAAAGCGACTGAGAACCCTTAGCGGGTCACGAGGATTAGCAACAAAACGCTTGCCGTCAGAAAACCGATGCCCAGCCCCTCGCGGCGGCTCAACCGTTCTTTGAACACCAAGACCGACACCAAGAGCGAGAACAGCAACTCAACCTGCCCGAGCGCGTTCACATAGGCCGCTGTTTGCAAGGTGAAGGCCACGAACCAACCCAAAGAGCCGCCAAGGCTCATCAATCCGATCCAGATCGCCTTGCGCCGCGCGCGCCAGACAGCGGTAATCTGCCCCGTTTCAAATACCCGCAACCAGATCGCCATGGCGGTGAATTGCATCAAAGTCACAGCCGACAGCGTCACAGCGGCGCGCAGGAGCGGTGCCTCTGCATCTACGTCCAGCGTTGCGGCGCGGTAGGTCACACCAGAAATCGCAAACATCAAACCAGAGGCAATTCCAAGCCCTGCCGCTTTGGTAAAGATGCGGTCTTTGATCGAGCCTGTCGCCTCTGGCGCAGAGGACAGCAGCAAAACGCCCACCAAGCCCACCAAGATCGCAATGAACCCTAGCACTGAGACGCCCTCGCCCAAGACAATCAAGCCAACCAAGGCAGAGAGAATAACTTCCGTCTTTTTGAACGTGATCCCGACGGCAAAATTGCGTGTGCGAAACAGCGCCACAACGCAAACGGTAGCCAGGATTTGCGACAATCCGCCAATCGCGCCCATGATCCAAAAACGTGCAGAGATATTAGGAAGCGCGGCGCCGCTGTGCCAAAACCAAATCATCACGAGCACCACCAACAAAGGCGCAGAATAGGCGAACCGCGCGAATGTCGCCCCGCCTGTGCTGAGCGCGCCTGTGCTCAGCTGCTTTTGCAGCATAAAGCGCAGGGTCTGAAAAATAGTCGCGACGAGTGTGGCGATGATCCAAAGTTCCATAGCCGCTGCGCTGCCTTAGGTTTGATCCGAAGACCAGAGCGGATGCGCCACTGGCTCTTTGGTTTTAAAGAAATACTGCCCGATCACCTGCCGATAAGAGCGGTAGCGATAGCCCTCATTCACCGCCAAAAACCGCTCTTTGCCGCTCTCGTAAAGCGCAGGCAACTCATACCATGCCACATCAGGGTGCATGTGGTGCACCGAATGGAAGTTGTTGTTCAAGAAGAGAAACGCAAGCAGCCCACGATCTTCGATAATCACCGTGCGCCCACGGGCAAGCGTATGGGCGCGGTGCTCTAGGAACGTGCGAATTTTCAAGATAGACAGGCTCAGATAAACCGAGAGGGCATAGGCCCAAAGCGGCATCTCGGTGACGGCGATAATCCAGCAAAGCGGCAAGGCCGCGGCAGGCAGATGCCACAGCCAACTGATCAAAACGCGCCTATTGCCCGCTGCGATAAGCCGCCAATCGCCGCGCATAAACGCATACTGACTGATGAGCGGCCCCAGCGTGATGCGCCCAAAGAGCGTGTTGTTAAAGCGCAGCAGGGCTTTTTGAAACGCGCCAAGCTTGTCCCATACTTTGGGGTCCAAATAGCAGCTTTCCGGATCATCATAGGGATCCGTCAAACTGCTATCTACGTGATGCGCCAAATGCGTGTCGCGAAAGCGGATGTAGGGAATCGCAAAGCTGAGCGCCGGAAACACCAAAGCTGCGTTCAGGTGTTTGTTCTTGAACGGATGCCCGTGCATCACCTCATGACTTAGCGAAGAATGCAGCGCATTGGCAAGTGTCGCCAGCAGAATGGCGAAACTCAGCGACATCGGCGTGATCCAAAGCGTCGCAACCGCAAACGTTCCATAACACAAAAGCAAAGTGGCCCAGGTGGGCCATTGGTAGCGCCGTGTTCTTGCGGTGTTCTTCACAGGGTGTGCTTCCTTTGCATCGTGCGTGATTTCACGCACCCATGGTTTGATAAACGGCCGAGACTTCCGCGCGAATGATCCGTGCAATCAACGCGCAATCCTCCTCGCTAAAAGTCAAAGGCAAGCGCATATCGACTATGCCGCGCAGAATGTCATCGGTTTGCGGCATCGGTGCGCTTGGCGCATAGCGCCAACTGTCGTAGCGCGAGGTAAAGGCCACAGGCTCGGCCCCGCCGAACCATTTTAACTCGACCCCGCGCGCGCCGCAGCGCGATATGGCCTCATTCACCGCGACATCGCTCCAGCCCTCTAGCAAAAACTGTATGGACGAGCCAACAAAGTGCTCTTTTTCGCCCCGTTCGATTACTGTCAGCCCCGCGGTGTCCTTCAAACCCTGCTCAACCGCGACATAGCGCGCATTCCAGCGCTGCACTTGCGTGTCGAGATCCGCCAGTTGCGGGCGCAAAATTGCGGCGCGCAGATGATCCATGCGGCCCGAAATATTCGGCGTTTCATACTTAGCCTCAGCGAATGCCTCCTTCGGCGGACCTGCCAGATGACGCTCGAACAGCATATAACTGCCAGAGAGCATGATCGCGCGCGCCATCAGCGCAGCATCATCAGACACCAGCAATCCGCCCTCGCCCGCATTCACATGTTTATAAGTCTGGCAGGAATAACAGCCCATCACCCCATGACGGCCCGAATAAGTCTCGCCCCATTTGGCCCCCATGGTATGAGCGCAATCTTCGATCACCGTAATGCCTGCCGCATCGCAAATCGCCATAAGCCGATCCATATCGCACATGTGGCCGCGCATATGGCTCAGCAGCAGCACATCCGCTTGATCCGCTTT
>CAYQZI010000072.1:11245-14462 GCA_964421835.1 uncultured Planktotalea sp.
AGCAGCGCCGTTTCCCCATGCTCGCCTTCGGCGACATTATATCGGTGCAAACGCCCCGATTGCAGAACCTGCAGCGCTGCAGCGATGCCTGCCTCTGGGATCGGCTCTTGCTGGGTGAAGCTGCCCGTAAAGACTTCGTTCATCTTAATGTCCTAACAACTGCGCAGCGATAGCGGGCAAATCTTCATACCGATCCAGCAGCGCATCCGGCTCCAATGCGCGAATATCCGCCTGTCCGGCCTTGGCTCCGGGGCCGAATGTGACAAGTACACTTGGCACACCAGCCGCGCGCGCGGTCTTGTGATCTGTCACTGTATCACCAATCAGACAAGCGCGCTTTGGATCGCCGTCCGCGCGGCGCACTGCCTCGAAAAACGGCTCAGGATCGGGCTTGCGCACAGGCAACGTATCCGCGCCAATGAGCGAGGCAAAGGCACCCCGCACACCGAGCTTTGTCATCAACAATTCCGCCAAATGCTCGGGCTTGTTGGTGCAAATCCCGACGGCAAAGCCCTCTGTGCGCAACTGCTCAATCGCCTCCATTGTCCCTGGATAAAGCTGTGTATGCACGTCAATCGCGCGTGCGTAGTGTTCGATCAAAGGCTGATACTGCGCATCAAGCACCGCTTGCTCTGCCGCCTGCCCTGTTTCACGCTCGATCCCGAGTGAGAGCATCGCGCGCCCCCCGCGCAGCGCAACGCCTGCATCTGTCTGCGGCGTCAAACGCACGTCCATGCCCATATCGGCAAAACAGCAATTCGCCGCAGCCAGCAAATCACCGCTGGTGTCTGCAAGCGTTCCATCGAGGTCAAAAATAACTGTGCGCATGGGTTTCCTAGGCGAAGAAAAGCGAGCCAATACAGCCAATCGCTTGTGTTACACACCGCAATCTAAGGTGAACGATCACGGCTTGCGGAGAATTAAAGTTTAGGTAGAACGAGCGTTAATAAATTGCAAAGAGTATTAACAAAAATGAGCATTGCTCTGATTATCCTTGCGGCTGGCAAGGGCACCCGAATGAAATCCGATCTGCCCAAAGTTCTGCATGAAATTGCGGGCGCACCTATGCTGGTGCATGCGATGAAAAGCGGCGCGACGCTCGCGCCTGAAAAGACCATCGTTGTCGCAGGTCACGGTGCGGAGCATGTGGACAAAGCCACGCGCAGCTATGACGAAGCGGCTCAGGTGGTTTTGCAAACTGAACAGCTCGGCACCGCGCATGCGGTTGCGCAAGCGCAAGACGCTTTGGCGGACTTTAGCGGCGATGCGTTGGTCCTTTATGGCGACACGCCTTTTATCAGCCCCGATACGCTTGAACGTATGATCGATGCGCGCGCAGGTCACGATGTGATTGTGCTTGGTTTCGAAGCTGCAGATCCGGGCCGCTATGGCCGCCTTGTGATGTCGGGCGATAGCCTGTCAAAGATCGTCGAATTCAAAGACGCAACTGATGAAGAACGCGCGATAACGCTTTGTAATAGCGGCGTGATTTGCGCTAAAGCAGATGTGCTTTTTGATCTGATCGATGCGGTTGGCAACCACAATGCCTCGGGAGAGTATTACCTTACCGACATCGTTGAGATCGCCCAAAACAAAGGTCTGAGCGCGACCTCTGTGACCTGCAATGAAAGCGAAACGCTGGGGGTCAACTCGCGTGTTCAACTAGCCGAGGCAGACGCGATCTTTCAGCACAAAACCCGCCTAGCGATGATGGAGGCAGGCGTCACCCTGCATGCCCCAAGCACCGTCTATTTCGCCCATGACACGCATATCGGCCCCGACACAATTATCGAGCCGAATGTGGTTTTCGGCCCTGCTGTGACCGTCGAAAACGGCGCAAACATCCGCGCGTTCAGCCATCTGGAGGGCTGCCATGTGAGCCGCGGCGCTGTGGTTGGCCCTTATGCGCGTCTGCGACCGGGCACAGAACTTGCCGAGCACACGAAAATTGGCAACTTTGTAGAACTCAAAAACGCTGTGATCGATGAGGGCGCAAAGGTGAACCACCTTTCCTACGTGGGTGATGCCCATGTGGGGCCGCGCGCGAACATCGGCGCAGGCACAATCACCTGCAATTATGACGGCGTGATGAAACACCACACCGAGATTGGCGCCGACAGTTTCATCGGCTCGAACACATTGCTGGTGGCCCCCGTATCCGTGGGCGAAAAAGCAATGACCGGCAGCGGCACGGTTGTCACACAAGACGTGCCAGACGCAGCGCTGGCTCTTGGACGCGCACGGCAAGTGAACAAACCAGGGCTCGCGGTCAAATTGTTCGATATATTAAAGAAAAAGAAAGCTAGCAAGCAAAAAGGAGAGGCATAATGTGCGGAATTATAGGGGTCCTCGGACAACACGAAGTTGCGCCTACGCTTGTTGAAGCGCTCAAGCGCCTCGAGTATCGCGGCTATGACAGTGCTGGAATTGCAACTGTAAACAACGGTGTTCTGGATCGCCGCCGCGCGGTTGGTAAGTTGGTTAATCTCTCTGATCTTTTGGTGCATGAGCCTCTCGCGGGCAAGTCTGGCATCGGCCACACCCGCTGGGCCACGCATGGCGCGCCGACGACAGACAACGCGCATCCGCATCAAGCTGGCCCTGTCGCGGTTGTGCATAACGGAATCATCGAAAATTTCCGCGAATTGCGCGAAGAGCTTGCAGGGCACGGCATCGATTTCGTGACTGAAACCGATACCGAAACCGTCGCCCTTTTGACGCAGCACCACATGAACCAAGGGATGAGCGCGCAAGCTGCGGCTGAAGCCACCATCGCGCGCCTTGATGGTGCCTTTGCTTTGGCATTCTTGTTTCACGGTGAAATGGATTTGATGATCGCCGCGCGCAAAGGTTCGCCGCTGGCCATCGGGCATGGCGCGGATGAGATGTATATCGGCTCTGACGCGATCGCGCTCGCGCCTTTAACCAACCAGATCACTTACTTGGAAGAAGGCGACCGCGCGGTTCTGACCCGCAACAGCTTGCAGATTTGGGATAACGAGGGCCACCAAGTCGGCCGCGAAATGCGGATTATCGAGATTGACACGGCCAAGGTCGATAAGGCCGGATTTGACCACTACATGGCAAAAGAGATTGCAGAGCAGCCCGGTGTTGTTGGCGCTGCTGTGAACAGCTACCTGCCCTCTGGCGGTGATACTGTGGCCCTGCCCGGTGGTAACATCGATTTCACCAAGATCGAGCGCCTGACAATGGTCGC
>CAYQZI010000073.1:0-10277 GCA_964421835.1 uncultured Planktotalea sp.
CCTATGTGGTGTTCACCTCTGGCACATCCGCTGCGCCGCGCGCGGTGCAACATGCGCATCGCGCAATTTGGGCGCGCAGAATGATGCACCGCGATTGGTATGATATCGCTCGCCACGATCGACTGCTGCACGCGGGGGCATTCAACTGGACTTTTACGCTTGGCACAGGGCTGATGGACCCTTGGAGCGTTGGCGCCACGGCGCTGATCCCTGAGGATGGCACGCCGCCCGACACCCTGCCCGCCCTTTTGGCCCAGCATGGCGCCACGCTCTTTGCCGCGGCGCCGGGTGTCTACCGTAAAGTCTTGCGCGCCGACATTCCAGACCTTCCCAAGCTGCGCCATGGCTTAAGCGCGGGTGAAAAGATGCCAACTGCGCTGCATAATGCTTGGGAAAAAGCCACAGGAACAAAGGTTTACGAAGCTTTCGGCATGTCTGAATGCTCGACCTTCATTTCCTCTAGCCCGCATCGCGCGGCGGCTAATAATCAGCTTGGCTACCCGCAAGCTGGGCGCAAAACCGCGCTGATCAAGGCCGATGGCGCGCTGGCGAAAACTGGCGAGATTGGCACGATTGCCATTCATCGCAGCGACCCAGGCCTGATGCTGGGCTATTTGAACGATAACCAAGAACCCAACGCGCGGTTTCAGGACGACTGGTTCATGACCGGCGATCTTGGCCGCAGCGACGCGTCCGGCGCAGTCTCATATGAAGGGCGCGCCGATGACATGATTAACGCGGGCGGTTTTCGCGTCTCGCCTATGGAAATTGAAACGGTCTTTCAAAGCCTGCCCGCACTCTCGCAATGCGCCGCAATAGAGATAACCGTGAAACCAAATGTCACGCTGATTGCATTGTGCTACGTCACAAGCGAGGATCTGCCGCAAACCACGCTAGAGGCTCTGGCAAACGCCCGCCTTGCGCGCTACAAGCAGCCCAGAATTTACCACCCCTGCAACACGCTTCCAAGCAGCGCCAATGGCAAGCTGCTGCGCCGTGTGCTGCGTGCTCAGATTGAGGCTCAATATGGTTAAGCTTGATATTATCTCCGATCCAATTTGCCCTTGGTGCTTTATTGGCAAAACCTTGCTGGATCGCGCCCTAGAAGCAGAGCCGGAGCATCCTTTCGAAATTGAATGGCATCCGTTTCAGTTGAACCCTGACATGCCGCCAGAGGGCATGGATCGCCGCGCGTATCTTGAGGGTAAGTTTGGCGGCAAGGAGCAAGCGGTCAAAGTCTATGGGCAGATCGATCAACATGCCCGCGATGTAGGGCTCGAGCTGAATTTGGGCGACATCAAACGCACGCCGAACACGCTGAATGCGCACCGTCTGATCCATTGGGCGGGCATCGAGCAGCGTCAATCCATGGTGGTTTCGGCGATGTTTCGCGCTTATTTCAAAGAGGGGCGCGATATTGGTGATGTAGAAGTGCTGGCCGATTTGGCAGATACCTGCGGTATGGATGCGGCTTTGGTGCAACGTTTGCTCTCTACCGATGAGGACCTGAGCGGCATTCGCGAAAAAGACGCAGGCTTTCGCAAAATGGGCGTCAATTCGGTGCCGACCTTTATTATTGCGGGCCAGCACGCCGTTCCGGGTGCGCAATCGCCAGAAATGTGGCGCAAAGTGATCGCAGATATCAAAGCGCAGTTGGCCGAGGACGCATGAACGCACCTGTGCAGATGCGTATGGGGCGGATGGAATTTATCGCTTTCTGCGCGATGCTTTCTGCGACGGTTGCGTTTTCGATTGATTCCATGCTGCCCGGCCTGCCAGAGATCGCAGCCGAGCTGAGCCCGAAGAACACCAACAAAGTGCAGTTGGTGCTGACCAGTTTCGTGCTTGGCATGGGGCTTGGGACCTTTTTTGTTGGACCCCTTTCAGATCGATTTGGGCGGCAACCGATCATTCTTATTGGCGCTGTGCTCTATTGCCTTGGCGCATTTGTTGCGTGGCGCGCCGCCTCGCTTGAGGTTTTACTCGCCGCGCGTTTGGTGCAAGGCATTGGCGCTTCGGGTCCGCGTATTGTGTCGATGGCGATCATTCGTGATCTTTTTGCGGGCCGCCAAATGGCGCGGATCATGTCGCTTGTGATGTTGGTGTTTACACTGGTGCCAGCGGTTGGTCCGCTGATCGGTGCCGGCATCATCGCATTGTCCGATTGGCGCGGTATCTTTGTCGCGTTTATCTGCTTTTCCGTAATCTCGATGATCTGGATGATCCTGCGCCTGCCTGAAACGCTTGCTCTGGACAAACGCCGCAGTTTCAAGATCGGCGCTTTGGTGTCGACCAGCAAGGAACTCTTTAGCCATCAAAGCACGCGTATTTCGATTGCTTGCCAATCGATGATGTTCGCGCTGTTGTTTGGTATGCTGTCTTTGGTGCATCCGATCTATGACGTCACTTTCGCGCGCGCGGAGAGCTTTCCCTATTGGTTCGCGCTGATTTCGATTCTTTCAGGCAGTGCATCGTTGTTGAACGCCAATATTGTCGTGCGTTTTGGGATGCGAAATGTGGTTTTGGCGAGTTTTATCAGCCAGATTTTCCTATCAGGCATGATGCTTGCGGTAAGCCAGTTTCCCCCCGCGGATTACATTTACTTTCCTCTGTTTATGATCTGGCAAACCTCGATCTTCTTTCTGGCGGGAATGACGCTGGGCAATCTGACCGCGCTGGCGATGGAACCTGTCGGGCATATCGCAGGCTTGGCAGCCTCTTTGGTGTCAGGAATTGCCACTATTCTTGGGCCTTTGATTGCAATCCCTGTGGGGCTTAGCTTTTCGGGCACCCCAGCGCCCTTGGCTCTTGCGGGCGTAATCTTGTGCATCACGGCAAGCTTTTTGATGCTGCGCTTGCCGCGTGGGAATACCGATACGTCATCAACAAATTGATACGTCATTCACCTTTTGAGGCTAATGAGATATGCAACGCGCAAACATGAGTGATCATAAAAGGCAGACTTCATGAGTAAGATCAAAGTAGCAAACCCCATCGTCGAAATGGACGGTGATGAAATGACCCGCATCATTTGGGATTTCATCAAGAAGAAACTGATCGAGCCCTATCTTGATATTGATCTTCTTTACTATGATCTGAGCATTCAAGAACGCGACCGCACGGAAGATCAGATCACCATCGACGCGGCTGAAAAGACCAAAGAGGTCGGCGTGGCGGTGAAATGCGCCACCATCACCCCGGATGAAGCGCGCGTTGAAGAGTTTGGCCTCAAGAAAATGTGGAAAAGCCCCAATGGTACGATCCGCAATATTCTGGGCGGCGTTATTTTCCGCCAGCCGATCATTTGCAGCAATGTGCCGCGCCTTGTACCCGGTTGGACCCAGCCGATTGTTGTCGGCCGCCATGCCTTTGGCGATCAATATAAAGCGACGGATATGAAATTTCCGGGCGCTGGCACGCTGACGATGAAATTCACCGGCGAGGATGGCACAGAGATCGAGCATGAGGTCTATAAAGCCGACAGCGCAGGCGTGTTTATGTCGATGTATAATGTGGACAAATCAATCTACGATTTCGCGCGCGCTTCTTTGAATTATGGCTTGAACCTTGGCTGGCCGGTGTATCTGTCGACCAAGAACACGATCCTCAAGCAATATGACGGACGTTTCTTGGAAGTCTTTCAAGAAGTCTATGACGCGGAATTCGCCGATGCGTTCAAAGAGAAAGGCATCTGGTACGAGCACCGCTTGATTGATGATATGGTCGCCTGCGCGATCAAATGGAATGGCGGGTTCGTTTGGGCCTGCAAGAACTATGATGGCGATGTCCAATCGGATGTGGTGGCGCAGGGCTTTGGCTCTCTTGGGATGATGGCAAGCCAGTTGATGACCCCCGATGGCAAGATCGTTGAATCCGAAGCGGCGCATGGCACGGTCACGCGTCACTACCGCCAGCATCAGGCAGGTGAATCGACCTCAACAAACTCCATTGCCTCGATTTACGCTTGGACGGGCGGCTTAAAGCACCGCGCTAAATTGGATAACAACGCCGAGCTGATGGCCTTTGCAGAAACGCTCGAGCGGGTGATCGTCGAAACGGTGGAAGCGGGCCACATGACGAAGGATCTTGCGCTGCTGGTTGGGCCGGATCAAGGCTGGCTCACGACGATGGGCTTCCTCGAAAAGATCGATGAAAACCTGAACGCGGCGCTAAGTGCGTCCTAAAAGGCCGCCTGCACAAACATCAAGCGCGCTGATAGGCCATTGAAAAAATGCATAATCACGGTGGATGTGCCGTGGTTATGGTTAGGCCTTATCGCTTTAAAATGCAGCGATCGCCCCTATCAAAACCCGCGCCGCTCTGTTTGATTATCAAAGTCACATCAACCGCTCTGCTCCCCAGAAAGGCGCTTTTCATGCCGACGCATTACATCATTCTTCTGATCGCAGTCTTAAGCGAAACGATTGGCACAGCGGCCCTTCAAGCAAGCCAACAATTCACCAAATTCTGGCCCTCGGTCGTGGTCGTGATCGCCTATGCTGTCAGTTTTTACTTTCTTGCGCTCGCGCTGCGCAGCATCCCGCTTGGCATCGCTTATGCGCTTTGGTCGGGGCTTGGAATTTTCTTAATCGGCTGCATTGGCGTTTTGGTTTACGGGCAAAAACTGGATCTGCCCGCAATTTTGGGCATGGGGATGATTATAAGTGGCATCATCGTCATTCATCTCTTCTCAAACACATCAACACATTAGCGAAGGGTCAATAGAGCGGCTCAGTCATCATCGGCTTTTCCCTTTGCGTCAAGTATTCTATGGGTGGGATGAACCAAACGCGCATAAGATCGGCTTTGCTCGAAATGCGCGGCTGAAAGAACGAAAGAGCTGAATATGGTGATGATATTTCGCTGGGTGCTGCGCCTGACGGGCGGTGTGATCATCCTTGCGGTGCTCGCGGCGTTTCTGGCCTATTTCCTCGCCTCGCGCTCGTTGCCCGATTACACGAAAACGCTTGAGGTCGAGGGCATCAGCGCCCCGGTGGAAATCGTGCGCGACAATGCCAATGTGCCGCATATTTTTGCAAGCAATGACGCGGACGTTTTCTTTGGTCTTGGCTATGCCCACGCGCAGGACCGACTTTGGCAGATGACTATGCTGCGCCGCACCGCGCAAGGCCGTTTGTCCGAAGTCTTTGGCCGCCGCACCCTAAGCATCGACACGCTGTTGCGTCGCCTTGATATCTATCGCCTCGCAAGCCTGTCCGTGGCCAGCCAAGATGCGCGCACCACCGATGCGCTTGGCGCGTATGCGGCTGGTGTTAACATGCGTATCGCCGAGATTAACGCGCGCTCGCTTGGCCGCGGTGCACCTGAGATGTTCTTGTTTGGCGCTCCGATCGCCCCTTGGCGCGCGGCGGATTCATTGGCCGTCACCAAGCTGATGGCGCTGCAACTTTCGGGTCATTTACAAGACGAAGTCTTGCGCGCACGCACCTCGCTTGTGCTGCCCGATGACGCCCGCCTATCGGACATTCTGCCCGACATGCCAGGCACAGGCGTTGCGGCGCTACCAGAATATGCGGCGCTTTTTGAAACAGATTTGCCGCGCTTTGCCGCAGCGGCAAGCCCGCGCGATCCTTTGCATCCGGTTCCGCCCCGTGGCCTTGGCGGCGCCTCTAATGCTTGGGCGGCTGCGCCTTCGCGCTCTGCCTCTGGCGGCACGCTGCTTGCAAATGATCCCCACCTTGGCTTCACAGCCCCCTCAATCTGGTATCTCGCGCGGCTCGAGCTTGAAGCAGGCGGTGTGATTGGCGGCACCATCCCCGGCATGCCAGTGGTGCTTGCAGGGCGTAGCGGTACGATTGGCTGGGGCATCACCTCGTCTTATCTGGATGACCAAGACCTGTTCATCGAGCAGCTGAACCCTGAAAATGCAGAGGAATACCGCACGCCGACGGGCTTCAAACCTTTCGAGACGCGCAAATCTATCGTCAACATCAAAGACGCGGAACCTGTTACCCTGACGTTGCGTTGGAGCGATAATGGCCCTGTGCTCTCTGGCGCGGACTTTGAAATTGCGCAGGTCACCCCTGTCGGCCATGTCGCTGCGCTCTCGTGGACCGCTCTAAGCCCGCGCGATACTTCGCTGAGCGCCGCCATGGGTATTATGCAGGCCGCAGATGTGCAAAGCGCGTTGATCAGCGCTGAAAGCTACGTCGCACCGTCGCAAAACCTCACGCTTGTGGACAAAGACAAGATCGCGCTGAAACTCATTGGCGCCATGCCGCAGCGCGACATGGATCATCAAAGCAAAGGCCGTATGCCCAGCCCCGGCTGGATCGCTGAAAATCGTTGGAAAGGCGTCTTTCCTGCAGCGACAAACCCTGAGTTCCTTGAGCCTGAGGGCGGCATTTTGGGCAATACCAACAACAAGATTGTGCAGCGCCCTTTCCCCGTGCACGTCAGTTATGAATGGGGCGACAGCCAACGGGTGCAGCGCTGGCAACGCTTGATGCAGACCCGCCAAGTGCACACGCGCGACAGCTTTGTTGAAGCGCAGCTTGACACCGTCAGCTTCACCGCGCGCACATTGCTGCCGCTGATAGGCGCGGATCTGTGGTTCACCGGCGCGCCTGCCCCTAATGGCACGCCAGAGCGGAAACGCCAGATTGCGCTGGATTTGCTGGCCAATTGGAACGGCGAAATGAATGAACACCTGCCCGAGCCGCTGATCTATTCCGCATGGCTGCGCGCCCTTCAGGATCGCTTGATCAAGGACGAACTCGGCCCGCTCGCGCAAGAGTTCAAGCATGTGGAACCCTTGTTCATCGAACGCGTGTTCCGCGATATTTCTGGCGCTTCTACGTGGTGCGATATCTTGCAATCCTCACCGACGGAGAGTTGCACAGATGTGGCGCGGCTTTCTTTGGATGAAGCGATTCTCTGGCTAGAGGAAAACTACACCACTGATCTGGCGTCCTTGCGCTGGGGCGATGCGCATCAGGCAACCCATGACCATTCTGTGCTCGGCGAAGTGCCGGTCTTGCGCTATTTTGTGAACATTCGCCAATCGACCTCTGGCGGCGATAACACGCTGATGCGCGGGCGCACAAAGGGCGGCAGTGGCACGGATGCGTTTCTAAATGTGCACGGGGCTGGCTATCGCGGCGTTTATGATTTCGCCGACCCCGACAGCTCGCTCTTTGTGATTTCTACTGGCCAATCCGGCCATCTCTTTTCGCGCCATTATGATGATCTTGGCGCGCTTTGGCGGCGCGGGGAGTTTATTCCCATGTCGCTTGACGAAGGCCTCGCTCGCGCTGCTGCTGTCGGCATCACGACGCTAACGCCTATCGAAAACTAACCGAGTTAGAGACGGCGAACGCCTAAAGCGTTTGATATTGCGCGCGGTCTTTCGCTTTCCAGCGCAGGTCCAATTCGAACCCGTCGTCACCCTGTCGCTCTGCCTCCACCAGCGAGCGCTCGAACAGCCAAGCACGTTTGCGACCATCGGAATACGGTAGCACCAACGTCTCAGAGATAACCTCGCCTTCCAAAGCGATTTCAACGGCTTGCACGAAATCCTTCATGCCGAAACCTGTCACAGACGAGGTCGCAATCACCTCCTCGTGACGTGCAGCGCGCGCGAGCACAGCATCGTAATCATCCGGACCCAGAAGGTCGATCTTGTTCCAAACTTCGATCTGGTTCGCGTTTTCATCCACACCAAGCGAGGTCAAAATGCTGCGCACATCCGTTGCTTGTTCTTCGGACCCTTCATGAGAGATATCGCGCACATGTACGATCAAATCCGCGGCAAGCACTTCCTCAAGCGTCGCGCGGAAGGCCGCGACAAGCTCGGTCGGCAAATCAGAAATAAAACCAACGGTATCGGACAAGATGACTTGCGGCCCATCAGGGAGTTCAACGGAGCGCATGGTTGGATCGAGCGTCGCAAACAGCATGTCTTTCGCCATCACATCCGCGCCAGTGAGTTTGTTGAACAGCGTCGATTTGCCCGCGTTTGTGTAGCCAACCAGCGCAACAATCGGAAACGGCACTTTGGCCCGCGCTTCTCGGTGCAGCGCGCGCGTTTTCACGACTTTCTCTAGCTTGCGACGTAAGCGCACAAGCTGATCATCAATCGCGCGGCGATCAGATTCGATCTGCGTTTCACCCGGACCACCTACAAAGCCAAGCCCGCCGCGCTGACGTTCTAGGTGGGTCCAAGCGCGCACCAGCCTTGTGCGCTGGTAGCTCAGCGCAGCCATCTCGACCTGCAAGACACCTTCACTCGTGCGTGCGCGATCAGAGAAAATCTCAAGAATAAGACCCGTGCGATCCAGAAGCTTAACGCCCCAAGCTTTCTCAAGGTTGCGCTGTTGCACAGGGGTCACAGGTCCGTCGATCAAGACCAGGTCCACCTCTTCAGCGTCAAACATCTGATGCAGTTCTTCGATCTTACCGGAACCAAACAACATGCCAGAATGCGCTTTGGGCAAGCGCACGATAGTTTCACCAATCACCTCAAGCCCTGGCAATGCTTCGGCCAGGGCAACGGCTTCCGCCAAAGCGGGTTCTGGCAAACGCCGGTCATTGTTGCTTTTGATATCAGGATGCAGGACCCAAGTGCGGGTCACCGACGGATCATGCCCCATCAGTTTTGATCTTCACCCTCATAAAGAGAGATCGGCTGGCTTGGCATAATCGTCGAAATCGCATGTTTATAGACAAGCTGAGACTGCCCATCACGGCGCAAAA
Organism: uncultured Planktotalea sp.; assembly: GCA_964421835.1. GTDB lineage: Bacteria > Pseudomonadota > Alphaproteobacteria > Rhodobacterales > Rhodobacteraceae > Planktotalea. The sequence continues at coordinate 8,716 of CAYQZI010000073.1, forward strand.
GGACGCAAAAATTGTCAAACCAAGTGATAACCCCCTGAAGCTTAACACCGTTGATCAAGAAAACAGTGACGGGAACTTTGGTTTTGCGAACATGGTTGAGAAATGCGTCTTGCAGATTTTGTCTATCATTGGCCATAGGGCATGCCTTTATTCTTGTGTTATTTTTTTTGGGCGCAGCAATGCGCGCAGCGAGCCGCGCGATCCATAATAGCAAAAGTATGTCGCGCCGCGCCGCGAGATTCCAGCGCTTTTTTGTACCAAACGCTATTATCTGCAAGAGTGCGTTATCGCCGCCAAAGGTCCGGCGTCAAAAGAGCGATGATCGCAAGGGTTTCAAGCCGCCCCAAGACAGTAGCTGCAGCAAAGCAAAGCTTGGCACCTGTCGAAAGTTCCGTCAGTAAAATCGGCTCAGCAGCGGCCACATCAAGCAAGGGCCCCGTCGTCGAAAGAGCCGCAACCGACATGATAAGCGCCTCAGAAAAGCTCGCGCCGAACCCCGTCAGCACCAAGGTAACAAAGGCTAAAGACATGGCAAACAGCATGAAAAAGATCCACGCGGTATAGGCTCCTTGTCGGCGGATGCGGCGATTGCCAGCGCCTTTTCCACTGACAGAGGACGGATGGATCAGCTTTTGCATTTCGCGCAACCCATTGAGATAAAGCGTGAAAACCCGAAGCAGCTTGACCCCGCCCGCAGTCGTGGCGACGCCGCCGCCAATAAGCGCCAGCCCCATCAAGATCAAGCCAGGCGTCGCCAGTCCCGACCAGCCTTGCGCCGCCTCCCATTCAGAGCTGACAAACCCGGTGGTCGTAAGAAACGACAGCACAGTGAACATTCCGCCCCAAAGCGCCTTTAATCCAAGCCAAAGGTTCTCTTCTTCATCGACCTCGAAGGCACCAAGCCAATGACGCAAAAACAGCAAAAACGGCACGCCAAGCACAAGAATTATCCCGATGCGAAACTCCGCATCCTCATGCAGCCCGCGCGTTTTGCCGGTGATCGTGTCGGTAGAAAACGTCAGTCGCGACAGCGCGAACAGCAAAAAGACAAAGATCAGAAACTCTGTAGCGATCACATTGTTGCTCTCGCTTAAGCCGCCAACACCGCCAATTCCGCTGGTCGAAAGGGTCGCCATCGCATGCATCAATCCGCGCAGTGGCGTCTCTCCTGACAGGATCAGACAAAACCAAAGCGTGCCAGTCAGCCCAACATAGATTGGAAAAAACAGCTTGGCCGAGCGGATCAAGCGCTGCCCCGGCGAGGCCGCGCGCATATCAAAGCGGCGCAAACCACCCTGCCCCGGCTCGGCGCTGGTGGTGACTTCAAAGCCCCCCAAATTGAGCGGCGCTAAAATCGCCGCCGCAGCTATCCACATCAACATCCCCCCGCTCCACGCGACCATGCCGCGCCACAGATGCAGGCTGTCCGGCAAGCGCGATTGATCCGGAAACAGCGTCGCGCCAGTCGTGGTGATCGACGACACCATCTCGAAATAGGCGTTCACAAAGCTGGTGGTGCGCAGGGCCTCGTAAAACGGGATGGCCAGAATGACGGGCAGCGC
>CAYQZI010000073.1:10377-14357 GCA_964421835.1 uncultured Planktotalea sp.
GACACCTGAAGCAAACGCTCCACCTCAGGCACATCGGCGCTCATGGAAAACAACGCGATCACATCGCCCTCTTCGACGCGTAGTTTGCCAGAAGGGCGGTGCAGCTTGCCATCCTTCAAGATGCCACCAACCAACACACCTTCGGGGAAATCCACATCGCGGATCATCTGACCTGCAAGCGGCGAGGTCGAGAGCACTTCGGCTTCGATCATTTCCGCCTCCGCATCGCCAATTGAATAGACAGAGCGCACGCGCCCATGGCGAATATGGCGCAGGATCGAGCTTACCGTGGTCGCGCGCGGATTGATGTAGGCGTCAATCCCAAGCGGCCCCATAAGCGGCACGAGCGTCGGATCGTTGATCAGCGCCACAGCCATCGGACACCCAGCTGCCTTGGCACGCACAGCCGCCAACATATTGGTTTTGTCATCATCGGTAACGGCCAAAACGGCGTCGGCGCGATCGATATTCGCTTCGCTCAACAGCGCACCATCAAGCCCGTCGCCATGAAGCACGATTGTGCGCTCAAGCGCGTCTGCAGCAATTTCGGCAATGCCGCGATCTTTTTCGATGATTTTCGCGCGCACACGCGTTTTGCGCGTCTCTAACGCTTGCGCGACGGCCAAACCCACATTGCCACCACCAATCAACACCACACGTTCTTGCGTGCGGTGGGTCTTGCCGAAAATTTCCATGGTGCGGCCCACATCATCGACATGGCAAAACACATAGCATTGATCGCCTGCAAAAAGCTGATCGCCCGGCTCTGGTGCAAAAAGAGTCCCCTCGCGGCGCACCCCAACAACGATAGAGCGCAACGTCGAGAACAAATCCGTCAATTGCCGCAATGCCGTGTTGATCACCGGACAGCTCTCGTCAATCTCAAGGCCCAGCAATTGCGCTTTGCCATCCAGAAACGTCTCTGTGTCAAAGGCCGACGGCGCCGACAATCGCTGCAAGGCTGCGTCCGCCACTTCTTTTTCAGGGCTGATCACCACATCGATGGGCATGTGATCGCGGCGGTATAAATCAGAGTAAATCGCATCCAAATAGGACTGCCCGCGCAGGCGCGCGATCTTGCGTGGAATGGAAAAGACCGAATGCGCCACTTGGCAAGTGACCATGTTGACTTCGTCCGAATGGGTAGCGGCGATGATCATATCCGCATCGCGCGCTCCGGCTTTGGACAAAATATCAGGATAGCTCGCAAAACCCGCAATGCCCTGTACATCCAGCGAATCCGTCGCACGGCGCACCAACTCGGCGTTGTTATCCACCACCGTTACGTCGTTACGCTCACCGGAAAGATGTCGTGCAATCTGCCAGCCAACCTGACCAGCGCCGCAAATAATGACCTTCATGTTCGGCCTCTGCTGAACTCACGTTGCGTCTGCATGACAGACAGACATATCAGCGTCAATGCTACGCGTGCGCTTCATCTTGCCACTAAACTCATCCCCGCGGCCCCTCAGGGCCGCTCAAACAAGCGCGCCTTTAGGCGCACAATGACGTCAAACATCGCGAACTTAGCTGGCCTCTTCTTCCTCGACCTGCGCAATGCGCGCTCCGGCTTTGTTCGTGGTCACAACGCCAAGCGATTTAAGCTTGCGATGCAGCGCTGAACGCTCCATGCCAACGAAGTTTGCCGTGCGCGAAATATTACCGCCAAAGCGATTGATCTGCGTGAGCAAATACTCGCGCTCAAACGCTTCTCGTGCTTCGCGCAGCGGCAAGGTTGCCAGCGAGCCGGACAGAACAACGCGCCCCTCTTCGTCGCTTGCGTGCTGCTCATTGGGAAGCTCTTTTGCTTCAATCGGGCCAGAGCCATCGCCAAGAATCAACACACGCTCAACCAGGTTTTTCAGCTGGCGCACATTGCCAGGCCAAACCATCGTTTGCATTAAGGCCGCTGCTTCATCGGAAAACGTGCGCGCCGCGAGCCCTTGGCTTTTGTTGCACTCTGCAATGAAATGCGCGCCGAGCAATGGAATATCTTCGCGCCGCTCTTCCAAGGATGGCACAGGAATGGGCACCACATTCAAGCGGTGAAACAGCTCTTGGCGAAAGCGATCCGCTGCGATCTCAGCCTCTAGATCACGGCTGGTCGAAGAGATTACACGCAGATCAACGCGCACCTTGTCAGAGCCGCCAACCCGCGTGAATTGTTGATCCACAAGCACGCGCAGGATCTTGCCCTGCGTGCCAAGCGGCATGTCCGCCACCTCATCAAAATAGATCACACCACCATTGGCCTGCTCAAGCAAACCTGGCTGCACACCTTGGTCCTTGCCCTCGCGGCCAAACAGCACCTCTTCCATGCGATCAGGCTCAACGCCTGCGCAATTGACGGTGATAAACGGCGCATCCGCGCGGTTCGAATTGGCATGCACATAGCGCGCGGCCACTTCTTTGCCGGATCCCGCAGGACCACGCAAAAGCACGCGCCCATTGGATTTCGTCACCTTATCAAGCTGCGAGATCAGCGTGCGGAACGCGGCACTGTCACCAAGCATTTCCGTGCTCGGCGCATCGCGCCGCTTCAGCGATTGGTTCTCGTGACGCAAGCGCGAGGTTTCCATGGCACGGCGGATCACCACCAACAGCTGGTCAATATTGAATGGCTTCTCGATGAAGTCATAAGCGCCCTGCTTGATCGCAGCCACTGCAATCTCGACATTGCCATGCCCGGAAATAATAACCACAGGCACGTCTGGGTGGTCTTTCTTGATCACCTTCAAAATGTCGATACCGTCCATCGAGCTGTCTTTCAGCCAGATATCAAGGATCATAAGCGCGGGTTGCTCGGCGTTGACCTGCGCCATGCATTCATCCGAGGTCCCGGCAAGCCGCGTCGTAAATCCCTCGTCTTCCAAAATATCCGAGACCAGCTCGCGGATATCACGCTCGTCGTCCACAATTAGAATGTCGCCCATCATTCTCTCCACCATTTAACGTTTTGTTTCATTGAGATCGCTCCCATCTGTGCTCAGCAGCGGTAAACGCACCACCGCCATCGCGCCGGGGCGACCTTGCCCATTCCTCAAAGGCGCATCGGTTAGCACCAATGAGCCTCCGTGTTCTTCGATAATCTTCTTTACAATCGGCAGGCCCAAGCCCGTGCCTTTGTCGCGCGTCGTCACATAGGGTTCAAACAACCGACTGCGATCTTCGGGCAGGCCAATGCCGCTATCTGCAATCTGGATCAGCGCACCAGAACTCTCGCGCGTCAAACTGATTGAAATCTTGCTCACGACATCATCTTTGCCATGCTTTTCCTCATAACTTTCAATTGCTTCACCAGCGTTCTTAATCAAGTTCGTCAGCGCTTGTGAAATCATTGTCGCATCGACTTCGGCATGGAGCGCTTCGCTCGGAAGCGTCACATCAAAGGACACATCCGGTTGACCTGCGTCTTGCAAAAGCACCGCATCGCGCACCATTTCGGTCAGATCGCCCTCGCGCCGATCCGGTTCTGGCATGCGTGCGAATTTGCTGAATTCATCGACAATCCGGCGCAAATCCCCCGTTTGGCGAATGATCACCCCAGTCATTTGTTCCAGCTTTTCCGCGTCATCCCCAACCTGCAACGAGAATTTACGCTGAATGCGCTCCGCCGAGAGTTGAATAGGCGTCAAAGGGTTCTTGATTTCATGGGCGATCCGGCGCGCCACATCGCCCCAAGCAGCCATGCGCTGCGCCGTGACCAGATCTGTCACATCATCAAAGGCAACAACATAACCCTCTAGCGTGCCGTCATCGCGAAAACGCCTCGACATGCGCACCAAAAGGTTCTCTAACTGACCATCACGGCTGACTTTCACTTCGCCCTGCGCCGCGCTCATCTGCCCGTTTCTCAGCTTTTCCAGAAGCGCACCAAACTCGGGGACAGCGACCGACAAGGCAACGTCATGTTGATCTTCATGCCAGCCCAGCAAACGCTCGGCAGAGCGATTCACAAAGGAAATGCGCCCCTCAGCGTC
>CAYQZI010000074.1:0-3407 GCA_964421835.1 uncultured Planktotalea sp.
ATCTTTGACGCGCATATCCATTATAAAGAGCCGGCTTGGGCCGATTATTCCGTCAGTGACATCGTTGGTCTGATGGATCGCAATGGCGTTGCGATGGGCTTGGTGTCCTCTAGCCCCGATGAAGGCACCATTCGTTTGCTGGACTTCGCGCCGCGCCGCATTGTGCCAGAGCTTAGACCCTATCACGGCGATGTTGGGTCATCGAACTGGACCGAGGCCCCCGAGATGCGCAGCTATCTAATGGGCAAACTCAAGCAGCACTCACACGATGGGATCGGGGAATTTCATATTCGAAGCCGCGCCATGTGGGATGAGGATTTGTTCCGTGATATCATCGCGATGGCGAAAGCGCGCGATCTGTTCTTGCATGTTCATTCAGGCGCTGAGCCTATTCGATGGCTCTATGATCTGGATCCCGATGTCAAAATCATCTGGGCCCATGCGGGCCTCGGTGAACCTGCCAGCGAAGTCTTTCGCCTGATGTCAGAGTATCCGACCCTCATGGCAGATACCTCGCTGCGCGAATATGCGATTCTCGGGTTTGACGAAACGCTTGATCCTGAGTGGCAGAAAATCATCTTTGATTTTCAGGACCGTTTGATGGTGGGCAGTGATACTTGGGTCAACAGCCAGTGGGACAACTACGAATCTATCATTGCGTCAAACCGTCGGTGGCTGTCAAAGCTGCCCAGATCGATTGCCGAAAAGATCGCCTATCGCAACGCCGCGCGCTTTTTCAACAGGGATATTTCGAACGATCTGATTGGCACGCGGTAAACCTCGGTTGATGCAAAAAGGGCCCGGCGTTAGCACCGAGCTCTTTTCGTAAACATCTAGGTTGCGCGCTACGCTGCAAGAACCTCGGCGACGATTGCTTTGAACTCTTCATCGCTCAGAGTATCGCGCTTTTCGATGCCTTTTTGCTTGACCAGGTTCAAAATGTCAGCGGCTTGATCATCGCTGATCTCGCCCAAGTTCAGCTGGCCCATTTTGTAGATAATGGACGCCTTGCCGCTTTTCTTGCCAAGCACAACTTCGCCCTCGCGCCCGGTCAGGGCAGGGTGTGTGCCGAACATCACAAGCGGGTCGTGCATCACATATTGGATGCCAATGCCGGATTCACGGATGAAGTTACCAGAGCCCAAAACAGGCTTGTTGCGCGCGATTGGCACGTTGGACAGGCGTGAGAGCAGATCACCAAGCTCTGGCAATTTGTCGAGCTTGTAACCCGTGTCGTAGCCATAAAGCAGATCAAGGCCCAGCATCAGCTCTTCTAGCGCGGCGTTGCCCGTGCGCTCGCCAAGGCCGTTGCCGCAGCTGTGCACAACCTCCGCGCCCGCAGTGACCGCCGCCAGCTCTGTTGCGACACCCATGCCGAAATCGTTGTGGGTGTGAATCTCGATCGGCAGGCCCGTCATGTCTTTGACCCAGCCCACCATGTATTTGATTGCCTCTGGCGTGGCGCAGCCCATCGTATCGACGATGCCGATGCTGTCGGGGGGGCTTTCGTTCATCACCGCTTTGCACAGGTTCTCCAGATCCGAGGCACGCGCGCGGGTCGTGTCATAGGGGAAGAATACCGCATAAAGGCCAAGCTCGCGGGCGTAGTTGATCACATCGCGGCTTTTCTCGAACACTTTGTCCCAAGTCCAGCCAAACTGGGTAACCAGCTTTGGATAGCCGATGGGCACTTCGATGATCACACCGTCAGCGCCGCATTCCTTTGCCATGTCGATATCGGCCTTCATCGCGCGGGCGAAGGTGAAAATCTTGGACTTCAGACCAAGCTTGGAGATTTCTTTGATCGCTTCGGCGTCCTGCGGCGAGACTGCAGGCATGCCGGCTTCAATCCGCTCTACGCCGATTTCATCCATTTTCGACGCAATCGCGACCTTGTCGTCGATAGAGAAAACAACGCCCGGTGTTTGCTCGCCGTCGCGCAGTGTCGCGTCGTGGATTTGAACCTTGGGCGGAAGGATTAAGGTGTTGCGCACTTCTGGAACAAAGTTGTAAGGGCTTACCCAATACTTTCCCTCTTCATGATAGTTTTCGCGCATCTTCATCCTCCTGAAATTAGGTTGCGTTACTTCTCTAGAAAGTTGCTTGGAGAGTCAATTATAAACGATATTCTGCGCCAAACGCGAAAAATAACAACAAAATTTCAAGAGCCTTTCAGGTGCGCGTGCCAGCGCGCGGCGTCTAACCCGCTTTTCGCTTTGGCGCGCGCTTTGACATGCTCGTGGCGAAAGCCTGGCTGGTGCAGACTTCGCCGAACTGCACGAACTTTTCGTGGTTCTGTTCGATCAAGCTAAGATCATATTGGTAATTCACCATCGCGCCAAAGGATTGCTCTAGACCTTTGCCGCTTAGATCGGCCGCGCCGTGCACCGCGTAGATTTGCGCGCCATTGCCAAGATGAAAGCGCGCGACAGGATCAAAGGGCGCATCGGTTTGGCCTTTGGCGTTTAGCAAATAATCGGCAGCGGCGCTTTGCACGGTTGCTTCATTGGCGGAGCCATCAAGCAGTGCCTCTGCATCCGGCGCATCGGAATTTCGGGTCATCCAGGTTTTCAGCCCCGGAATAGGCGAGAGCGTCACAAAGGTTTCAAGCTCGGGCAATTCTTGCTGCAATTCCGAGACCACCTGTTTGATCAAAAGATTGCCAAAGGACACGCCTTTGAGTCCTTTTTGACAATTCGAGATCGAGTAGAACACTGCAACCTTGGTTTCATGCGCCTCGCGCGGCTCGCGTTCATTGCGCAGCACTTGCTGGATAGACGCGGGGATCGTTTTGGTCAGCGCGACTTCAACAAAGATCAGCGGCTCATCGGGCATGCTGGGGTGGAAATAGGCAAAGCAGCGGCGGTCTTCGGGATAAAGCCTGCGGCGCAGATCGTCCCAATCGTCAATCGCATGCACCGCTTCATAGGCGACAATCTTTTCAAGAATACTCGCCGGGGTTTCCCAGCTGATCTGTTGCAGCACGAGAAAACCACGGTTGAACCAACTGCTCAGCAGGCGTTGAAAATCACTATCGCTGCGCGTCAGCTCGGGCTTGTCTTTCATCGCGACAAGCAAATCTGCACGCATATTAACCAGCGCCTGCGTCGCGCCGGGCGATTGGTTCAAACGGCGCAGCAGCTCTTGGCGCGGGGCTTCTGAGAGGCGGCCGATCTCTTTGTAATCCAGCAAAGACTGGGTCGAGCGATAGGTCTTGATCGCGTCCGAAAGGGTGGTGGTGTCGATTTCAAGCGCGTTGTTCAGGAACAAAAAGAACTCGATCTTTTCCTCGGCCTCCAGCGCGGCATACCGCTCGAGGATGGACTGCGCCAGCGACAGCCCCGACACCTCGCCCTCTGTATCAAGCAGCGCAAGGCACATGTCGCGCAACGTGCGCTCATCGCCGG
>CAYQZI010000074.1:3507-14272 GCA_964421835.1 uncultured Planktotalea sp.
GACAAAGCGCCCTCGTTAACCATCCAGCGGCGCAGGGTGAACGTGCGCGCTCCGCTCAGGTGCATCGGGTCATTTTCCGCCAATGCGCGCGCTTCATCAAGCGAGGCCGCGCGGTAGATGATCAGGCCAACACCTTCCATAAGATCGCCAGTTTCGTCCGACATCGGACCAGCCAAAAACAGCTTTCCAAGCTTTTCTTGTGTCCCTTGATAGGCAAGGTGATCGGGTAGATTTGCCTTTAGCGCAGCGGGGTCACCGGCGGGCGTCGAGGTCACAGCGTATAACTCAAACGCAAGGGATCCACGCGCTTTAGCTTCTGACTTGTAATCATTCCATGCGGGCATTTGCGGTCTCCAATTCTAGCTTGAATCGTCTATATCGATTTTATTTGACTGTAGCTAGTTTTATCGTCAAAATTGATGGTGCGGTAAGAATGGCGTCGTTCACAGGTTTTTATGAGCGTATCCAGACGCTTTGCCGATGCGGCTCACTTGACGCCTATTGATCACTAACACGTCAGGCAGTAGCTTGATTCGCAAAGGAAATATTACTTTGGAAGCTCTTCGCGAAAAGGCCCAAGAGGCTGTCCGCAGCCTGCGTGCGCGCACTGCCGGTCTTGATGACGATTCTATCGATTTGATCCTGCGCGATGCAAGATCGCACTACGCGTGGACGGATAAGCCCGTCAGCGACGAGATGCTGCGCACGCTCTATGATATCACTATTGCCGGTCCGACCAGCATGAACACATGCCCTGCAAGGTTCATCTTTGTGCGCTCAGAGGAAGGCAAGGATCGGCTTGCTAAGTCTTTGAAGGCTAAGAATATCGACAAGATGCGCGCTGCGCCTGTGACGGCGATTATTGCGTGGGATCCAAAATACTGGGAACGCCTCGACTTTTTGTTCCCGCATGAAGACCGAAAGCCAATGTTCGCGGGCAACGAAGCCTATGCGCATGACACCGCCTATCGTAACTCGACGCTGCAAGGCGCATATTTCATGATTGCAGCACGCGCGGTGGGGCTTGATGTGGGGGCAATGTCGGGATTTTCCAATTCCGAGGTGGACAAAGAGTTCTTTAGCTCCAACGGTTGGAAATCTAACTTTCTGTGCAACATCGGGTATGCGGACGAAACAGCTTTGTTCCAGCGCTTGCCACGATTTGCGTTTGAAGACATCTGCGAGATTATGTGAGGCGCTATGGCAATTCGGCAAAAGACAATCATGACGATAAAACTGGGCGGGAAGGGGACAAGCCATTCGCGCAGCGAACTGGCCGTGCGCGACCTTGTCAGTGTTATCGATGAACCAATTGAGCGCGGCGGCACCAATGAAGGTGTGTCACCTACCGAAGCGGCGTTTTCTGCGCTGATCGGGTGCACGAACGTCATCGGCAACAAATGCGCTGAGAAACTCGGTGTGGATATTGGTCATTTGACCTTTGAGATGGAAATCGACTTTGACAGACGTGGCGTTCTGTTGATGGAGGAAGTCGAAGTCCCGTTTAAAGCAATCCGTCTGGGAGTGACGGCTGATGGCAGCGCAAGCCAAGCAGAGCTGGACAATGTGGCGATCGAAACAGACAAATACTGCCCGCTTGCGAAACTCTATATAAATTCAGGCACTGATCTAACGGTGACTTGGCGCAAAGCGTAAAGACCAAGACCAACAAAAATCTAAGGGAGAGAAAAATGAAACACTGGACAAAACGGTTCGTACTTGGGGCGGCATTGGCAACAATGACGGCAATCCCCGCAATCGCTCAGGAAAAGATCAAAGCGGTTGTTATCGACGGTTATCCGGCGCGCGCGCTTTGGGTGAAAGAATTCACCGCCTTCTTCATTCCAGAAGTCGACAAGCGTTTGGCCGCAACGGGCAACTATGTCATGGACTGGCAGGAAAGCTATGGCGGCACAATCGTAAAGCCAAAGGGTGTTCTTGAGGGCGTTAAGCTTGGCCTTGGCGATATCGGCATCGTCACAACGATCTTCCACAACTCAAAACTCCCAAGCCAAGCGTTGTCTGCGGTAACGCCTTTCGTGGCTGCCGATGCGCGCGCAGTTGCGAAAGCGGTTGACGAGATCGCCAAAGAATTCCCTGCGATGCAGGCTGAGTTTGAAAAGCAGAACCAGGTTTATCTTGCGACCGGCGTTGTGCTTGACACTTATCAGGTTTTCTCGCGTAACCCTGTGAATTCGCTTAAGGATATCGAGGGCGGCAAAGTTGCTGGCGCGGGCATGAACCTGCGCTATCTCGAAGGTATCGAGGGCGCGGCAGGTGTGCGCGGTGGTCTGACGGACTTCTACAACATGGTACAGACGGGTCTTGTGGATCACGCGATGCTCTGGCCAGAAGCGGCGAAGACTTTCAAAATCGCTGAAGTTGCGCCCTACATGCTGAAAGCTGATCTTGGCGCTGTGAACTCCAAGACGATCACAGTGAATAAAGATTATTGGGACGGCCTGCCTGACGAAGTCAAAGTCGCATTGGGTGAAGTTGCGGTTGCCTATCGTGACCACGTTGCAGGTATCGCGATGGATCGCGCCGCAGCAAGCCGTGAGGCTTATGTCGCAGCGGGCGGCACTGTCGTCGAAATGGACCCAAGCGAGCGCGCCGCATGGGCGGCTGCGATGCCAAACATCGCCTCCGAGTGGGCCGCTGGTCTCGATGCAGATGGCATGCAGGGTACAGAGATGCTCAACACATACATGGGCAAGCTGCGCGACGCAGGATTTGAGCCAGTACGTGACTGGGCTGCCGAAGCTGCAACCAACTAAGTGAAACCGAAAACGTGAATGGTTTTACCAAAATTGCCAACGGCGTCGCGATGCTCGCGAATGCCGTTGGCACTTTCGTTGTGATCGCGCTTATTTGCGTGGTTAGCTACGATGTGATCGCGCGTGGACTGTTCAATGCGCCCTTCCTTGGGGCGGTTGAGGTTGTTCAGTTCTCGATGGTGTTGATCGTTTTCTTGCAGCTGCCTGATGTGATCAGGGTCGGGCGCTTGACCCGATCGGACGGATTTCTGGGCCTGATGCAAAGCCGAAAGCCCAAGATTGGACGCTTCATGAGCCGCGCAATCGACCTCGCAAGTGGCGGCTTTATGGTGTTGGTCGCTGTGGCGATCTGGCCCGAGTTCGTGGAAATGTGGGAAACCAAAGACTACTTTGGCGTGCCGGGTGTGTTCACCGCGCCGTGGTGGCCCGTGAAATTGGTGATCTTCCTCAGCGCGTGCCTGTGTTTGATCCATTTCGCACTGCACTTCTTTGCACCTGCCAAAGATAAAGACTCAAACATGGAAAGCGGATCATGACACCTGTAGCAATTGGTCTCCTCTCTATCGGAGCGATTATCTTGTTGATTTATCTGGGTGTTTACATCCCGATAGCGCTTGGCTTGGTCAGCTTCTTTGCCATTTGGATCATGCGTGACAACGTAGATCTGTCCTTCGCTTTGCTTAAAATCGCCATTGGCGACAGCGCGATGGAATACACGTTCGCGACGATTCCGTTATTTACCTTTATGGGGTTAATCGTCTCCAAGGCGGGGCTGGGCGCGGATATCTACAGCGTGATGAATCAAGGATTTCGCAGAATTACTGGCGGTATTGGCATGGCGACGGTTGGGGCGAACGCGGTGTTCGCGGCAGTCACCGGATCATCGATTGCCTCTGCGTCGGTCTTTTCCAAAATGTCGGTGCCCGAGATGCTGCGCCACGATTACAACCCGCGTTTTGCGGTTGGCGTGGTTGCGGGATCATCGGTCTTGGGCATGATCATTCCGCCGTCGGCGATGCTGATCATCTACTCTTTTGTGGCCGAGCAATCGGTCGGCGAGATGTTCCTTGCCGGAGTCGTGCCGGGCTTGTTGCTGGCTGCGGCCTATGTTGCGGCGATTTGGTTTATGGGGAAATTCACCCCCGGTTTCGTCGGCGGTAAAGCGGTGGACGAAGAAACCTTGATGCCGATGTCAGAAGTCGCGGTAAAGACGCTTCCGATCCTTTTGCTGATTTTCGTGGTGCTTGGCGGCATTTACGCGGGCTGGACCACCGCCGTGGAGGCAGGCGCCATCGGCTCTGTCCTTGGCATCCTGATCGCTGCGGTGCGGGGCCGAATCAACCTGAAAAGCTTCTGGGAGACGGTCATTGAGACGGGTCACATCACAGCGGCGATCTTGTTCCTGATTACGGCCGCATCGATGTATGCGCGTATGCTGGGGATAGCTGGATTGCCAAATGAATTGCAATCCATTCTGGCGGACAATCAGTTCAGCTTTTTCGGAGTGATGTTCATTCTTGTGGTGTTGATGCTGTTCCTCGGAACGATCCTTGATACCGCGTCGATCATTCTGATCGTTGTACCGCTGTTCTTGCCGCTGATTGATAGCATGGGGCTTAGCCTTGTGTGGTTCGGCATCGTCGCAGTTGTTGCGGCCGAGATTGGCTTGCTGACACCGCCGCTTGGGCTAAGCTGCTTCGTGATCAAAGCGACTTTGGATGATGATCGTATTCAGCTGAAGGACGTGTTTCTTGGGGCGCTGCCCTTTGCATTCGTGATGCTGCTGGTGCTGATCTTGCTGATCCGCTTCCCAATGCTGAGCCTCGCGATCTTAGGCTAAGGCAGGGGCTTTGGGAGCCCTACAAAAAAGCGCTTGCGCCCAGAGATGGGCGCAAGATGTCGTTATGTGATGTGTGATTGTGTTGTCTGCGCCCGCTCTGGCACGTTAAACGATTTTGCCCTCATCGAGCAGGCCAGACAGGTACTCGCCCGTCAGACGATAGTGGTTCAACAGCTCGGCGCTGGCGCTTTCAGCGTCGCGTGCCACCAAAGCGTCGATGATTTGCGTATGCTCATCGCCCACATTGCGGCTTTTGTAGCTGAGCGAGCTGCCCGCAAGATAGCGGTAGCGAATGTTCAAATCATAAAGCTGCGAGCAATATTTTAGCATGATCGGCGAGGCTGCATTGGACAAAAGCGCCATGTGAAACGCCTTGTGAAGCTGCTCGAAGTCGCCATGATCGCCGCCCTCGGCCCGCACCATTCTGTGGTGGGCAACAACGATCTTTTCTTCCCAGTCTTGCGTCGCGTGCGCGATGCTCTCGCGCAGGGCCAAATCCTCTAGGGTAGAGCGCAAAATCAGAATTTCTTTGAAATTCTGCTGGCTGATATTGGCTGCCGTAAAGCCGCGCTGGTCATGGCGTTCCACCAAGTTGTCAGAGGTGAGCAAGCTCAGCGCTTCTCTGATTGGCGAGGCACCCGTGTCCAAGGCTTCTTTCAAACCTTCGATCTTGAGCTTTTGACCGGGTTTCAGAGCGCCTGTCACGATCATCTGCCGCAAGGTCTGATAGGTTCTTTGAGTGACAGACCCTTCGGATGAAGAAAGGCCGAGGGGTGCTGTGTTCATATTATTCTCCTTAAGAAAATATCGATTATTCCGCGCAAACTGTCAAACGCGAAAGTCGCCCTTTGTTGTGCGCGCTGTCTGATGGCATGGAAGTGATGGCCGAAAAGTCTATCTAGATTCGAGCGGCAAGTTCAACATCAAGGTTTTCTAGGGCGGTAGTTAAAGCAGACACTGCATGCGGGCGAAACATCGACGGCCTTAAAACGCGACGCGGTGTTGCTTTGGTTTGATGCAGCCATCGACAAAGACTTCGATGATACCGGGCCTCATACAGCGACACCTGCGCTGTGCATATGGCGTTTCGCCCGTTTCTCACCAAGCATCAACATCGCCGGAGTGACGATCAAAGTGAGGATCGTGGCAATCACCAGACCGCCCGCGATGGCCGAGGACAATTCTGTCCACCACTGCGTTGACGGTGCGCCATAGACAACTTCGCGGGTGAAGAAGTTCAGGTTCACCCCGATCACCATTGGCATCAATCCAAGGGCCGTTGTAACGGATGTCAGGATCACCGGCCGCAGACGCTGTGCACCTGTGCGCAAGGCGGCCTCCAAAGGGGATTGCCCCGATGCCTTGAGGGCGTTGTATGTGTCGATCAGAACAATGTTGTTGTTCACCACGATCCCCGCCAAAGCGATCACCCCGATGCCGCCCATAACGATGCCAAAGGGGCGCCCAGTGATAAGCAGGCCAAGCAGCACACCTGCGATGGAGAAGATGATCGCGGACATGACCACGAAAGCTTGATAAAAGCTGTTGAACTGCAAAACGAGGATGACGAACATCAAGAAGATCGCCGTGAAAAAGGCCCCAACGAGAAAGATCATGCTCTCGGCTTGATCCTCTGCCTCGCCGGCAAAGCTGAATTCCACGCCTTGGGGCAGCTCTGCGGCGTTCAAAGCGGCCGTCAATGTCACCACTTGATCGTTCACCAAAACGCCCGGCGCGACATTGGCCTCTATCGTGGCGACGCGTTTTTCATCGATGCGGCGGATCACGCCTGTTCGATTTGACGGCTCAAACGTTACGAAATTCGAAATGGGGACCAAGCCAGATGATGTTGGCACGCGCAGGCTGCCAAGCTCGGCCAAGGTGCGCTCTTCGCGGGGGAAACGCACACGAATATCAAGGCTGCCATCAACGTCATCGGGGCGATAGTCGGCCACTGTAATGCCTTGCGTGAGCAATTGCACCGCTTGGCCCAGCAGACTTACGTCTGCTCCAAACCTTGCCGCCTCTGCACGGTTCACGAGGATGGACACTTCGACGCCGGGAACAGGGCGCGTGTCGGTCACGTCTGTGAAGCCACCAAGACCATCCATGATGTCGCGGATTTGTTGCACGGCTTGCGATTGCACATCAGGATTGCGGGCGGTGATTTTCAGGTTTACCGGCTTGCCCGACGTCGGGCCACCGCTTTCCGTTTGCACCTGCACGTCGATACCTGCGATGTCAGACACGCTTTGACGAATATCCACGCCAATCTCTGCGGCAGTGCGGCGGGTATCCCATGGCATCAGCTCTAGTTGCAACGTGCCGATGGTTTCTTCATCGCCTTGACCTGCCGACATAAGCGAGCGCGCGTAAATGCTGGCGATCTCGTCATAGGGCAGAATACGCTCTTCGACGGCGCGCACCAAGGCATCGCGCTCAAAGATGGAAAAATTATCGCGCGCGCGCACTTGGACTTGCATAAAGTCAGGCTCGATGGAGGGGAAGAAGCTCACGCCTTTGCCGAATTGCCCATAAGCGCCGAACCCGCCCAGCAACAGGGCGACCGCCAACAACAATGTGGCCGCAGGACGCAGGATCGCCCATTCGAGTAAGCGGACATAGCGACCTGTGAAGCCGCCCATTTCGCGCGGGTCCCCGATTTCAGCAGCATGAAGCGCCGCTTTGGCTTTGGCCGATTGCGGCGGGCGCTTGCCGATCAATCCGCCCAAGACAGGAATGAAAATCAGCGCCATAAACAGGGATGCCGCCAGGGTCAGGATCACCGTTATGGGCAAGTATTTCATGAACTCACCCACCATGCCTGTCCAGAACAGCAGCGGAAAGAACACCGAGAGTGTCGTCGCCGTAGAGGCAATAATCGGCCAAGACATGCGTTTGGCCGCTTCCGAGTAGGCTTGCTTGGGCGGCAGACCTTCTTGCAGTTTCCGATCCGCCAATTCACTGGTGACAATCGCCCCATCGACGAGCATGCCAACAACAAGGATCAGCGCGAACAGCACGATGATATTCATCGAATAATCCATCGCCCAAAGCGCAACGACACCCGCCAAGAACGCGCCGGGAATGGACAGCCCAACCAAAAGCGCAGAGCGCGTGCCAAGCGCAAAGACGATAACAATCATCACAAGGATCACCGCAGCGATCACGTTTGCTTCTAGGTCAGACAACATATCTTTGACCTGAACGGATTGGTCTTGCAGATAGGTCACTTCAACGCTGTCCGGCCAATCAACCCGCAGGGATTCAACCAGTTCTTTTGCCTCGTCAATCGTGTTGATGATGTTCGCGCCAGATCGCTTGGTGATTTCTAACGCCAAAGCGGGTTGGCCATTGATGCGGGCAAAAGATGTCGGATCTTCAAACGTGCGCCGCACCGTGGCCACATCGCCAAAGGTCACAACCGCATCGCCGCGCACCTTTACCGGCATCGCCATCACGTCGCTCAAATCTTCGATCAATCCCGGAACCTTGAGCACAACGCGCCCCGCGCCTGTCTCAATCGCGCCCGCCGCGATTAGGCGGTTGTTGCGTTGAAGTTGGCCGATCAACTCATCGAACGACAGATTGTAGGTTTCAAACACAGTGGGGTCGATCAGAACCTCTAAGAATTCAAACCGTTGGCCGCCGATATCGACCTCAAGCACGCCGCTCAAACCCTCCAGTTCTTCTTGCATTTGGTTGGCAAGATCGTTCAGCGTGCGCTCGGGGACGGGGCCAGACAAGATCGCTGTGATGATCGGAAACAGGGCCGTGTTGATTTCGGTGATGGTGATGTCACGGGCATCTTCGGGCAAATCCCCCTGCGCGCGATCCGCTGCTTCTCTGACCTTATCCAGCGCCTCTTGGTTGTCGCCGCCCGCTACAAATTCAAGCTGGATCGACGCGAAGTCTTCGGTGGCATCAGAGTTCATCGACTTCAGGCCCGAGATAGACCCGAACTCGGTTTCCATCGGCTCCAAGAGCAGGCGTTCCGCGTCTGTCGGGCTGATCCCATCAAGCCCAGTGGAGACGTAAAACAAAGGCAATGGCACCTCTGGATTGGATTCTTTCGGGATCGAGACATAGGCATAGGCCCCGACTGTTAGGATCAAAACCAAGGCCATGACCACAACCCGCGAGCGCGAAAATGCGAAATCAATAATGGCGTTCATGAGTTTTGCTCCGCGCCCATCGGTGCGACTGTCTCGGCTTCATTCACGAACCCTTGGCCGACGGTGATGATATCCACGCTTGCCGGCAGGCCCGTGACCCAAATTCCGTCGATCTGCGCCTTGACGACTTGGATTTCATAGAACTCCACCACGTTGTCGGCGTTGACTGTTTTGATACCCAATGCGCCCTCGCTGTTCAAAGACACGATAGAGGGGGACAAAAAATGCGCTGTGACGTCGCCTGTGGGGATGATCACTTCGGCTGAGATGCCAGCAGGGATGGCACCGTCTGCGTTCTCAACTTCGATTTCGGCCAAGAATGTGCGCGTCTCGGATGCGGCGGATGTCCCGACAAACGTCACTTTGCCGCTGCGCTCTTCGCCCGTGATAAAGCGCACGCGTGCCGGTTGTCCGACCGACAAACGTGTCAGCGATTGCTGCGGAACTTGGATCGACACGGAAAGCGGCGTGATGTCCACCAAACGCCCAACTTCGCTGCCCGTCGAGACGTATTCGCCCTGATCAAGGTTTAACGTCTCGATGCGACCAGAGAAGGGCGCAGCGATGACCAATCCTTTAGCGGCTTCTTGTGCGTTGGTGAATTGCGCCTTTGCCGACACATATGCGGCGCGCGTTTGTGAAACGCGATCAGCGCTTGCGATACCTCTTTGCTGTAATAGGTCAGCCTTTTCAAAATCTTCCAATGTGCGCGCTAACTCGGCACTCGCGCGCGCAATCTCAGCGTCGCTTTTCGTTGAATCGAACCGCGCGATCACATCACCGGCACTGACATCCTGACCTTTTTCAAGCAGAACCTCGGCAATGTCGCCCGACGTCTCTGCGCGCAACATGGTGTCGCGTTCAGGCAGCGCTTGGCCTTCTGCGCGATAAAACTGGGTGACGGTTTCTGCGCGTGACGTGGCAATCGCGACTGCCACTGGCTTAGGCACCTCGCGCGCGATGACGGCGTCTGTATCTTCCGATGGGAAAACAAAACCGCTGCCCATCCAGCCGACGATTAAAACCACCAATAGGGCCGCCACCCAGGTTGAGCGCGACGCCCCTTTGTCAGCCGAGAATGTCAAACGCTGCGAGCGCGCGGCCTGCGCCGTATCGCCATTGATCGCATCCGATTGCGCGGCGTCGGTTGCCGTGTCTGCGGCGTTGGTCTTACGTGTCATCGGTCCCATCCTTTGGGGTTGCGGGCTGCTACCCCAGTTGAACGTCGTTTGAAGAATTGAGCTCATCCAGGGCCACAGCAAGCGCGGCGTTCAATGAGGCATAGAAATTCGCATGTGCGGTGAGACGGCCAACGGCGCTGGCATCTTTCGGCAGGCTCTGGATCGTCTCAACAATGTTGGCCTGCGTTGCGCGGTGGCGTTTCTGGATGCCTTCCAG
Organism: uncultured Planktotalea sp.; assembly: GCA_964421835.1. Taxonomy (GTDB): domain Bacteria; phylum Pseudomonadota; class Alphaproteobacteria; order Rhodobacterales; family Rhodobacteraceae; genus Planktotalea. The sequence continues at coordinate 13,698 of CAYQZI010000074.1, forward strand.
CATCGTGGCATAGGGGTTTGGCGCAAGCTGAAAGAAATCACCGCGCTCTCCGGGTTTCGTCATGCGCTTCACAAGACCGCGTTCTTCCAGAATGCGAATACTGGTGCTGATACTGGCGCGGCTGACTTGCAGTTTGCTGGCAAGGTCCCCGAAAGACACGAGGTCACCGTCATAGATCAATAACCCAAAGACCCGCCCCGCGATGCGCGGCAATCCATCCGCCTGCGCGGTAAGCCCTGCCGTTTCAATGAAATCAGTGCGAAGGGGATCATTTGGCAAGGCGTCAGGCATACATGGCTCCGTATGTTTGAGGTCCATTTGGCTGGGGGAGATGCTTTTGTCAAGTTTGTTCAGTGATGACTGAACAAAGTGCATGATCGGCTGTGAGGAAAAATTCTCAAAACAAAACAGCTGTTCGTGCTTCAACTGCGCCCGCAACATCGCGTTTGTGGCACCGCGAGGACGATTTTTGCGATCGGATGCGCTTCCAACTCAAAGAAGTGTTCCCACCTTCAAGCAATAGTATCGACGCTGACAAGCGCCTGCAGTGATCCCTAAAAACGTCCTCGTTTTTG
>CAYQZI010000075.1:0-2108 GCA_964421835.1 uncultured Planktotalea sp.
AATTTCCGCGATCAAGCCAAGCGCGATCAAGATGCCTACGAGCGGCGCTTGAACGAGCTCTCCTCCGAGCGCGACGCGCGCGCTGCTGAAGCATTGGCCGCGCAAGATCGCTTTAACGCGGCGCTGAGCCAGATCTCTATTATGCAATCCGAGCTGCTGTCCTCCGAGACGCGTCGCCGCGAATTGGAAACCGGCATCGAAGTCATTCAATCGACGCTGCGCAAAACTATGAAAGACCGGGAAGCGGCGCGCGAGCAAGTGGCGCAGCTGTCCGAAGGCGGCACAAATACCGCCGGATCCAGCGCGACAGATGACGCAGCGGTCAACTTTCTCACGACAGCTTTGGAAGCCACGGCGCAAGAGCGCGATCAGGTGGTTGCCGATGCACAGGATGCTTTGATCAAAGCGGACGAAATGAAGTCCGAGATCGAGCAGATGGCCGACAAAAACGATCGCATCTTCCGCCAGCTCGAAGAGGCGATGACCGTTTCTGTGCAGCCGCTTGATAAAATGTTCAGCGCCGCTGGCATGAACACCGACCGCATTCTGAATGAAGTGCGCAAAGGCTATTCCGGCCAAGGTGGTCCTTTGATGCCGCTCAGCTTCTCGACGCGCGGGAGCGCCGAATCTGCGGACACCAACCGCGCCAATGACATTCTTAAGGATATGGACCGCCTGAACCTTTACCGGATCGCCGCGCAAAAAGCGCCCTTCGCGAATCCTGTGAAAAACTCCTTCCGCTTCACTTCTGGTTTTGGCTATCGCTGGGGCCGCATGCACAAAGGCACCGATTTTGCCGCGCCGCATGGCACACCGATCTACTCGACTGCGGACGGTGTTGTGGTTCATGCTGGCTGGCTCTCAGGATATGGTAAATTGGTCAAAATCCAGCACCAGTTCGGCATCGAAACCCGCTACGCGCATTTGTCAAAATTTCGCGTTAAGGTTGGACAAAGGGTCTCGCGCGGGCAACGCATAGGTGATATGGGCAACACTGGACGTTCCACCGGTACGCATCTACATTACGAAGTTCGTGTCGGCGGGAAAGCCGTCAATCCGATGATATTCATTAAGGCTGCAAACGATGTTTTCTAAAAGCAAAATCAATGAACCCGGCCCGAAGGCAGACGGTTCTTCCCCAAGCACACCAGAGGCGCCTGCATCGTCAGCTGCTCCTGCTGTTCCACCGCGCGCGACAGAGTTCAAAGCTTCTGCTCCAAAAGCAAAGCCGCCAGCGTCCACATTGTCCGCGGATTTGCACATCACAGGCAATCTAAAGACAACCGGCGACATTCAGGTTGAGGGCACGGTAGAGGGCGACATCCGCGCGCATCTGCTGACAATCGGCGAAAGCGCGACAATCAAGGGCGAAGTCATTGCCGATGATGTTGTGGTCAATGGCCGTATCGTGGGCCGTGTTCGCGGCCTAAAGGTGCGCCTGACATCCACTGCGCGCGTTGAGGGTGACATCATCCACAAAACCATCGCAATCGAGAGCGGCGCGCACTTTGAGGGCTCTGTTCAGCGCCAAGATGATCCGCTTAACTCCAAGGGCGCTGGTAAAGTGCCAACGGGTAGCACAGCGCCAAAAGCAGAGTGATTTTTTCACGCCACATGAATTCGGAAGAGGGTCGCGGTTTCGCGGCCCTTTTTCATGCCTGACGTGCCGCGCGCATGAGCAGCAAGTACGACGCGTTCTTTTCCAGTGCATCGCTCAAACCTGGGCTGGAAAACCCGCTCGAGCGGCTTGGCTGGTCTGGTTTTTTCGCGCAGCAAGTCGATGCGGATGCGCTTATTGCAACGCCCCCTGTGCGGGTCACATCGGTGCATCGCAGCGGCTTGCAAGTTCAAGGCGTCGACGCGTCCGGCGTGCTGCCGCCCCGAAAAGATGCAACCGTAGGCGATTGGTTTCTCTTTGACAGCGAGAGCCTTGCAGACAGCACATTGCTTGAGCGTAAAAGCCTGATCAAGCGCCGCTCGCCGGGCAAGGACCGCTTTGAGCAATTGATCGCCGCCAATATCGACACGGCGTTTATTGTCACCTCCTGCAACGATGATTTCAACATCGCACGGCTTGAACGTTACATCGCCCTCGCCTTTGATGCAGA
>CAYQZI010000075.1:2208-13994 GCA_964421835.1 uncultured Planktotalea sp.
AGCGGCTGCGCCGTGCTCGACACGCCGGGCATGCGTGAGCTGCAATTGACGGATGCTGCAGCGGGCGTCGGTGATCTCTTTGCCGATCTGGAAACCTTGCAAAACCAATGCAAATTTCGCGATTGCGCCCATGACAGTGAGCCGGGCTGCGCGGTGAAAGCGGCGCTTGCCAGCGGCGCGATTGACCAAGCCCGCGTGACCCGCTGGCGCCGCCTTGTAGCGGAAGATGCGTTCAACACGCTGTCTTTGCAAGAGCGTAAACATAAAGAGAAAGACCTGAGCAAAATCATCAAGTCCTTGGATTTAAAGAATAGAAATGAGCGACCTAAGTAATTATTCCGCCAAGTCTGGCCGGTTCATCCCTGTTTGGACGCTGGAAATCCAGACCCTGCTCGAGGACACGGACCGCATTCTTGATGCCATCATGCAGGTCCATCCGTTGAGCTATGGCCGTTATCAGCGCAACGCCAGCGTCTCTGCCGTGGGCTTTGAAACCGCACAGCCAGAGCCGAATTCGACGACACATACCCACGTCAAAGCGTTCACCCCCGGCGCAACAGAGACCTATCCGATGGTCGAGCTGAAAGTCTCGATCGAACGCGACGAAGCCGTGCTTGCCAAGGTCATGGATGCGATCCTAGAGGTGCATCATTACGAGGAACCTGTGGTGTTCCTGCGCGAGGATTTCGCCCATCGCGCCGCCTATGACCCCAATCGCGACAATCCAAATCGTTGGTGGAACAATGGGCGCGGCTTGCCGAATAAGCTTTAGCGCTCACTCCTCCAGATCAGCGCCCCAATAAAGAAAATCAAGCCAGGTCTGATGCAATTCCTTTTGCACACGTGCCAGCTTGCGACCCACTTTATCCAGCTCATGCGGACTTGGCGCACGCGGTTTGCGCAGCAATTTCATCCCAGCTTCGCGCGGTGTTTTATTAGCCTTGCGCAGATTACACGACTGACAGGCAGCCACGATGTTTTCAAACGTTGCAGGCCCTTTGCGCGAGCGCGGAAGCACATGATCAAACGTCAGATCTTTCGCCGCTTTCTTGGTCCCGCAATATTGGCAACAAAACCCATCACGCAGGAACAAATTGTAACGTGTGAACGCCGCATTCTTGCGCTTGTGGTATTGGCGCAGACAGACGACCGCGGGCACTTCAAAGGATTGGCTCGCGCTATGTACCGCCAATTCGTCGTATGTTTTCAACTGGATAACACGGTCTTGCAACACAGCGGTCATCGCTTCCTGCCAAGACCATGTAGACAGAGGCATCCAGCTGAGCGGCTGCATATCTGCATTCAAGACCAATGTGCGATGCGTATTAAGCTGATGCACATACGGGTCAATTTCAATCAAGTCAGTGTTCATGCTGCGGCCCTCGTGAAAGGTCGACACAGCAAGCAGCTTTGGCTGCCTTCAAACGGTCCTTTTTTGAAGCTCTAATCCCCCATGGATCGTCGTCTCAGAGCAGGACTAGCCCTGCCCCTTCTAAGAGCCACTATATCTAGGGAAAGCCATCTGACAAGCCGTAGAATTACGGCCTCTCACAGCACTGTTTCAGAGGTTCAGTTTGTCCCGCATAAACGCCAATGCAACAGACAGGCCATCAGGCGCAATCCCATGCGCCGTGCCCTTCATGATATGTGCATAAACGTCTTCAAAGCCCGCTTTTTGCAAAGCATCTGCCGCATCGGGAAGCGATTGCACAGGCACCACATCATCCGCATCGCCGTGCACCAGCAAGATCGGCGGACGCACCACCACTTCATCGGCAAGCAACTCAGGCGAAAGCAAGCGCCCAGAGAAACCGACAACGCCAGCCACCGCATCCTCGCGGCGCGGCGCGACATGCAAGCTCATCATCGTACCTTGGGAAAAGCCAAACAAAACAACTTGTTCCGGCAAAACATCCTCATCCACCATCAACGCATCAAGGAAGGCATTGAGATCTTCGACGGCCGCATTCATGCCGCGCTCTGCCTCTTCCTCAGACGAATTATCGATCCAAGGGATTGGGAACCACTGATAGCCCATGGGCGCGCCAGCGCAGTCTTCAGGCGCATCCGGTGCAACGAACAGCGTGTCGGGCAAATGCTCGCCCAAGGGGTCGGCAAGCCCCAGCAGGTCCGCGCCATTCGCGCCATAGCCGTGTAGAAACACCACAACCGAGCGCGTTTCGCCCGATACCGGCTCGCGCCGCTCTGCATTCAATACGCGTGTCATCTGATCCCTTCCCGTGCTTTTGCTACGCGGTAGTAGGCCCAAAGCACGCGCGCTGCAACTGATCGCCACGGCGACCACTCCGCAGCGATGAGTTTCATTTGCTTTTCCTTGGGTCGTTCTGGCAGCTCTAGCAGCACACGCGCGGCTTCTTGCAGGGCAAGATCACCATGCGCGAAAACATCTGCGCGCCCAAGACTGAACATCGCATAGATTTCAGCAGTCCACTGGCCGATACCCGTGACCTGCGTGAGCGCTTTGATCACCGTATCCGAAGGCATGTCGCGAAGCGCATCATAATCAATCCGCGCATCAGCCAAAGCACGTGCATAGCGCATCTTTTGCTGGCTTAACCCAGCGGCGCGCAGGTCTACGTCGCTCGCACTGGCAATCGTATCCTCCGTGGTCAAATCAAGATCAACCATTCGCCCCCAAATCGCATTGGCCGACGCGACAGAGACTTGCTGGCCAATGATCGCATTGAGCAATTGATCAAAACCTTCGGGCTTTAGACGTAGCGGCAGCGGGCCAACCTCGTTCAACGCCTGTTTAAAGCGAGGATCATAGCGCGCCAACCAGTCTGCCCCCTCCAGCACACAAGTATCGCCAAGGATCACCCGTTCATCCATGCGCTTTGCCCCATTCTATCGCCTCTTCAATTTGCGTCACGCGATGCGCCTGCGGCATCTCGGGGCGTTTGATCATCCCGACTTTGATCTTCAGCGCGCGTGCGGCTTCAAGCTTTGAAAAGCTCGCCATGCCGCCTGCGTTTTTGACGATGAGCCAATCAATGTTCAGCCTTTTAAACAGTGCGATTTCGTCTTCGACAGAGAACGGTGGTCGCCCGATCAAGAATTCCCCATTCGGAAATGGGAACGGCCCGTCAGGCGGATCAATCTGGCGACAGATCAGCCTGCAAGATGACAGATTCGCAAAGTGCTCCAGCGTTTTTCGCCCCGTCGCAAGGAAGACTGTCGCACCCTGTTCAATGTGTTTCGCGGCGTCGCGTTCGTCTTCCAAGTCAGTCCAATCGTCTTCTTCACCCGCTTGCCAAGCGGGACGTGCATAGAGGCAATAAGGAAGACCAAGTTCTGCACAGATACGTGCCGAGCGTTCGGAAATCGCACTCGCAAAAGGATGCGTCGCATCCAAAACTGCGGTGATTTTCGCCTCAGTTAGGTAAGTGCGAAATCCATCTTCACCGCCAAAGCCACCGATGCGCAAAGGCACCGCTTGATCCTTAGGGTTACGCGTCTCCCCCGCCAAGGACGCAGTCAGATCAACGCCTTGCTCATGAAGCTTCGTCGCGATCTGTCGCCCTTCACCTGTGCCTGAAAGAATAAGAAGCGTCATGCGCGCGCTAGGACCCCGCCCTTGCGATCAATCACAACGACATCCGCCGACACAGAGCTCGGCAACATCGCGCGAATGTTCAAAAGCGCGTTTTGCGCCACCCAATCAGCCATAGGCGCGCCCATAGTTTCATAAGCTTGCAAAGCGGTGTTCATCTGCGCCACATCAGGGCTCCCAAGCACCTGCGACAGCGCGACCAAATCCACCTGAGAGCGCCCCGAATGTAAATCGCGCGCGCCTTGCGCAAGCTTGGTCATTTTGCCAATCCCGCCGCCAATCGTGATGCGCGGCACAGGATGTTTCGCGAGATACTTCAGCAAACCACCAACAAAATCGCCCATATCGAGCATCGCGTGATCTGGCAGGTCAAACATCTCCTGCACGACTTTTTCACTGGTTGCGCCAGTGCATCCCGCCACATGTTGCAGACCCTCAGCGCAAGCCACATCAATGCCGCGATGAATAGAGGCAATCCAAGCCGCGCAACTAAAAGGGCGCACAATGCCTGTGGTGCCAAGGATCGACAGACCGCCAATAATGCCAAGACGTGGGTTCCAAGTTTTCAACGCCAGTTCTGCGCCATTTGGCACGCTCAATGTGATCTCCACATCGGGGTTTTCGCCTAAACGCGCAGCGGTGTCGCGCACGACAGCTTCCATCATTTCACGCGGCACTGGGTTGATCGCAGGCTCGCCCACCGCAATGGGCAAACCGGGGCGCGTGACCTGTCCTATGCCTGTGCCCCCTTTGAAAACGACGCCACCATCGGAAACGCAAACACACGCTTCAATGAGCGCTAGATGCGTCACATCAGGATCATCACCTGCATCCTTGATCACCGCAGCACGCGTCCAGCCGTCACCGATCTCGCTCCGCTCGATTTCAAAAACAGGTGTTTCACCACGGGGCAAAGTAACCTGAACAGATTTTGGAACACGCCCTTCCCACAAGCCACCAAGTGCCGCTTGCACAGCGGCGGTCGCACAAGCGCCCGTGGTCCATCCTCGGCGCAACTCTGTTTCGGGTTTCCTGCTCATCGCGCGAACTATAGTCGCGCAAAACCATGCCGCCAATTCCTCATTGCATGTCGCTTGCCCACTTTCGCAATTTTTCCGCAAAGGCCATAAGGGAGTATGAGCGATTCACTTTCCACCCTGCCCGTTTTGCCTGGCAATGACTGGCCCGATTTCGAGCCCGGCTGGGTATGGCTTGCGGGTGCGGGTCCCGGCGACCCCGGTCTTTTGACCTTGCATGCGCTCAACGCACTGCGCCAAGCGGATGTGGTCGTTTATGATGCCCTTGTGCAGGACGCAATCCTTGCATGGGCACCGCAGGCCGAGCATATCTATGCAGGCAAGCGCGGCGGCAAACCATCCGCCAAGCAACGTGATATTTCACTCCATTTGGTGGAACTTGCACGTGCAGGCAAACGCGTTTTGCGCTTGAAAGGTGGCGATCCATTTGTGTTCGGACGTGGCGGCGAAGAAGGCCAAACGCTTGTGCAACATGGCGTGCCGATCCGCATTATCCCAGGTATCAGCGCAGGCATTGGCGGACTTGCCTATGCGGGCATTCCTGTGACGCATCGCGATGTGAATCAATCTGTGACCTTTGTGACGGGGCATGATCAGACGGGCGATACGCCCTCTTCGCTGAACTGGAAAGCCATTGCCGATGGCGCGCAGGTCTTGGTGATTTACATGGGTATGAAACATGTGGACCGCATCGCGCGCGCGCTTTTGGACGCAGGGCGCGACCCCGCTGAACCTGCCGCGGTTGTGACCTCTGCGACAACGCCGGATCAGCATGTGCTGGAAACCACATTAGGCAGCATGGCCGAGGACATCGCGCAGGCGGGGCTTAAACCACCCTCAATCCTGTGCATTGGCCGCTCTGTCCTAATGCGTCAAACGCTTGACTGGCAAGCGATTGCACAAGGATTTGAGCCGCGCAACGTCGATCCCTTGGGACGAGGCCGACCCGCAGAAGCGTCATGAGGGCTAGCACAGGTCTGATCATTGCCGCCCCTGCCTCTGGCTCGGGCAAAACCACGATCACACTCGGCCTTTTGCGCGCGTTGAAAAGACGGGGAACGCTTGTGCGCGGGGCCAAGTCCGGACCTGATTATATTGATCCACGGTTTCACGAAGCTGCCTCAGGTGCGCCGTGCTTTAATCTCGATGCTTGGGCAATGAGCGATGCGCGCATCAAGTCCCTCGCCTGCGGCGATGCGCCTTTGTTGATCGAGGGCGCAATGGGTCTTTTTGATGGGGCGCCGCCCGATGGGCGTGGCTCGGTCGCGGATTTGGCACGGCTTTTGAAACTGCCGGTGATTTTGGTGATCGATGCCGCGCGCATGGCGCAATCGGTTGCGCCGATTGCTGCAGGGTTTGCGAGCCATGATCCGGATGTACAAATCGCTGGTGTCATTTTGAATAAAGTCGGCAGCGCGCGCCACGAGGCGATGTTGCGCCGCGCGTTAGAGCCTATTGGCATTCCAGTGCTTGGCGCCGTGCCGCGCAAGACACAGATCGAAACGCCCTCGCGCCATCTTGGATTGGTGCAAGCGCAAGAGCGGGATGATCTTGATGGGTTTATCGAGCAAGCGGCTGATCTTGTGGAACAAAACGTTGATCTGACGACGCTGAGCAGCTTTGCAAGATCGATTGCAGGCACCGATTTTTCTAAAAAAATCACGCCCCCCGCGCAACGGATTGCGATTGCCTCTGATCGCGCATTCGCTTTCGCCTACCCGCATCTTTTGCAAGATTGGCGCAGCGCTGGCGCGCAGATCACGCCGTTTTCACCGCTGGAAAACACCCCTATTCCTGAGGCAGACTTCGTCTTTCTGCCCGGCGGCTACCCCGAACTCTATGCAGGAACAATCTCAAACGCCGAGACTTTTCTGACCTCCCTGCGCACGCACGCCAAAACCAAACCCGTTTACGGCGAGTGTGGCGGGTATATGCTTCTGGGTCAGGGCTTGATCGATGCGCAGGGCACACGCCATGAAATGGCAGGATTGCTCGCGCTGGAAACCTCTTTTGCGCAGCGCAAACTCCATTTAGGATATCGCGCCCTAAGCGCCGCCCATGGCCCTTTCAAAGGCGCTTGGAGCGCTCATGAGTTTCACTACGCCAGCACTTTGCACGCCCGCGGCACGCCATTGTTTCAAGCGCGCGACGCAGAGCAAACCAAGCTACCTGACATGGGCCTGATCGATGGACATGTCAGCGGCTCGTTCGCGCATCTAATCGATCTTGCATGAACGCTTGATACCGCGCGCATGGCGCACTACTGCTTGCACATGACTCAAGCTGTTTCCTCCTCCCGCCGCACGGTTTTTATTCTGATCCTCGCCCAAGCTTTGCTTGGTGCGCAAATGCCGATGCTCTTTACGATTGCTGGGCTTGCTGGCCAATCGCTGGCCTCCAATATCTGCTTTGCCACGATGCCGATTTCGATGATCGTAATCGGCTCTATGTGCGCCGCGACGCCAATCTCGTCGGTGATGCAGCGCTATGGGCGACGCGCGGGCTTTTGGATTGGCACCGCTGGCGGCGCGATGGGCGGGATCATTGGTGCGGCGGCGCTTTATTACTCGAATTTCCCTCTGTTTTTGCTCGGCAGTTTCTTCACTGGCCTCTACATGAGCGCGCAAGGGTTTTACCGCTTCGCTGCGGCTGACACAGCTTCCGAAGCCTTTCGCCCTAAAGCGATTTCCTACGTCATGGCAGGTGGACTGGCCGCCGCCATTATTGGCCCGCAATTGGTGAAATTCACGGCGGACGCCTATGTGGTGCCCTTCTTTGGCACCTACCTTGTTGTCATTGGCATCAATGTCATTGGCTCAGCGCTGTTTTTGTTCATCAATATCCCACCTCCCGCCGCACCAGACGCCGATGCGCCCGCCCCGCGCTCGCGGCTCGAGCTGATCAAAACACCGCGCATCGCCGTCGCGATGATCTGCGGCATGGTCTCTTACGCGTTGATGAACCTCGTGATGACCTCGACTCCCTTGGCGGTTGTGGGGTGTGGATATACCACGAACACAGCAGCAGACGTTGTCTCTGGCCATGTTTTGGCGATGTTCATCCCATCGTTCTTCACAGGTCATTTGATCGCACGCTTTGGCGTTGAAAAAATTGTTGGCGCGGGTTTGATCATTCTGGCCGCTGCAGGTGCAGTCGCGCTGAATGACGTAGAGCTCGAGAACTTTTTCATCGCGCTGATCTTGCTGGGAATCGGTTGGAACTTTGGCTTTATCGGCGCGACGGCGATGCTGACTTCGTCCCATGGGCCGCAAGACCGTGGTCGCGTACAGGGCATGAACGATCTGTTTGTCTTTGGCGGTGTGACAATCGCCTCGCTCGCCTCGGGTGGTTTGATGAACTGCTCTGGCGGCGACCCGGTGCAAGGCTGGACCGCCGTGAACCTTGCGATGATCCCTTTCTTGGCACTTGCCGGATCAGCCTTGATTTGGTTGATGATGCGCCCGAAAGATCCCCTACCAGCGACCTAACAGCGCCGCCTTTGACAGACGCAGCGAGCTGCTGAGGGCAGTGATCTCCAGCCTCCCGTCTGCAACGGCCATTGGATCCTTGGCCGCGCGCTGCAAAAGCGGGCCCACATGCGCCATTGCGATGCAGCCAGATTTCGCGAGCTTTGAGCGGTGCTGACGTGCCCTTTGCAACCGCGTCAGGCCGCTCTTTGCCAGCTCGGAAATCGCCTCTGCGCGCCCATCAAGCAAGGGAATGCGCTTGGCCTCTTCAAGGGCAGGAATAGCTTGGAAAAACCCAGCCAACCCAGCGGCATAGCCAGCATCCAGCGCTGCGCTTTCATCGACGCGTCCAAGCGCATCACAGGTGGCAAAGAGCAAACCGCCCGCCGTGTCCTCTAGATAGCGCGTGAAGGCTGCCGCATCCTCGAACGGGTCTTTGTAAATGTCCCAGCGGCGTGCGGCGATGAGGCGATCCATCACCTGTGCCCCTTCGCCACTGAGCACCCGCTCAAGCGGGGTCGCGACCTCGTGGCGGCGCACCTCGCCGCCCTCGATTATTTCCTCCATCACGTCGCGCCACCATTGCAAGCGCATCTCTGCGATCATCTCTTCCTGCGTGACCCAAGGCGCGCGGGTGATCTCTACGTTCGCCGCATAGATTGGAAACAGGATCGCACGCGCCGCCGCAGGCGCCGCCATTGCTGCACGAAAACGCATAGGATCGCCCCGCTCTACAATCGCGGCACATGCGTGCCAATCAGGTGTGTCGCTCACTTCAGATTCCCTCGGATCAGGCTTTCAGTTGCGCTTGCATCTACTATGCTCAGGTGACTCTCGCCATCCACAATGTGATAGCTGCCTTTGTCGCTCGCCGCGCTCATCACAGGCTCGAATTGATCGGCAAAGAACGCCTCGTCCGCGCTGCCAACGATCACCATGAATTTTGGCAAAGCGGCGACGTCCTTGAGGTAGTCCATGCGCGGCGCGAAACCAGTGTTGAGGCGGTAGGAATAGCTCAGCGTGGCAAGGTGACCATAGGCTCCCTCGCGCGCGGCTTTGGGCATGCTGAACTGAATAATCTTGAGATGATTGAGCGCTGTGATCTTGAAGGTGTTGAGCATCGAGAGGCCAATAATCCGGCGCGTGAGCGTATGCGCCCACCCCCCTGAATTTTGCCGTGTTGTTGGTGCGTTATATTTCAAGAATGGCGCGAGCAGGATCGCTTGGTCCATCAAACCGCCATGTTCGCCGCCTGCAAAACGCACAACCAAACCGCCACCGGAAGAGTGCCCCACCACGATCACCTGTTGATCCGGCAAACGCTCGGATGTGATCAGCTCGGCGAGATCATCCTCCATCTGGTTGATGTAATCCACATCGCCGCGCCGCTCAGGGCTTGCGCCATGTCCGCGCAAATCAGGTACAACAACATAAGCTTCGCCCGATAAGCTATTCGCAAGGCTGTTAAATTGCAAACCCAACCAGCCAGAGCCATGCACCATAATCAACAATGGCTTGCTTGCATCCTGCGCGCCATAACGGCGCACTGGCATCTTCCAGCCGTCAGCCATTTTTAGATGAGCTTGATCAGGTAAATCACTGATACCACGCGCAATTGTGCTTTCAAAATCAAGTCCTTCGGACATCTGCTCGTCGGTGAAATCCTTAGGCCGATCAGAGACAATGAGGCCAAGAGCGATCAGCGCAGTAATGCAAAAACTCACCGCAGTAAATTTCAATAATGTCAGCAACATATCAGTCGTCTTTCACGTAAAAAATGTCATGCACACTCAGCTCCAGCACCTGCGCAATTTGCATCGCAAGCAAGGTAGAGGGCGTGAACACATGGTTTTCGATTGTATTGATCGTCTTGCGCGAGACACCGACCGCTTCGGCCAAAGAGGCTTGGGTAAAGCCCTTTTCACTCCGCAATTCTTTCAATGTGTTCAGAAGCTGCGCCATGGTCTAACCACGCAGCGTGATGACACAAAAGGCGAGCATCGGCAGCGCGCCATAAGCCGTGCCAAAGGCGGCGAACCCTGTGGTTTGCCCCACAACGCCGCGGGCAATAAGCACTGCCGCGATGATGAAAAGCACGATGCCCATCCAATAGGAAAACTGCACCGCGCGCGCCCATTCTTGTTGATAAAGCTCGTCCATCGCGATCTGTGTATTGCGGCGACCTGCGGCGAAAACGGAGATCCAAATGATCACCGCTGCCGCAATTCCTGCCGCTCCGGGAAGCCAGGGCGAGAAAGGTTGCGGTGTATCCCAAGCGATCGCCAAACCGCTATAGGCGGCGCAAATCAGCCCGGCGAGGCCAAGTCCTGCAAAACGGACACGCGTTAAAGTCTGTGCGCTTATCATGGCTTAGCCCTCCGCCACTTTCAGGCCGAGAATGCCAAGGACAATGAAACCAGCGCTCGCGATCCGCATCGCCGAGGCGCTTTCGCCAAACACGACAATTCCGATGATGAAAGACCCAATCGCGCCGATGCCCACCCAAACAGGATAGGCCGTGCCAAGGGGCAGCGACCTCATCGCGTAGGCCAAGAGCCAGAAGCTTGCAAAGGCCGCAAGCGCAACGATCACGCTATAAAGCGGCTTGCTGAACCCGTCAGAGGCTTTGAGCGCCGAGGCCCAAACCACCTCTAGACCGCCGGAAATTAGTAAGATGAGCCAAGACATATCTACCCTCCATGTAACTCTTAGGTGACATGGGTAGCTAAGGTGACATGTAACGTCAAGGTTACTCTATCAATTTTCTTGCGTATCGCGAATGAGTTTCCATTGAATCGCATCGAGCAAAGCCTCGAAGCTTGCGTCCACAATATTGGGCGATGCACCGACGGTGCTCCAACGATTCCCTTTAGAATCAGCGCTGTCGATGATGACACGCGTCACCGCTTCGGTGCCCCCTTGCGTGATACGCACCTTGAAATCCACCAAACGCATATCGTCGATCATCTCTTGATATTGCCCGAGATCTTTCGCCAAAGCTTTGGACAGAGCGTTCACAGGCCCCCTGTCAGAGCCGGTTTCATCCATAGATTCGCTAACCGAGAGCTTCTTTTCACCATCCACTTTCAGCACGACAACCGCTTCGGAAAGGGAAATCATCTGATCGTATTTGTTCTTGCGCCGCTCCACCGTGACCTTGTAGCGCTTCACCTCGAAGAAGGTCGGAAGTTGCCCAAGCGCTTTGCGCGCGAGCAGCTCGAAACTGGCCTGCGCGGTGTCATAAGAATAACCTTGGGATTCGCGCGCCTTTATTTCATCGAGCAAAAATCCAAGCGCCGGATCGCCCTTGGCCACGCTGAGCCCCGCATCAAAGAGACGTTTGCGCAGATTGGATTGCCCCGCTTGATTGGACATAGGAATGATGCGTTCATTGCCGACAATCGCGGGTTCAATGTGCTCGTAGGTGCTGGGGTTTTTCAAGATCGCGCTCGCGTGCAGCCCCGCTTTATGCGCAAAGGCCGATGAGCCAACAAACGGCGCTTGGCGCAATGGGACGCGGTTCAGGATATCATCGAGCGTGCGCGAAATTTGAGTGAGCGAATGCAGGTTTTCCAGCGCAACACCGGTTTCAAACTGGCTTGCGTAGGGCTCTTTCAGCAGCAGGATCGGGATCAGCGTGGTAAGATTGGCGTTGCCGCAGCGCTCGCCCAAACCATTGAGCGTGCCTTGCACCTGCCGCGCGCCCGC
>CAYQZI010000076.1:0-13912 GCA_964421835.1 uncultured Planktotalea sp.
TCGGCCCTTAGCCGCCGTTGAGCAGGTATAGAAAATGCTGCAGTCGCAGCACGCATTGCGGACATTCGCACTAAATTTTGATGATCAAATAGACGAGTTTGGTAGGAATTTGGGTGTTTCGAGACTCTTGAAGCAAGCTGTGCAATTATTAATCCAGCCTTAATCTCGGAGCGATGAATGTATGAATGATTCAAAGACCACAACGCACATGCACGATTCGCCAGCTGGCTCAGGTTTTCGGTTCATGACTGAGATCATAGCTTGGGTAACTGGCACTTGGTTCGTTGGGTCGTTTCACCCAATTCTTGGCGTTGTGGCTCTAATTGTCATGGTGGGCCTTCCGACTGTGTTCACAACCAACGGAGATAAGAAACATACTATGGTTGAAACACCGGGGCCGATTCGAGCCGGAATTGACTTCTTTCAATTTGGTGTCGCTGCCGTTGTGCCCTGGTTCACTTTGCCAAACTGGTTGGCTGCTGTGTGTGTTGCGATTGTCGCTGCAGCACTATTCTTCGGACGCCAAAGGTTTTTGTGGCTATTTCGAGGGGCACCTATTTAGAGCTAGCGCAACGAGCCGCAGCTAGAAGCACTGGGAGCAGTCGGCCCAAACCGGACCTTCTCCTGCCCGTCAAGATGCTGCGGCCGCAGCCCGCCCAGCCGACATTCGCTGCGACCGCAAAACTTGGATTGGTTTTAACTCACGGTCTGCGGACTAAGCTGACTAAAAAACTTATGAACTAACGGCCGGTTTCGTCGCTTCGCGCCGGTAGAACAAAATCGCTATTCCCTGCGTTATCGATCAAGCAGCAGATAAATCGGTCAGACCAATTTTCTTAGGGGATGACTGAAGTTCCAAAAGCTTAGGCTATTTATTTTCAGGTTGGCTCAATACCTCATTTAGAGGGTCTTCGAGGTTCACTCCAACCGCATCTCCGATTTTCTTCAACGCTGGCATCTGAACGGCCATGTCCATGATACTGTCGATTGCTTGTGCTACGGGTGCTTTGGCCTCCGCTGAGCCGCCTGCACCTGAACCCATGCCGCTTATGTGGTTGATGCTTATCCCTTTAATTTTCTCAGCAGGCTTGACCATCTCCGCCAAAATTTTGGGCATAGATTCCAAGCGCGCTTTTTCCAGTTCCATCGCTACAATTGCTTCGGATCGCGCGTTCTCAGCGTTGATACGTGCCAGCGTTGCTTCTGCCTGCGCCAGCTCTACGGCTTTCACCGCGAGCGCTTCTTCTTCCATCGCAATGCGCTTGTCTTTGGCTGTTGCCTTTCCACTTTCAGACGCGATGCGCGTGCGCGCTGCAGCGGCTTCGGCGTCTTGTTCCGCCGACAAAAGCGCCAGCGCCTTGTTGCGTTCGGCTTGCGCCAGTGCTGCTGCGGTTTGCAGTGCTTCAGAAGCTTTGACTGCCTCGGTGCGTGCTACGTCCGCCTTCGCTTGCGCCTGACTTTCTTCTTGGCTTTTGGCAGCAATTTGGATCAAGCGGTCTTGTTCTGCGAGTTCCAAATCTTGTTCGCGGCTGATCTCGGCGTGCCGCAGCGCTTTGGCACTAGCGATTTCATCAGCTTGAATATCTTGCTCCATCTGAATGCGCGCCCGCGCCTTTGAGCGTTCGGCGTCAGCTTTCTTACCGGCAATCTCTGCCATTTGATTTGCAACGAGCGTCTCGATCTCTTGAGTTTGCGCAATCTCGGCTTTGCGCTGTTCTAGCTCGATCTCAAGCTTGCGCTTTTCGGCTTCCATGGTGGTTTGAGTGACGGAAACTTCTGAGTTTCTTTCAATCTCCGCACGTTCTTTGCGAGATTTTGATATCACTTCAGCAAGTTTACGCATTCCGACAGCGTTAAACGCGTTGTTCTCATCCAAAGCAGAAAACGGCGTTTGGTCGAGGCCAATGAGGGACACGCTGTCCATTTCAAGCCCAAATTTCGCAAGTGGATCGGTCAAAGCTGTTTGGACTGCGCCAACAAATGCTCCCCTGTTCTCGTGCAGGTCATCCATCGTAGACTTCGCTGCCTCGGCCCTTAGTGCGTCGATCACCATACCGTCAAGCAAACCGCGCAGTTGGTCTGCTTGGAAGAGGCGTTTGCCAAGGGTTTGTGTGGCGCGGCTTACGGCGTCTTCCTCTGGTTTGACGGAAACGTAAACCTCCGCTTCTACATCCACGCGAAGCTTGTCTTGCGTGATCAGCGAACGTTCGCCGTGACATGCAACGCTCATGCGAATGGTCTGCATATTCACCCGTGCGACTTCGTGGAAATAGGGCAGTGCTAAGGTGCCACCGTCTATCACGACTTTGCGCCCGCCGATGCCCGTTTTCACGAGCGCAACTTCGTTGGAAGCGCGCTGATAAAAGGATGCGGCAAGAACCACGACGACGGCGATTAGTATGACCAGAAGGATGATCCAAGCTAGGACTGACATATCGATTCCTTTCCTAAAGCCCGTGCATTTCGCACAGGATGTTGGACGACATTCCGCCGTCTACTGGGATGTTAGTGCCGCGTATCCATGCGGACATGTCGCTAAGCAAAAATGCAATGATAGGCGCGATGTCGGTGGCTTCACCGGGGCGGTCCATCACGCGGGCGTCTTCTTCAGCGCGAGCGCCGAGGGTTTCGAGGAAGTCACCGATGATCGGCGTATTCACAGGACCCGGGCTAACCACATTCATTCGAATGCCCCGATCCCGCCAAGTCCATCGGTTTTGCATTGTCCATGCAATCAGCGCTTCCTTGGTGAAGAAATAGCTGCGCCCGCCTTCGTTGGTGACGTTATGCTCGGCCATGAAGGCTGGGATACCGTCAAACGTGAGGCTTTCGCTTGCTTTGATCGCTGGAATTGCGTCTTGCCATCCAAACCCTGCAAGCGATGCAACGTTCACTATGCTCGCGTTGTCGTTAAGCTTTTTGGTTATCGCGTGGGTGAGATGCTTAATCGTTAAAAGATTGATCGCAAGCAGTTGCTCGGCCGGTCGCGTTGGCGGCAAGCCCGCGTTGTTCACTAGCCCGTCAATCCCATCTGGCAGTACATCAACCAGCGCATCAATCGCGCGGGGATCAGACAGATCCACGCGGTAAAACTCTTCAACGTGATCGAAGTTTTTGTTGATATCAACACCAAGAACTTCTGCGCCTTGCTCAGTCAATACCTTCGCCGTCTCCCAGCCAATGCCGGAAGATGAACCGGTCACAACGATCTTTTTGCCTTTAAGTAGATTTTGCATGGCCTATCCTTAAAACACCGGCGGATAAGGGCGATGACCCCGATCCAGCGTGATCCAGCGGGTCTCTGTGAACGTCTCCATCGACCAGCGGCCCCCGTGTCGTCCAACCCCAGATGCTTTTGAGCCACCAAAGGGCACATGTGGCTCATCATTTACGCTGGAGCAGTTGACGTGGCACATTCCAGTTTCCAAGCGCTTGGACATTTCCAAAGCGCGTGCTTCGTTGCGCGTGATGATGCCAGACGACAGGCCATATTCCGTATCGTTGTTCAGCGCGATGGCTTCGTCGTCAGTGCTGAAAGGCACCACCACAACGACAGGGCCAAATGTTTCATCACGCCAGACGTCCATGGAGCTATTGACGTTAGTTAAGATCGTCGGCTGTACAAAACGTCCTTGTACACCGCCACCAAACTCGACCTTTGCGCCCTTAGCGATTGCGTCTTCGATCTGTCCCGCAACACGGCTGACTTGGCGATCGTTGATCAACGGGCCGATGACGTTGGACTGGTCACCTGTGTCACCCATTTTCAGCTTTGCTACCCGCGCTTTCAACCCTGCGAGGAAGTCGTGGTAGATGCTCTCATGAACCAGCACTTTCTCCACACTCATGCAAATCTGGCCTTGGTGCATAAATGCGCCAAAGCTGGCCGAGGACGTTGCCCGCTCCATATCTGCGTCTTCCAGTACGATCAGGCTATCTTTCCCTCCAAGTTCGACACAGCATTTCTTCAAATGCGCCCCTGCTTTTGCAGCGATGGAGCGGCCAACTGGCGTGGAACCCGTGAATGAGACACCTTTGACCGTTGGATTTTCAACCAATTCATCGCCCATTTCAGCGACGCGCTCACGCGAGGAGGTCACAACGTTGAAAACGCCCGGTGGCACGCCCGCTTCTTCCAGTACCTCAGCAAAGAACAAACCGCCGCAAAATGGGGTATCTTCAGACGGTTTCAAAACAACCGTGTTGCCTGCCGCCATCGGAAAAGCAAAACCGCGCGCGGTAAGGATGCAGGGCATGTTCCAAGGCGAAATTACCGAGACAACCCCCATCGGCACTCTCTGCGCTGTGGACAGCTTCCCATGCTCGGAAGGGAGGATTTCACCGATGCTTTGATAACACATAGCTGCGGCTGCGCGAAAAACTTCGACGGCGTAGCCTGCCTCAAACATTCCTTTGCCGACCCATCCACCTGCTTCGCCCTGATTAGCAGCGGCATAATCTGTTTGGCGACGTTTTATGATGTCTGCGATCTTGAGCATGTATTCTGCGCGCTCTTGGAACATTAGGCTAGACCAAGCTGGAAAAGCGGCTCTGGCGGCCTCAATCGCGCTTCGCGCTTCCAGAGCGCCGCCGTCGGGCGCTTTAGCCCAAACAGAGCCATCCGAAGGGTTCATGTCATCAAATGAGCCTACTGGCGTGACCCATTGGCCGTTGATATACATACCTTTGAGGGTTTTTGGTGATGTGTGGTCTAGCATCTTTAGTCCCTTTCAAAATCGCCGTTTGGGCGTCGGCGGTAAACGTCAACGCGAGGGGCGCGATAGACTTCGACTGTCACAGGTTTTTCGTTTTTTGTTTGGATTGGTGTGGGCTTTGGTCCTGCGTGTTTTATGGGTTTGTAGCTAGGCATAGGGCGCTGTTGACCCGCGCGCGCCGCCGCGATTTCGAATTCCTTGAGCATTTCGTCGATATCAGTGCTTGAAGGGGGTGCGACCTGAGTCATCGACTTCGCGACAGTAGGGGGCGTGGCTTTAGCGGCATTCCCGGCTTTCGCCACAAGGTCGCTGACATTAAGGCCAACAAGGCTATCTGCAGATTGACGATCTTTGCTTGCAGACGTCAGAGTGACTTTATTGGGCAGCAGTTTCTCATTGCTCTTCGCCGCAGCTTTGGGACTTGGCGTCGCAGCAGCGCTAGCACCGCCCAAGTAAGCAGCTTGCACCGCAGGGTCGGTCATAAGCGCGTCGGCTTTGCCTTCATGGACGATGCGCGTGTTTTCAAGCAGGTAACCACGATCAGCAATTGCCAAACTTTGCTTCGCGTTCTGCTCTACCATTAAGATACCAATCCCGAGCGCGCGCACGAGTTTTAGGTTTTGAAAAAGTTCCTTACAGAGCAGCGGCGAAAGACCCAAGGACGGCTCATCCAGCATCAAGATTTGCGGCGAGGACATCATTGCACGGCCAATGGCCACCATCTGTTGCTCTCCACCAGACATGGTGCGTGCGATTTGTCGACGTCGTTCAATAAGCTTCGGAAACAAAGCAAACACTCGGTCTAGGTTCGCCTGCTCCTCGCCTTTTGCCCGTTCCGGGAACGCACCTAGCTTGAGGTTCTCTTCCACAGTCAGATCGCCAAATATTCCGCGACCTTCCGGCACAAGCGCAATACCTTCTTCGACAATGCGGTCAGGGGAAAGGCCCACAAACGCTTGCCCACTCAGGTAGACGGAACCGCTCACTTGCCCCTCGCAAATACCAGACAGCGCTTTCAAAAGCGTTGATTTACCAGCACCATTCGCACCAAGGATCACGACTATTTCGCCCTTATCGACGTGCAATGACGCCTCTTCCAAAGCGCGGTGTTTACCGTAGGCGACGCTTAGGCCGTCGATATCAAGCATCGTCATCCCCCAAATAGGCTCGAATTACCTCTGGGTCGGACAGCACCTCTTCTGGGGTGCCTTCGGCGATTTTCGCGCCCGATGACATGACCACGCAGTAATCGCAAAGTGAGCGGATCGCGTCCATAACATGCTCGACCAGAATAATGGTGCGCCCTTCATCGCGCAGCGATTGGATCAGCCTGATGCCGACTTGAAGCTCGGTTGGATTTAGTCCCGCAAGCCACTCATCCAGTAAAAGCACTTTTGGATCGCTGGCCAGAGCACGTGCAAGTTCCACGCGTTTGGTATCGATGTAGGTAAGCTGGTCGACTGTAAGATTCGATTGCCCCTCTAACCCGACACGTTCGGCCAATCGCTTGGATTCCGCCTTGGCGGCAACGCCCCAACGGCGACGATGGCCAAAGACTGCACCAGCGATGATGTTTTGCTCAACGCTCATAGAAGGTAGCAGTCGGACCAATTGAAAGGTACGCGAAATTCCACGCTTGGCGATTTTATCTGCTCGCAAACCCGTGATGGCGACGCCGCGCAAAGAAATTTCCCCCGAGGTAGGCGGCAGCGCGCCTGAGATCAGGTTCAAGGTAGTCGATTTGCCCGATCCATTTGGCCCAATCAGGCCAAGCACTTGACCAGATCGCACGTCAAAATCGATGTTATTGACCGCGACAAGACCACCAAAACGCTTGGTTGCGCCCCGCAAAGAAAGAACAGCTTCACTCATGTCAGCCCCTCTCGCGTTTGGGACCAATGCCGCAAGTCTTCAAGCAGCCCAGCAAAGCCACGGGGAATGAAGTAGACGATGATCAGGAAAACGAAACCGATGAACAGCGTCACTTGGTTCGGGAAATTGGCGGAGATGGTTTCCAAGATCAAAGTAAATGGGATCACGCCGACTATAGGTCCCCATAGACGATGAACACCGCCAAGAAGTGCCATGATAACAACTTGGAACGAAAGCAGTGGCGTGAAAGCCAGCGAAGGCTCTATATAAACATAGCGCGGCGCAAGGATAGCCCCAGTCATAGACGCAACTGCGCCCGACACCATAAAGAGCAAGACTTTCGCCTGCGCGGTATTGATCCCGGAATGTGCAGCGACGGTTTCATCGTTGCCAATAATGCGAAGCGCAAAGCCAAGGCGAGAACGTCCGATGAGCCAACCTGTGAGAAAAACCAAAGCACCAAGCGCAACCAACATCTGATACAGGTTGGCCTCTGTAAAATCAGTCAGAACATAGAGACCTTTTTGTCCGGTCATGTTTTGACCCCAAGTGATGACTTGCCGGATGAGTTCTGCCAACCCAAGCGTGAAGATCACGAAATAGACGCCAGACAAGCGCAAGGTCGCGAGCCCAACGAATCCGGCAAGGATCGCACCCAAAGCGCCTGCAAGGATGATGAGCGACCAGAAAGGGAGCGTCTCAAAACCCAGTCCTGTGGTATACGTTCCAAGGCCAAAAAACGCAGCGGTTGCGAGTGAGATATAGTGCGTTGGGCCAGAAAAAAGCGCCCAAGAGGTCGCGAGCACAGTGAACATCGCGATCGTTATGCCGATCGAAAGCAAGTAATCTGAACCGTAAAAAGGCAATGCTGCTGCGAAAATTAGCAGTATAACCGCGATAACAAGTCCTTGGATTTCCTTTTTGTCCATCACGTCTGCGCCCTTCCGAAAAGACCTTGCGGACGAAAGAGCAAGATAAGAATGAAGAGCGTGTAGGCCGCAGCGAGTGTCAGGCCGGGATCAATCAAGGACGCGACCAGTGTTTCCACGACACCGAGCAGCAGCGCTGCGATGATTGTGCCACGCACATCGCCGACTCCGCCCATAATCACGATGATCAAGGCCTTTAGAGTGAAAGCGACGCCGGCAGAGGCGTCCAGCGTAAGAAAAGATGAAATCAGAGCGCCACCAACGGCTGTGATCGCGCCGCCCAGTGCAAACGCGATAGCAGCTTTCTGACGCACGTTGATGCCAACAAGCCGCGCACTATCAGGTGCAACCGCAATAGCGCGCAACGAAAGGCCCGGGCGGGAAAAGGTAATCCAAGCGAAAAGGATCGCGCAAATCACAACCGCGCAGACAAACGCTAGTACGCGGTTTTGCGCGTAGGTATCGCCTAGGATCGTTACGGGCACCGCGAGGAAAGAGTAATTGAAATAGTCACCGCCAAAGAAGGCCAACATTAAGCCCACGGCGACAAAAGACATCCCAAAGGTAGCGAGGATACTATCAACCTCTAACTGGCCACGATTTTTAGCGCGGCGCACTAATGGTTCCAGCATGATGCGGTAGATCAACCAGTTTAAGGCAAACGCAACGGGCGCGACGATAAAGACCGTCAAGACGGGGCTGATATTGCCAGCGGTATAAAACCAAAAAGCCGTGAAGCCACCAGCGACGAGCATTTCGCCATTCGCAAGGTTCATGATCCGTGCCACACCGTATTGCAGGTTCAGGCCCATGGCGATCAACGCATATGTTCCACCGAGCAAAAGCCCGATAATGATGATGTCCATTTTAGGTATCCAATGTGTTCGGCCCCGCGCGCCTACGCGAGGCCGAAGGGCTTCTTAGGCCCAGCCTTTTTTCAACTGCACAGTTTTTGCGCCATCGCGACCGGTTTCAGCGACGCCCTGATAGACACCACCTTGCCATTGTCCGACGGTCCAGAACTGTGGATTGAAGTTATTGCTGTCAAACGCCATGTCGCCCAGAACTGTATCAAAGGTCGATGACTTGATGTGCTCTGTCACACCTTCACGATCCAGACCGACGGCTCCAATTGCCTGCTCTAGGATCTGCAAGGATGCGTAAGTGGTCGCTGAAGCCCAGCCGTCAGGAGCGCTGCCTGTGACGTCCATATGCGCTTTAGCATAGGCTTTGAACTTATCGCTGTCAGGGTTCGATCCACCCGCACCAAGAATGCCTTCTGCAGCGGCACCGAAGCGCCCGCCAAATGCTGGAAACGCTGTCGCCACGGCGGTGTAGTAGGCTTCAACCTGCAGATCTTCAATGATGGCCTGTTCTGTTAGACCGAAAGTGTCTGGCGGATATGACCATGCAACAAATGCGTTCGGATTGGATGCTTTTGCACCTTTCACGACTGGCGACAGGTCTTGCGTACCAAGTGGGTAGGAAGTGTCATAAACAATCTCGAAACCGGCTTCCGCAAAGAGCGGTCGGGCGGCTGTCGCGAGCTCGATGCCGAATGCGTCTGCCACATTGACCATCGCGATCTTGTTTCCAGTTAGCGTACCATCTTTCTGCATGCCAGCGAGCACATCAACAACCGATTTTACGAAGGCAGTTGTTGAGCCAAGCAAGAAGAACATGCTGCTAAACTGGCTAGACAAGTCTTCAATCTGGTCGGTGATCGCGGAAACGGCAAGCTGAGGGTATTTGTAACGATCAAACAAAGGTGCCGCCGCAATGTTCAGACCGGTGCCATAAGGGGCAACGATGAAGTCAGCCTTATCTTGTGTCGCCAGGCGTTGCACGGCCTTGATCGTTTCGCCGGGATTTGTCTGATCGTCATATTCGATGACTTCAACCATCTTTTGACCACCATCGACCATCATGCCACCCTTGGCATTCACTTCATTCGCCCAAAGTGCAACGTTTGGCCATTGTGTCACGGTTGCGCCGCCTGCCAATGGGCCTGTCTTTGGTGCAACGGCACCGATTTTCACGACATCAGATTGTGCCATCGCAAGGCGCGGTGCAGCCAAACTTGCAGCTGCGGCGGCACCCAGTTTTAGGGCCGTTCTACGTTTCATCATCATGCTATGTCCTCCCTAGATTAAGCATATCTTCGATTTGTGCGGCATCGAGCGCTTTGTGCTGCGATAACCAACGGATTTCGGTGAATTCATCCAAGGCTGCAGTTCCTCCGAACCGGCCATAGCCACTGGATTTCATGCCACCGAAGGGCATGTTTGGATCATCAAAGACCGTTGGTCCGTTTATCTGACAGATCCCTGTTTCAAGGCGGTCGGCGATGGCATGACAGCGTTTAAGGTCTTTGCCAAAAACCGCCGCAGCAAGCCCAAACTCAGTGTCGTTCGCGACCGAGATCGCCTCTTCTTCATTGCGCACCCGAATAACAGAAGCTACGGGGCCGAAACTTTCTTCGCGATAAATCCGCATCCCTGGTGTCACGTTATCTAAAATCGCGGGCTGCATGACTTCGCCTGCAACTTCGCCGCCAAGTTTCAACGCAGCTCCATGAGCGACAGCATCGGCCACCAAGTCCGCGACACGTGCTGCAGCATCAGAATTGATCAAACGACCTAATGGAGCGACGCTATCTTTTGGGTCGGATGCGCTCAGTGCACTCGTCTTCTTAACCAGCTTTGCTACAAAATCATCCGCGACGTCTTCCATCACGATGATCCGTTCGGTCGACATACAGACCTGCCCTTGATTGAAAAACGCACCGGTCATCGCCGCCGCTGCGGCTGAGTCAAGATCCGCGTCTTCAAGTACAATCAGAGGAGCTTTTCCGCTAAGTTCGAGGACACACCGCTTTAAAACCTGAGCTGCTTCTACTGCCACAATCTGACCAACGCGGGTTGAGCCAGTAAAATTGATGCGACGCACAGCCGGGTGTTTGATCAAAGTTCTTGCGACATCGAGACTTTCGCTCGTCTCATTGGTCACAACAGTAACAACGTTGCTAGGCAAACCGCTTCCAGAGAAGAGATCTACCATTAACTTATGAGTATTCGGGCAATGCTCTGACGCCTTTAGAACCACGGTATTGCCACACGCTATGGGGGCTGCCAAGGCGCGAGCAGCCAACGTAATAGGTGCATTCCAAGGTACGAACCCTAAAACCACACCGACGGCTTGGCGGCGTACGATAGAAGCTCGCCCGTCGTTATGCGTGATTTTCTGGTCTGTCATTAAGGGGATAAGATCGCGGGCCTGAAGCAAAATTTTCTGCGCAATATCAATGTTGAAATCGATCCATGCAGACGCGGCACCAACTTCACCGGCTGCGATTTCAATTAGATCTGCGCGCCCTTGATCAAGGCTTTCTGCCATGGCCGCCAACATGTCTGCACGCTCTTTGGCTGAAGTGGTTGACCACGACCAGAATGCGCGTGCGGCGCTGTTTGCCGCCTCATTTGCGGCATGCGTAGCGAGTTGCGCAGATCGCGCATCACTCCCGTCAGCTTTGATCGAAAGCCGTTCTAACACATGTTCCTCCCAATGCCTGAGAACGACCCTCGATCGTCCACACGCTGAAAAGTAGTGTTACGACTTGCGCAACCCGTTAGAATACGAAAATTTGGTCCATACCTGTCATTTTTTGGCATCTTTTTGTGACATAAGGCGACGAAGCATGATTTTTGAACAAGGGCGATTCTTCTTCACTGCCCAACAAAGTGGATTACAGGACCGAATTATTGTTGCCCCATATTCTGCAGCAGATGGCGCGTGGCAACTGATCTACATTCATTCAGGAGCGCTTGAACTAACACTTGAACAGCCTTCTGCGGTCGAGGCGGTGACCCAAATGGATGCGCCAGTTTTGCTTTGCCAACCTGTTAAATCGCACCAATCCATCAAGTTAATTGCTGGATCATCAGGCTACCAATTGGCGGTCGATGAAGCCGGTATGTTTGCAGCAGTAGGCAGCCGACCAGAAGCAGTGGAATTACGTATGCTGCTTAGCGACACAGCTAGCTTATCGCTAACGACGCACCCTGACGAGAAAGTGTTGATTGAAAATTCATTGCTTGCGATTTCAGCGGAAATTGAAGCCGGCCAGCCCGGCGGTCAAACTATCATCGAGGCGGAACTGCGGTGCC
Source organism: uncultured Planktotalea sp. (assembly GCA_964421835.1). GTDB lineage: Bacteria > Pseudomonadota > Alphaproteobacteria > Rhodobacterales > Rhodobacteraceae > Planktotalea. The sequence goes on from CAYQZI010000076.1 coordinate 11,683, forward strand.
TTCTAGTGCGTCTTTGGCGACGGAGCTATGAAGCCAGCCGCACCCAATCTTCTGACGGCCCGCAAACGATCCTACTTCGCCGGTTTCGTCAGTTGGTTGAAGCACAGTTCCGCAAAAGATGGCGCGTTCAGGACTACGCATTTAACCTGGGAACGACTCCCGACAGATTGCACAGTATCGCGACCAAATCCCTTGGTAGATCTCCGCTAAATTTGATCCACGAACGATCCCAGCGAGAAGCCAAAGCCTTGCTCACACGGTCCAATATGACTGTAGAGCAAATCGCCGCTTACCTTGGCTTTACGTCAGCCGCCCAATTCAGCGCCTTCTTCAACAAGCAAGAAGGCCAGGCCCCGGGTCGGTACCGTTCAAATCACGCAAAATCGCAACAAGACGTTGCCAAGGTGACGAGCTCTAGCTTAACCGATTGGCCCTAAAGCTCACAGGATCGATCAAACAAGAGATCAGAACGCTCCTAATGAGCTCGCCAAAGGCTCTCAAAACGGAATTTCTGAAGTCGGCTCAAAACTGTAGCTTGATAAACTACACTCAGCTTTGCGGTGTTCTGATCAGAGCTCGCTTGAAGAACCTATACAGTAACGTTGAAAAAGGCGTCCTCTCTCCGGAGTTGCTTTAACCAATTAGCCGCTATTTGCATGTCCTGCAGCATTAGTGAATTTGGGCTCGCAGCGGCCATCCGATGCAGCGCAGCATCAGCACTCAATCGGTCACAAGAGGCGTCATTCACGGCCCATTGCGGGCATTCATCGTCCCTCGGCCATGCTTCGCTCGCAGCCCGCATTGCCGACATTCGCTGCAACCGCAAAATCTGATGATAGGCGAATTCACAGACTGCGGACAAAGCACCATTTCGCTGCGGTTGCTCGAAGGTCAGCTGTGCTTTGAATTCCAAATACGCCGCCTCGTATCGTCTCGGCTCTCGTAAGTCTCAATCGCGCTTTGTAAATCGTCAGACGAAAGTGTAGCATCCCCTTTTGTATTCTGGGTGATCTGCATCGTGTACCACGCGGTCACACCGCCTTCTGGCGGGTTCCGGAAACACGGGAACTGCGGCTCGCTGCGCTGACCCGCAAGCCAAAATGATGGCAATTCCGGATCAACAACCAACGCACGAGCCAACCCGACAAGATCCGCCTTGCCCTCGATAATGGCGACTTCTGCTTGATCGCGAGTTTTGAATCCGCCAGTGACCATCAAAGGTATCTTGGTTTTTTCGCGGGCGCGACCTGCGAATTCCAAGAAATAGGGGCCTGAGCCTGCCCGATCAGATGAGGATGCTGCACCGGGGAAATATGTGCCGCCGCTGATGTCGATAAGGTCGATTGCCTTTTGGTCTAAAGCGGCAATGACCTCAAGCGCCTCATCCTCAGCAAATCCGCCCTCAATCTGATCTGTGGCGTTCAGCTTGATACCGACCGGAAATTCAGGACCAACGGCTTTTCGCACTTCATTGATTACTTCGAACAGCAGCCGCATTCGGTTTTGCAGAGAACCACCAAAGGCATCCTCTCGCTTGTTGAACAAGGGTGACAGAAACTGACTGAGCAGGAACCCATGCGCTGCGTGTACCTGCACACCTCCGAACCCAAGTTCCTTTGCAAGGCTGGCAGTGCGAGCAAATTCGGCGGGCAGCGCGTGAATCTCGTTTAATGTCAACGCACCGCAAGCGAGGCCAGGCAGGTCGAGAGCGCTCGGCCCTTTGGGTGTACTGATCCCAGCATCCGCCATTGCGCCCGCGTGCCCGAGTTGGAGCCATAGTTGTGCGTCGTCGGTTGCACCTGCTTTAGCAAGACGCTTGAGCAAATCTCGGTCTGATTGGCTATTCAAAATGAGGTTGCCCGGCTTCTCTGCAAAGTGTGGTGTGCCTTGAGCCTCGCCGATTATGGACAATGCCAGACCGCCTTTTGCCCACCGCTCGTAAAGCCTGACCTGGTCATCGGTTGGGCTCCCTTCGCCGTCGCCAAGAGAGTCGGACATCGCTGACTTGGCGATCCGGTTCTTGAGCGTAGCGCCGCATGGCAGTGTCAACGGTTGGGCGAGTGGTGAAGTTTGAATTTTGGACATGATGCTTCGTAATTCGTTTGTCGCAATACGTCAAAGCGGCCATTGGTGCAAAGTGCAGCATCATGCGGTTTGGGCTCGAAGCCGCCATTAGATCGGTCGCAGTATTTTCGTAGCAGAGGCTCACCGTCACCGACAAGGACGGCCC
>CAYQZI010000077.1:0-7775 GCA_964421835.1 uncultured Planktotalea sp.
TTGTAAAGGCTCTGAAAGAAGAAGTCGGCCTGCCGATCCACTTCCACACGCATGACACATCCGGCATTGCGGGCGCGACGATTTTGGCGGCCGCAGAAGCGGGCGTCGATGCGGTTGATGCGGCGATGGATGCGTTTTCCGGTGGCACATCGCAGCCCTGCCTCGGCTCGATTGTCGAGGGGCTGCGCCACACAGAGCGCGACACGGGGCTCGATATCGACGCTGTGCGCGAGATGTCGGACTACTGGGAGCATGTACGCGCACAATATGTTGCGTTTGAAAGCGGCATCGCCGCGCCTGCTTCGGAAGTCTACCTGCACGAAATGCCCGGCGGTCAGTTTACCAACCTCAAAGCGCAAGCACGCTCGCTGGGGCTGGAAGAGCGTTGGCCAGAGATTGCGCGCACTTATGCGGATGTGAACCAAATGTTTGGCGATATTGTAAAAGTGACGCCCTCCTCGAAAGTTGTGGGCGATATGGCGTTGATGATGACCTCGCAAGGGCTTAGCCGCGCAGAAGTAGAGGACCCAGAGGTCGACGTGGCCTTTCCCGACAGTGTTGTGGATATGATGCGCGGTAATTTAGGACAACCTCCGGGCGGGTTTCCAAGCGGCATTGTCGATAAGGTTCTAAAAGGCGATTCGCCCAATGTCGCGCGCCCAGGGCAGTCTTTGCCAGCGGTTGATCTGGACGCGAAACGCGCTGAGCTGACCGACTTGCTTGATGGACGCGCGGTGGATGATGAAGACCTGAATGGGTATTTGATGTATCCTAAGGTCTTCCTTGATTACATGGGGCGTCACCGCATTTATGGCCCTGTGCGCGCGCTCCCGACCCGCACGTTCTTTTACGGGATGGAGCCCCGCGAGGAGATTTCAGCCGAGATTGATCCGGGCAAAACTTTGGAGATCCGGTTGCAAGCGGTTGGTGAAACCATGGATGACGGCGAGGTCAAAGTCTTCTTTGAGCTGAACGGCCAGCCACGCGTGATCCGTGTGCCCAACCGCTCGGTCAAGGCGGCAACTGCGGCGCGTCCCAAAGCGGAAAGCGGCAACGAGAACCACATCGGCGCGCCAATGCCGGGGGTTGTTGCCTCTGTTGCGGCAACGGTGGGCGCAAAGGTCGAAGAAGGGGATTTGCTGCTGACCATCGAAGCGATGAAGATGGAAACCGGCATTCACGCAGAGCGCGACGCGGTGATTAAAGCGGTGCCTGTGCATGCGGGTGCGCAAATTGATGCGAAAGATCTGCTGATTGAGTTTGAGGAATGAGATTGAGCATGCTGCAGCATGCCCTTGATTTGCACTGACGCGCTGGAATGAGGCTCTGCCTCAAACTCCGGAGTTTAAGTGGCAAGATGAAGAGCGCCCCGCCAAGATACATGTCGTGCTTGGCGGGGCGTCTAAATGTTTGGAGGTTTTATGCTTGAAATTACATCGCTGTATGGCGCGCTGCTGGCGCTTTTGTTTTTGTGGCTAAGCGCGCGCGTTATTGTCTATCGCCGCGGCAATCGCATTTCGATGGGCGATCAGGGCGATAACAGTTTGCTTAAGCGCATGCGCGCGCAGGGCAATTGTGCAGAATATGCCCCCTTTGGGATTTTGTTGTTGGCGCTTGTAGAGATGTCGGGAGCGCCAAGCGTCGCGGTTCACGTGCTTGGCGTGCTGCTACTGGTTGGCCGTGTGCTGCATGCATGGGCGTTCTCTGCGTCGCCCCCTGTGATGAAAGGACGTGTTGGCGGGATGTTTTTAACCTTGAGCATGATCTTGCTGAGCGCGCTTGGCCTTTTGTTTCACAGCCTGTTTTAGCGCAAAATTTGCGAGGTTCGAAAAAACTTCCAATAGTATGAATTTTCCTCTTGCGGCGTCTTCATCACAAGCCTAAATACGCCCTACCAAACGGTGCGGGCGTAGCTCAGGGGTAGAGCATAACCTTGCCAAGGTTAGGGTCGGGCGTTCGAATCGCCTCGCCCGCTCCAATTGGATCAGCCCACCCAGCTGATAGTGCCTTCGGGCAACGATGGCCTCCTTCGGGAGGTTTTCGTCGTTTTTGGAGCAACCTTTGCGAAAACCGATTGGGCGCAAAAAAGCCCGCAACGGTCGCGGGCGATTGAGCTTTGAAGTCTTGAGCGAGCTTAGTGCGTCCATGCTCCGCGGCGGTCGGTTGCGAAGTTCTCCGCATAGCCGCCCGCGCGAATATTCGCTTTGCGCTTGTTTGGCTCGCGCACGACAGCGTCAATATTATTCGCCTCTGCGTAAGCGATCGCCGCCTCTTTACTGTCAAAACGCAGTTTGACCTGCGCTTGCGTGTCGTTTGAAGAGGTCCAACCCATCAAAGGATCCACTGCGCGCGCATTCGCCGGAGCGTGCTCGAGTATCCAAACGTGCGTTTTAGCCGTTCCGGAGGACATGGCAGTTTTAGAAGGCTGGTATATTCGTGCGCGCATTGAAAAGGTCCTGAACGTGAAGCTTGCGCCCCATATATCGCTGATGCACAGGGGTTGCGCAAGGGGAGCTGCGGCTTTGCGCGTTACAAATACAGTCAATTTTAGCGGCGTTTTACAGACATATTTATGCCATGCTCTTTTAAGATAAAGCTGTCTTAACGTTCAGAAATTGAGAATTTACACAATTCGGCGTATGAAAGAGGACGTTTCGTTGGAGATTTTGCGTGTTGCGTTTACTTTGCGTTATTCTTTTTGCTATTTTTCTTGGCGCGTGTAACTCGTCGCCGATTGAGCAAGTGACCCCAAGCGAAACGCCTGAGCCTTTGCCCGACTACCAACCTTTGCTTGACAGCGCGACGTCAGAGTTAAGCCAACTGGCGGGAAGCGTGATCACTGCGCGCCGAAACGATACGCAGGTGCGCCGAGTGTCTGGCCGTTTGCGCCATGGCGGCGGGAAGCTTGTGATCGACGATGGTCTACTCAGATTTGCAGACGAGGATGGGTTTGACGCTAATGGCGTCGCTGAAAATGAAGTTGTTGTATTGAGTTTGGTTAATCCTGGCGGGAAATACGAGCATGCCTCGCTTTACTCGACCAGCTATTCTGTGGATGGCGCGAACTATAGTGCCGTTGGTGCAATTGGCGTTGCGACGCGGCTTGTCGATATGCCAATACAGGGCACTGCGCGCTATGCCGGTGATGCTGTCTATGCCTATTCCAACCTAGCGGGAACAGGGTTTGGCGGCGTCGGCACCCTTGATGCGCGGGTTGATTTTACGAATGGCACGGTTGATGCGAATGTCACGCTGAACACCGCGCAGAACGCGTTTACTCGCGAGAATATCGCGGATCCAGAGTTTGACCGCATCGATATGCGCGGCCTGCTGATAGATGGCACAGCTTTTTCTGGCACAGATATGCGCGCGGTGAAGGACAATAGAACGGTGCAGGTGACAGGCGACAATTCAAGCGCCCGCGTGGAGGGACAATTTTACGGCGCCGCGCGCGCGAGCGATGGCAGTGTCATCCCGGATGAAATCGCTGGTGAAGGGCTTTTGGCTGGCGATGATGGCAATATCATACTGTCCTTTATCGGAGATTAACGGCGTTAACCGTTTGCCCTGTCCCTCCCCATCAAGCTGGCCCTTGAATGTGAACAAAAAGTGATCAATTTTAGGGTTATCCCTAAAAGCGAGTCGCTCATGTCTTTTGTCAACAATGATGGTTCTGACACTTTGCTGAATGCGCCCAAAGGCGATGTGCGCGCGCGCGCCAAGCTTGAAGGCGGCATCGCGTTTCAGCTGAAAACCGAGTTTGAGCCCGCGGGCGATCAACCCACTGCGATCAAAGAGCTGTGCGAGGGAATTGCAGAGGGAGAACGTGATCAGGTGCTGCTTGGCGCGACAGGCACCGGCAAAACATTCACCATGGCGAAAATGATCGAGCAGACCCAGCGCCCTGCGATCATTCTTGCGCCCAACAAGACGCTTGCCGCGCAGCTTTTTGGCGAATTCAAAGGGTTCTTTCCCGAAAATGCGGTCGAGTATTTCGTCAGTTTTTATGACTATTATCAGCCCGAGGCTTATGTCGCCCGTTCCGACACGTTCATCGAAAAAGAAAGCCAGATCAACGAGCAGATCGACCGTATGCGCCATTCGGCCACGCGCGCGCTGCTTGAACGGGATGATGTGATCATCATCGCCTCTGTGTCGTGTATTTACGGCATCGGCTCGGTGGAAACCTATGGCGCAATGACCCAAGATCTAGAAGTTGGCAAAAACTACGATCAACGCAGCGTTATGCAGGATCTTGTCGCCCAGCAATATAAGCGAAACGATGCCGCTTTTGCGCGTGGTTCTTTTCGTGTGCGCGGCGACAGTTTAGAGATTTTTCCAGCCCACTTGGAAGATCGTGCTTGGCGCTTATCGTTTTTCGGAGAAGAGCTTGAAAGCATTACGGAATTTGACCCTCTCACCGGTGAGAAAAAGGACAAGATGGAGCGTATTCGCGTTTACGCGAACTCGCATTATGTGACGCCAAAACCGACGATGCAGCAGGCAATTCAGAAGATCAAAAAAGAGCTGCGCACGCGGCTGGATCAACTTGTGGCAGAGGGCAAGTTGCTAGAGGCGCAGCGCTTGGAGCAGCGCACGAATTTCGACGTGGAAATGCTTGAAGCGACAGGTGTTTGCAACGGAATTGAGAACTATTCGCGCTATCTCACAGGGCGCGCACCGGGCGAGCCGCCCCCCACCCTGTTCGAATTTATTCCCGACAATGCGATTGTTTTTGCCGATGAATCTCATGTGTCGGTGCCGCAAATTGGCGCGATGTATAAAGGCGATTATCGGCGCAAATTCACGCTGGCGGAACACGGCTTCCGCCTGCCCTCTTGCATGGACAATCGCCCGCTGAAATTCGAAGAATGGGACGCGATGCGCCCGCAGTCGGTTTTCGTCTCTGCCACCCCATCAAAATGGGAGTTGGAGGCGACGGGTGGCGTGTTCACAGAGCAAATTATTCGCCCCACTGGTCTGCTTGATCCAAAGGTGGAGATACGCCCTGTCGAGACGCAAGTCGATGATTTGCTTGATGAAGTACGCAAAGTCACAGCGGATGGTTTTCGCACCTTGGTGACCACGCTCACCAAACGCATGTCCGAAGATTTGACCGAATACATGCATGAGCAAGGCATCAAAGTACGCTACATGCACAGTGATATCGACACGATTGAGCGCATCGAAATCCTGCGTGATTTACGCCTTGGGGCGTTTGATGTGCTGATCGGCATTAACCTTTTGCGCGAAGGCTTGGATATTCCTGAATGCGGGCTGGTTGCGATTTTGGATGCGGATAAAGAGGGCTTTTTGCGCTCCGAGACCTCCTTGATCCAAACCATTGGCCGCGCGGCGCGCAATGCGGACGGGCGCGTGATCATGTATGCGGACAAAATCACGGGTTCTATGGAGCGCGCGCTTGGCGAAACGGACCGACGCCGCGCGAAGCAAGAGGCCTATAATCTAGAGCATGGAATCACGCCAGAGACAGTCAAAAAGAACGTCGAAGACGTGCTTGCGGGTCTCTACAAAGGCGATGTGGATATGAACCGTGTCACGGCCAAGGTCGACAAACCGCTGGCAGGCGCGAATTTGCAAGCGGTTCTGGATGGTCTACGCACGGATATGCGCAAGGCCGCAGAGAACCTTGAGTTCGAAGAAGCCGCGCGACTGCGAGATGAGGTGAAACGCCTTGAAACGGTCGATCTTGCTATTGGTGCGGATCCAATGGCGCGCCAGTCTGTGATTGAAGACGCGGTAAGTGAAGCGCATAAAATGTCGGGCCGCTCAACCGCAGGTCGCCCCGGGCAACGCGGCGGCGTGAAGCCACGTCGGAAGCGCGGTTAGGGTGCGTGTTCTCACGCACCTTACGGGTCTTGCGCTAAGCCTTATTTGCGCAGCGCCTGCTTTCGCTTGGGAGTTTTCAGCGACGCCAATGTGCACAGTGACCGACGCCACATCGCAAACAGCGCTGAAGATGACCTTTGATGGACAGATCTACGCTTTGCATCTCACGCACCCGGACGGCTGGGTAAATGCTGACGTTTTCGCGATCCGCTTCGCGCCAAATGGTCCGTTTATTCAAACCACGCGGCATGAAATCAACGGCAACACGCTGTCAGTTGCGGATGCAGGATTTGGCAATGTGCTGCGTGGTTTGCAGATCAATCAACTGGCCCAAGTCATGCTTGGCGACACCGCTCGACAGATCGATCTGAACGGCGCTTTTGAGCCGGTTGAAGCGTTCAAAAACTGCAAACCAGAGGCGGCACTTTCTTAGCTTTGGTTAACCGCAGCGCAGCCCTGTGACGACTCCATCGTCGTTCACCGCAACTTCCAATCGATCTGCGACGAAATCAGTGGTCGCAACAGTATCAGGGAAAATCACCCGATAGGTCAGGGACAAAGGCAGTACCGCATCGTTGATTTGCGTGCCGACCAAAGACGCATATTGCGCCTTGGAGCAGGTATCCGTTGCCGAAACCGCGCTGCTCGGAGCGTTGTTATTGGCCACACAGCCCACCGCACAGAGCGCGGCGGTTAACGAAAGATAGATTCTAAACATTTGGTTCCCCTTGCAGTCCCAGCACTTTGCGAAACCCCGTCCAATAGACCGGCAGCTTGGGCGGCGCTTTCATTTCTGGTATTGCCTCTTCGGCCCAACGCGGCATGGCGCGGCGCGCAAAATCTTGACCCCACTCCAAAAACCGAGCGCTGTCATCGGGACGCAAACGGCAAGCGCTGCCAACCAGACCCACAAGGGTTTCAGGCGCAGAATACCATTCATCCTGAATGCCCGTGACCTTTTTTTGAAGAAATGGGCCAACCCAGCGCATCAAACGTTTGTCCGAGAACGTCAGCAGCATCTTGCCCATCTCATCACGGCTATAGTGAATAAGCGGGGGAAAAGTGTCGAAAAACAGTGCCTTACCATCAAGATAGGCAAAGTTTCGGATGGATGGATGAAAGCCAACGCGCCCCTCGACCTTGTCTGCATTGTTCCAAAACGTGGCGATGACCTGTCCGGCGGCTTCCATCATTTCGACCGCTCTATCGACATCAGCAGCAATGATTTGTGGGCGCATCATGCTCTCGCTTGGCAATGCCTGTTGCACGATCACAGGGATGCGCGCCCCATCAAGCGGCAGCAGGTGAAACTCGGTTGCTGGCAAGTCAACGCCGGTTAACGCAAGCGCGGCGACGTAGTCATCGTGGCATTGCGCGAGGCGTTCCAGCTCGGCAACATTGCGCAAACCGCGATAAACCTTGATCACCTTATCTGACAGCGGCCCAGAGCTTGGACGAAAGGGCGCGCAAAAATAGCCAAGCTTACTGACCGCCTGCCCGCGCTCTGCGCCATCCGCTCTGATAAGCCGTTCCAGTTCAGCCAAGTCGCTCATATGTCGCCCTCTTTTCGCATGGCTTCTTTACAACGCACGCGCGCGCATGACCAGCAGAGCGTGCTGGCTTTAACCCTTTCTTCATTCTCTCACACCAATTTGGCGCAAGATGGTTAACCTTATGATTACTTTTTTGGCCTGGATCAGCATCTCGGCGCTTTGTGCCGCGGCGAGCAGTGCACAGGCAGGCCCCTGGGCGCGCGGCGCTGGAAAAGCCTTTGTATCTGCCTCAGCCAGTGCGACTTGGCCGGATCAACGTGCGCTCGAATTGCCCGACATTTATGGTAGCACCTATCTTGAGCATGGCTTGACGGATCGATTGACGATGGGTTTGGATGTGGGCAGCTCTGATGCAACGCGGCGGGATCGACT
>CAYQZI010000077.1:7875-13902 GCA_964421835.1 uncultured Planktotalea sp.
GATTTTTCGCGCGCCCAAAGTCTGTCGATAACGCCGTCCTATGCCCACGATTTAGGTAAAAACCGACACTTAGAAATAGGCGCAACACTCGGCCTGCGCGGAAAACCAGACCCCGCCCTAAAGATTGGGATCTGGCAAGAGTTCTAATAGCCGCGCATCAATCGTCCATGCGCGCAGTGATGGTAACGGTCCCGGCGACCTCTTTTTCCCAAGCAATTTCAACCACATCTCCGTTGGTGCCACTCTCGGTCGTGATCCAAGGCGCGGTAAACTGGTTCACATTCGCGACCGATTTAATCTTGCTGGTATGGGTGAGCGCGGACACCCGAAGCGCGCGGCCACTAAAGGGAAGGCGCCCCGCGAATGGCACGAACCACTTCAACGCATGATTGCTTTGCGTATGGTTCAAAGTGATCGGATTTTCTGTTCCCGTCACCACATTCAAGAACATATTGCCATTCACCGTCACATCGCGCACCGCAGACAGATTGAGCGTTGCAAAGGTCGCATTGATCCGCTCAACGCGGTCAATCGTGCCTTTGGTCGAGCGGAACATATTCCCAGTCATGGTAAATCCGCGCAGCGTGTGACCTGATCCATAGGGTTTGATCACCACAAACGAGAACCAAGGTGCCACATCACTGCACAGGAACACATTATTGGTGATCGACAAGGCGCTGAACGAAAAGCCGCCAGTGTTCACCGGCGACGCAGAGGATTCATTCGTCCACTCAACATGACAATTGTCGACGTAATTTGCAGTAAACGTATGATTGACATTCGTGCGCGAGAAGACAAATCCAGCCAGTCGAGCACCGTCCGTGTTGCTATCGCCCTGAAAAACGTGATTGCCCGAAATCACATAGTTTTGCCCGCTCAGCACTGCAAAATGTCGAAATTGGCTGGCACGATTGTTGCGAATTTTCAAATCGTTGGCATTCGCATTCATCCCGACGCTGCTACGCGTCTGTGCATCCGCGCCGCCTTCGTTCGTTATGAATTGGCACCCCTCTACAAACATGCCTTGACATCCACTGCCTATCGAGGTCAACCCGCGATCTTTGGGGCGCGTGATAAAGCAATTCTTAATCGTATTCGCCACGCCCGAACGCGGCAACATAATGCCAGACGCAAACCCGCGACACAGAATTTCTAGATCGAGCAAAACAAGTTGGCTAAACAGATCAAAACCAGAGAAATCGAGCACATATTTAAAACGTTGAAACCCGAAACTTTGACGCCCCTCCGCATCATATAGCGGGCCAGACAAGCGCAGCTCGCCTGCTCCGACATTCACTTCGCGCACGTAAACCTCGCGGCCCACCCCCGTGCCTTGAACAAGCGAGCCAACCTGAATGTTCGCCACATTCGTAACCGAGGTCAGCCGATCGTCATTAGAGGGATCGTAACTCGCATCAGAGGTGGTGATATCCACATCCCAAGCAGCGCCGCCGCTCACATAAAGCTGGCCGTTTCGAATAACGCGGCGCTGTGCAAAACTGTTGCGCGCGCCCTCGATCGCTTGCAGATCAAGCGGCTCGGTGATCGTGACACGGCGCCCACCCAAATCAAGCGTTTCGTGATCCGCATTGTTCAGAAGCGCTTGAAACGCCTTGCGAAATGCCAGCTCTTCATCGCCGCCGAACGCATCAATGTATTTGGGTAAATCGTAGTCTTTCACCAGCGATAGAATATCACCGGCGTCCATCGTCAGCTTACCTTCAAACTCGACTCGCTCGCTCAATGTCAGCGAAGAGCCAACGTGATAGGTGCCAGCAGGAACAAATATCTTTCGCCCATTTGCAGCTTGATCCGCCGCAACAAAGGCCGCGTGATCATCCGTGATGGCATCTCCTGCCGCGCCAAAATCGCGCACATCGACAATGTTCAACATGTCGCGGTGAAACGCGCTGGTGATATCTTCGATCTCGATATCATCAATGCGCACCACGCCGCCGTTTGGTCCCGTCAGATCAAGACCAAAGTGCCCGAACAATGGCGCGCGCCCCCAAACCATGTCAACACCCGTGCGTTGACCCGAACCAACAATCGCACTGATTTCGACAATCTCGCCGTAAGCACTTAGGCTGATCGAATTGCCTGTCTCGTTCAAACCGCTTACGTGCGCGCCACCTGCACCGCCCGCCCAACCGGCAATACGCACCGTTGGCAGCGGGCCGCTCATGGCTTTAACTCTTGCGGTAATGCGCAAATAACATCCGGGCAAAAGGGGCGTTTCACCCATGCACCGTAGCTTTTGCGTGGCGTCGGTTTTTTGAATTTCAAGGCAACCACTAAAGTCCAGATCAGCCGGAACAAAAGCCGCCGTCGCAGTCCCTTGATAGGTATCTGAGCCCGCCGTTCCATCACCGCGCGCCCATACATTCAAACCCTCAGAAAAGCGCGGCGGTTCTAGCACCACACCATCGGTAATCGCCTTGTTCATAAAATCTTCCTCTTGCGCGAGGGCAGCTCATTCGGGCGCCCGTTTCCATTCGCAAGCGCGCGCAAACGCGGCTCTAGCGAAGGCGGAAGAGTTATAAAAAAGACTTAAGGACTGCTGACAGCACCGTGACGGTGCGGCGGCACAAGATTATGCGATGCGTGCTAAGCGGACAGCCCCGCGGCTTTGATCAACTGTACTCCGTTGATTTTCCAGCCATTTTCGCCTTTGATCATTTGATAATCCAGAAAATGAAGCGCTCCGGCAGCATCACGCACTTGCACCTTTTGATAAAGCGCTCCGGCGACGCTGCGCAGCTCCAAGAACCGCACCTCCTCAGCGCGATGCACCATCGGATAACTGCGTGACACCATCACGCCAAAGTTTTGCGATGTGCCAAAGAGCTGCTTGATAAACGGACTTGCATAGGTGAACGCCTGTTCGAAATCGTCTGTTGAAAACGCATCAAACTGACTTTGGATCGTACCGGTAATATGCGGTTTTTCACTATCCTGAGCGATGGCCGCATTGCTGAAACTGAGCATTACAATCATTGAAACGACGGCGAATATTCGCGTGAACATGGCGGCTTTCCTCTCTGCTTATGACAGAAAAGCTAAGTCAATCTCCAATCAAGTCAAATCAGACGAGCTCACCCGCAAGCGCGCTGTCGATGAGAGCAATGGTTTCGTCCACCCCGTAAAGAGCGATAAAGCCACCAAAACGCGGACCTTGACTGGCGCCCAAAAGCACTTCGTAAAGCGCCGTGAACCAAGCTCTAAGCGGCTCGAACCGCTCACGGCCGCAAGCGAAAACAAGGCTTTGCAATTCTTCAGCATCCAGCCCTTTGTCCCATGCTTTCAAGCCATCGCGCAAGTCTTCAAGCGCCGCGCGCTCCAAATCTGCAGGCGTGCGGAACACCTTGGCAGGTTTTACAAAGTCATTGTAGTAGCGCACCGCAAACCCTGCCGCCTGATCCAAATCTGGATGCGTTTCGGCGCTGGCCTCCGGCGCATAACGCTGGATAAAGCCCCAAAGCTGGTCTTTGTCTTCCGCGCTCGACACCGACGCCAAGTTCAACAGCATAGAAAACGGCACGACCATTTTGCTCTCAGGCACATCTCCGCTATGAATATGCCAAACCGGATTATTCAAACGCGCTTTCGTATCCTGCCCCACATAGGCGCGCAGCTGCTGATGATACTCATCCACTGCTTTTGGGATCACATCAAAATGCATCCGCTTCGCTGTCTTGGGCTTTTGGTACATGAAATATGATAGGCTTTCAGACGACGCATAGGTCAACCACTGATCAATCGACACACCGTTGCCCGAGGTTTTCGAGATTTTCTGGCCATTCTCATCAAGGAACAATTCATAGGTGAAATGCTCAGGCGCGGGCATGCCAAGGATACGACAAATCTTGTCATAAATCGGCGTATTCGTTGAGTGATCTTTACCATACATCTCGAAATCGACGCCCAGGGCCGCCCAACGCGCGCCGAAATCCGGCTTCCATTGCAGTTTCACATTGCCGCCGGTGACTGGCACAGTCCATTCGCGCCCGTCCTCGTCATCAAAGGTGATCGTATAATCATCACGGTTCACCGACTTCATCGGCACGTATAGAACGCGACCCGTTTCTGGATGGAACGGCAAAAATATCGAATAGGTCTGGCGGCGCTCTTCGCGAAGCGATGCGAGCATCACTTCCATAATCGCATCATATTTATCAACCGCGCGCTTTAACACCGCATCGAATTGGCCCGTGCTATAAAACTCGGTCGCACTGATAAAGTCGTACTCAAACCCAAAGGTATCAAGGAAACGTCTCAGCATCGCATTGTTATGATGGCCAAAACTCTCAAACTCACCAAACGGATCGGGCACAGAGGTCAGTGGCTTTTGCAAATGCTCCGTCAAACTATCTGCATTCGGGACATTGCTCGGAACCTTGCGCATCCCATCCAAGTCATCTGAGAAACACACAAGTTTCGTCGGATAATCACTTATTTCCTGAAAGGCGCGCATCACCATACTGGTGCGCGATACCTCTCCAAAAGTTCCGATATGCGGCAGACCCGATGGGCCATATCCCGTTTCAAACAACACATAGCCCTTCTCGGGCGGTGCCTTTTTGAACCGTTTCTGAATGCGGCGCGCCTCTTCAAAAGGCCAAGCTTTCGAGCTCATCGCTGCGTCGCGCACATCAGACATATCGGGTCTCCAAAAGAAACCTGCCCCAATGGGCAGGCATATGCGCACTCCCTATTGAACGCGGAGGTTTTCGTCAATATTCTGCGAGTGCACAGTGGTGTGCCAGTAATTGAAAGTGATCTTTCCGTGTCTCAATCCGCGCCCCATCCCCTTAGTCCCCAAGATTGCTTGGTAGCTATTATGATTGCCGTCTCAGCATCTGACGAAGACATTCGCACAGTCGAACTGGTGAAGATCCAAAACGCTGTGAACAATCTTCCCGTGTTTGCCTCCTACGATATCGACCGTATGAACACGATGGCTCAGACGGTCTTTGATTTGTTTGAACAGGTCGATGGCCTTGATGCCCTTTTCGGGCTGATCCGCGAAAACTTGCCCGAGCGTTTGTTCGAAACCGCCTATGCGCTTGCCTGCGATGTTGCTGCGGCTGACGGAACCTTGCAAGAAAGCGAGCTGCGCATTCTCGAAGAAATCCGCTACGAGTTGAACCTGGATCGCCTTCACGCCGCAGCCATCGAACGTGGCGCGCGCGCGCGCCATATCACATAACTTGTTGGGGAAAAGACGCAGCAGCCTATGCGCTGCGTCTTCCCGTGAGTGGGGCAAACGGCCTGGAGACCGCCTCATTCCCAAGACCTTCCTAACAAAATGCCGCGCACACCGCAGCCAAGCGGAGGCATAGCATAAGCGCTCAAACGAGTAGCAACACGTATTCTTTCGGATAGGTCCAACCCGTTTAAATCTTGGGTCAGACTTTGCGTCGCACTCGACACAGCGCGCTTAGCTGCGTATCGAGCACCTCAAACAGCAAAAAGCACCGATATGTACCCTAGTCCAATCCGCTCCCACCGCCGTGCAGATATGGCCGTGCACACGGTTGGTCTGTCTTTCATACTCATTGCGGGCGCTTTGCTGGCATTCAAGGCCGCGACCACCCTCACGCCTGCGCTCATCCTTGCCGTATTCGTTTATGTCTTATGCGGTCTCATCTCCAATCTCTCCTCATGTGCCTATCATTTCGCCCCTTGGCATGAGCACCGCACGCTCCTGCGCCGTATCGATCACGCGGCGATCTACACAAGCATCACAGGCACCTTCACGCCACTCCTCGTCCAAGCAGGCACAACGCGCACATACATCATCCTCGCCCTATGCTGGGCGCTGGCACTCGCGGCGATCTGGAACAAGATCACCAACCCTGAAATCAAATCAAAGTGGTCCACCGCCTCCTATCTTGCACTTGGGGCCATAGGCCTGCTCGCCCTGCCCGATCTCAAAGACGTGCCCGCCATTACGCCCAAACTCATCCTCGCCGGCAGCGCGGCCTACGCCATCGGCACGCTCTTCTATGCGCGCAAATCCTTACC
>CAYQZI010000078.1:0-13639 GCA_964421835.1 uncultured Planktotalea sp.
TGCTCGCTGACCTGTTTAAGCGCAATGCGCCGCGTTTCAAAAAGCCGCGATTGCCCGTCAATCAACGCTTGCACGCTTGGATCGCGCGCTGCTTCAGCCAGTAATTCTGGATCAAATATGATCTTGTCCGCATCGTCGCGCTCGGCGCTCAAACGCCCTTTGCGCGCGCGCGTCTCATTAAGCTGCGCCATGATGATCGCCAGTTCCGAGCGCAGCAACGCATCATCCAATCGCAACACCACATCGCCCGCATCGACACGATCCCCGTCGCGCACCATCAGCTCACCGACAACGCCGCCTTGCGGGTGCTGCACGATCTGGCGATTGTTCTCGACCTGGATCATCCCCGAGGCAATAACCGCCCCTGCGATACGCGCTTGCACGCTCCAAACGCCGATCACTCCGACCAAAATAAGCAGCGAAAAATATCCGATAAACAACGGCTTACCCGCTTTGCTCATCTTAGACTTCACTGGTTTTGCAGGCGTTGTATCAAGCTTCATTTCACGTCTCCTGCAGGGGCGTCTGGCGCGATTTCACGCTGAACTTGGCCGGCATTTTTCAACATTGCTTTTAGCACTTCGTCGCGCGGCCCATTCGCCTTGATCCGCCCGCTGTCCATCACGATCAGTCGGTCGCATTCAGAAATCGCTTGGGGCCGGTGGGTCATAATCACCACGGCGCGATCTGAGCTTTTGAACTCGCGCACCGTGCGGTTCAGGGCCTCTGTTCCGACGGCATCAAGCGCTGAATTGGGCTCATCCAAGACCAACATCACAGGCTCTTGGTAAAGCGCACGCGCCAACGCAAGCCGCTGTTTCTGCCCACCAGAAAGTTGATTATCGTTGCCATGGATGACGGTTTTATACCCCTCGGGCAGCTTCAAAATCATCTCATGCGCATTGGCGCGTTTGGCCGCATCAAAGACTTTTTCCTCGTTCACATTTACCGACATCCGCGCGATATTTTCGGCGACAGTTCCACTAAACAACGTCACATTCTGCGGCAAATACCCGATAAGCGCGCCAAGCTGGTCAGGGTCATATTGATCTAAAGTCGCCCCTCCAAGGCGAATCTCACCGCTGATCGCTGGCAGCAAACCCACCATCGCCTTGGCCAGCGTGGATTTGCCCATGCCGCTGTTGCCAATCACACCGACAACCTGCCCCGGTTCAATCGTAAAACTGATCCCTTGCAAAATCGGCGTGCGCGTTCCAGGCGCAAGCACGCCAACCCCTTGAAAGGTGAAATGCGCTGGCGGATTCGGCAACGTCGTTGTCTCATCGTCCTCTGGGACAAGCTGCAAAAGCTCGCCAACCCCGCGCCAGCCCTCCATCGCGCGCTGAATCAGCGGCCATTGACCGACCGATTGCTCAATCGGCGCCAACGCACGCCCAAGCAAGATAGATCCCGCAATCATTGCGCCTGCAGTCAGCTCGCCTTGCAAGGTCAGATACGCGCCAAGCGCAAGCATTGCGGATTGCAAAAACAAGCGGAACGATTTGGTCATTGCGGTGAAACTGCCGGTCCAATCGCTTGCCCCGACGCTGGCACCCAGCGCTTCGTTTTGCATGCCCTGCCAACGGGTCTGCATCGACTGGCTCATGCCTTGCGAGCGCACGATTTCGCTGGAATTGCGCGCTTGATCAGAGAAATTATGCGCCATTTGCGACATTTGCTGTGCTTTCAACACCTTACGGCTGGTTAGCAAAGAGTTAAGCACGGCCACCAAAATCAAAATACCGCCGCCCGCAACCGCCATCCAGCCCAGCAGTGGATGGAAAATGAAAATTGCTGCGATGAACAAGGGCGTCCATGGAACATCAAAAAGAGCGGTCATCACCGGCGAGATGAAAAAAGATTGCACCGCTTCAAGCTGGCGCAATCCCGCCGCTGGTTTGCCCAGCGCTTCGGGCATCAGCGAGTGGCGCAGGCTTGCATCGAACACGCGCCCGTCTAGTTTTTCGCGAAACCTAACTGCAAAGCGCGCAAGCAAGCGGCCGCGCGCGTAGTCCAATAGCCCCATGAACAAATAAAGCGCTGCAACCAAAGCGAAAAGTGCGACCAAGGTTTCCTCGGAGCGTGAACCCAGGACGCGGTCATAGACCTGCAACATGAACAGCGGTCCTGTGAGCATCAAGAGGTTGACGAAAATCGAAAAAACGAAAGTTGATCCGAGCAAATCTAAGCCCGCTCTGCGCGCGCGCCTGAGTTCTGCTTTGCCCGAAATTCTGCGCTTCGCCATGAATAAGGTCCTAAACGTTTAAAAAAGAGACATGCTTATCAATATTGCCCAAATAGGACATTCAAAACCAAGAACCGCAACGCAAAATTGCGCTAGCGGTCCGAAATACCTTAGCTCTTGGGCACCAAAGCCATAGCGCGGATCGGCGATCCTGTCCCATTGTCGATCTTTAATGGGGCGGCAATCAATATTGCGCCTTTAGCTGGTAGTTGGTCCAGATTACAAAGGCTTGCGAGTCCAAAACAATTGTCGCGGTGCAGGTAATTATGCGCAGGATAGGGCGGGCTGAATTTGCCAGCCATACCCGCGTCCGTGCCAATGCACTGCGTGCCCCAGCCGACGATGCCTTTGGACAGAAGATAATCAATGCACTCGGTCGTCGGTCCCGGGCTGTGGCTGCCATCCTCGAACGGATCAGGATCTTCGTTTAAAAACAAAGCCGTATCATGAGCGCGCTTGTCCCAATCGGTGCGCATCACAACCCATTCCCCGGGATTAATTGCGCCGTGCTCTTGCTCCCAGGCTTTGACGTGGTCCGCCGTCAGCAAGAAATCATTGTCCGCATCGGACTGAGCCGAACAATCAATCACATTCACAGGCGCCATGATGCGCTGCATATCGAGCGTATCGGTGAAGCCGTCCGCATGATCCTTGCCAGAAATCCAGTGGTGCGGTGCATCGAAGTGGGTGCCCGAATGCTCGCCGAGCTTCATCCAGTTCCACGCGAAAAACGGTCCATCCGCATCATACTCGCTGATCTTGTGAATTTCGACTTGCGGCGTATTCACCGCGAAGTCTTCTGGCAGATGAATGATCGGCGTGTCCGGCCCGAGTTGCGCCGTGCAATCAACAATCTTGATCTCACCGCTTAACAGCATCCCGCCCAACGCACCGAGCAGATCTTTAGATGACATATCACTTTCCTTTTTGTGTGTGCCCTGCCCTGCAAAACGGCGACGGCGGCGCGACATAACCTCGCCAGTCAAGTCGAAAATATCGTCAATCGTTTGTTTTTGCGTCACATTTCCGGGAGAAAGGCGTAGCAATTGTCCTCTGAAATCGACCGACAACCCTTCAACCCCAAGCGCTCCGACCACTGCTGCCGCCTCGGCTTTGTCGGGAAATCGCAACATGACAGAGCCGCCGCGCGCGTTTACATCTCGCGGAGAATGCAGCGGCAAATCAAGCGCATCGGCGCGTTTGATAATCAAATCAACCAACTCTCGGTTCCAGGATGCCAACTCTGAATGATCCTGCTTGGAATGCCATTTGAGCGCGGGCAAAGACGACAACGCTGCTACAGAGCCGGGCGTTCCACTGTCAAACCGTCTAATATCCGGGGCATACTCAAACTTATCGAGGTCCCAAGAGAAAGGATTGTTTTGCGAAAACCAGCCCCGCGCCTCTGGCTCAAGTGTGCGCGCCAAGGCTTTTTCGACATAGAGAATACCAGCCCCCGGCGTTCCACACATCCATTTGAGCGAAGTAGAGAGCACAAAGTCGACGCTCGGCTGCATCGCATCGAACGGGATCAGGCCCGCCGCTTGCGTAATATCAACGCCAATCATGCTGCCCATTTCGCGCCCATGCGCCACAAGCGGCTCCAAATTAACTCTCGCCGAGGCAGTCGATGTGACCCAAGTCAGTAGCGCGAGCCCAACATCGCGCCCCCACTGCGCCATAAAATCATCGGGCTCGACCCAAGATGCACCAGCGCGCTTTGGCACTGTATCAAGAGTAAACCCCATTTTTGGAGCAAGCCCCGCCAACAAAAAGTGCATGGATGGAAAGCAATCTTCGGCCACAAGCACCCGCTTACCGCGCAGTTGTCCATCAGGCAAAGCGCGCATGAGTTTGTGCATTCCGTCGGTGACGCTTTCGCAGGTTGTCATTGATCCTTTGGGGGCGTTAATTATGCGCCGCCAATAATCGATGAAATCTTGCCGCTTGAGCAGCACATAACCCCATTGCTTGTCATCCGGTGCCGCCCAAATCTTTGCAAATTCTGCGGATGCCGCTGCGAGTTCTTCCTCTTTTCCAGGGTACATCCCAATAGAGTGATACAGAAAATAGCCTGCGTGTTTGGAGTTGCTCAGCATTTCTTCGGATCTCGTGTGTTGGCGTCAAAACGAAAAAGGCCCCAGCACTGCCGGGGCCTTCGATCAAGAGTGTAGCGCGTTTAGCGGTACTTAACAGTCACGAACTTGCCGCCCTCGACTTTGAGGTGACGGTAGCTGCCTGCGCTCTCGCCATTGCCGATCAACTCAACAGCAGAGGCACCAACATAATCGACTTCGCCGCCGCCTTTGAGGATCTCAAGGGCTTTCGCCAACTCGCCCGGGAAGATTTGCTCGCCCGGCGCATTCGCGACATCAAAGATTTTGTCTTTGATATCCGCACTTGCAGAAGAGCCTGCCGCCTGCATCGCAAGCATAATAAGCGCTGCGGCGTCATAACTTTCGGGCGTGAATGGCGATGTACCATCAAAGCCTGCCGCCGTCGCCATTTCTGCATATGTCGCAGCGCCCGTGCTGTCAGTGCCTGCCACTTGGCCGAACGAGCCGTTTAGCGCATCGCCAATTGTCAGAATGTTGTCACCGATCATGCCACCCGGCAAAACGAAACGATCCCAAGCGCCTGTGTCGATAGACCCCTCGATAATACCGCGTCCACCTTGATCAAGGTAGCCAGCCACAACCAAAATGTCGCCGCCCGCAGATGCGAGAGTACCGACCTCGGAAGAGTAGTCCGCTTTGCCATCTTCGTGAGAAATGTTAACCGTGATTTCACCGCCTGCCGCTTCGAACGCGGAAACGAACGAGTCAGCCAAACCTTTGCCATAGTCGTTGTTTGTATATGTCAAAGCGACCGACTTGATGCCCTCTTCCATCAAAATGTCGGTCATGACCTGACCTTCACGCGCATCAGACGGCGCAGTGCGGAAGAAGAGACCATCGTCTTCGGCTGTGGAGAGCGCAGGGGACGTCGCGGATGGAGATACCATCACGATGCCGTTTGCACGCGCGACGTTCTGAAGGACTGCGCCTGTAACACCGGAGCAGTCCGCGCCGACAATTGCATTCACTTTGTCCGCGGTGACCAAACGCTCCGCCGCCGCTGTTGCCGCTGCGGAATCGATGCATGTTGAGTCCGCACGGACAGATGTCACCGTTGCGCCATCTAGCAGCAAGCCAGAATCCGTGACTTCCTTCATCGCCAATTCTGCACCATCCGCCATTGGGCCAGTGAGCGATTCAATCGGGCCGGTGAAGCCATAGATCACGCCAAGCTTGATATCTTCTGCGAAGGCTGCCGAGCACATGAGTGTAGAAACGGCCGTTGCTGTCATAAGAAGTTTCATGATGTTTCCTCCCTAGGAAAAATATTTATGCATGCACCATGCCTGTCCCGTTAACGACTCGCAAGCAATCTCGCATCAAACATATCGCGCGATTGCAAAACACTGCTTCACGCCGCATGTTTAGTGCCAATAAATGAAGCAAGGGTAAATGCATGAGCAAAAAAGTCGCGATTGTTACAGGCGCAGCTGGTGGCATGGGAAAAGCTTTTGTTCGCAAGCTGATAGGGGATGGATGCTACGTTGCTGGCGTTGACGTTTCAAGCGTTGGGCTTGACGAATTGACGGTAGAATTCGGCGCTGCTTTCCTTGCGTTGCGCGTTGATCTGACAGACCCTGACGCGGTCACATGTTGCTTCGCCGACGTTATCGCAGCCTTTGGGGGGCTTGATATTTTGGTGAATAACGCGGGCACTTGTTTCATGTCCGAGTTCCCGAATATCCCTGCTGACGAGCTTAAACAGCAGATGGCGCTCAACTTCGAGACAGCCTTTCACTGCTGCCAGAATGCAGTGCCTTTGATGTTGAAACGCGCTGGCGTGAAGAAAATCATCAATATTTCCTCAAATGGTGCCTATAATTTCGACGTTTTCGACCCTCCGCCCTACCGCGCCAGTAAAGCCGCGCTTGACACGCTGACGAAAGACCTTGCGCGACGCTATGCCCGTGACAAGATCTGCGTCAATTCTATTGCCCCCGCGATGACGCAAACGCCGCTATTTGGCGTGCTATCAGAAGAAACTCTTAGCAAAGCCATCGCTCAAATGCCCCATGGCGAAGCAATGCAGCCCGAGCAAATCGCAGGTTGGGTGAGCTTTCTTGCCGGCCCCATGGGCGATGTCTCCAGCGGCAATGTTTTCATCCTGAACCAAGGCCGCGATGTACGTTAAACCTATGGCTTAGCCGTAATAATCAGGCGTTTTGCGCAATTTCGACCACTGTGCAGGACAATGCCCATAAATAATCTCTGCTCCTTTTTCTTTTGCCAAAGCAATCAACCGATTGCCATTCTTAATCGCCAAACCCTCGTCCCAAGAGCCAGCGAACGCTTCGACCACCTCGTCAGGGCGCGAAATTGCATCGCTCACAAGCAACATCGGCCCGCTTTCCGGCAAATCAAACATCAACGCCAACTGCCCCGGCGCGTGCCCTGGCACCAAAAGCACGCGCAGATTCGGGCCTAAATCAAAATCCTCAATAACAGGTAAATATTCGGCATCCGGCCAATCCATCGGCTGCACTTTGCCCCAATACATTGGCCTTTCAAGATCGCGCTCTGCCTTTGCAATCAGGATCGGCGCGCCCGGAAAATCGCAAAGCCCGCCAACGTGATCAATATGCGTATGGGTGATGATCAGAAGATCGATGTCGCCCACTTCAACACGCGATTTAGCCAGTTGCGCTTGCGGCATATTCTCTTGCGTGCAGACCAGAACCTCACCAAAGCCGCCAAGACGATCCTCAAGCGAAGCTGCAACCACATCCTCGGCGTATTTCTGCGGAAATCCAGTGTCCACCAAGATCCGCTCACCCAAATCCGTGACAATCAAGAAGCCACAAATCCCGATCACACGCCCATTCGCATGCACTTTAAACAGCCCATAATCCAGCACATGCAATTGCTGCACTTGCCCCTTGATGAAACCTTCTGGACCCACGATGCTCTCCTTATTTGGCGCGCGGTAAAGAGGTCAGTACACCCGATGAAAGTCAAGATTCACACACTGTTCGAGTATCTCTTGGAAACGACAGAGGCCGAGCCAGAGGCTTTTGTTGGTTTTTCGCTCTCCAAATCCCCTGTCCTTGGCGATTTTCTCGATGATCTTGATCCCACCCTGTCGCTTGATTGGAATGGCCGTTCCTTCCGTGGCCTACCAGAGCTGCGCGCTCATGTGCTGCGCCAGGCAAACCTCTCGGGCACTTGCGATGTAAACGATGTGTTAATCACCGCGGGCGCTGCGGAGGCGAATTATCTTGCACTGCGCCAATTGCTGGAACCGGGCGATGAGATCGTGATCGAAAAACCCGGTTGGCCGCAGGCAGAGGTGATGGCAAAGGCACAAGGCGCTGTCGTCAAAACGGTGTTTCGCCGCGAAAGCAATGGTTGGGATCTTGACCTTGAAGAGCTGCGCGCGCTGGTCAACTCAAAAACCAAACTGATCTTTCTTACAAATCCCAACAATCCGACCGGGCGGCTGCTAAGCCCCAGTGATCTTTCGGAAATTGTCGCAATCGCCCGCTCTGTTGGTGCGTGGCTGATCGTCGATGAAGTCTACGCGGGATTGGAATGGACCGCCGCGCGCGCGCCCTCTATTGCGGGTCTTTACGAGCGCGGCATTACGACTGGATCTGTCTCCAAAGCGCTTGGCTTGCAAGGATTGCGCACCGGCTGGATGATTTGCCGCGACCAAGATTTGATCATGGATGCTGTGATCTTGCGCGAAAATTCCAGCGAAATCATGAATATCATGGGAGAGGTTATTGCTGAAATTGCTCTGCGCCCCGCGCGCTATGACGCCGCCATTTATGACGCGCGCACCGCGGGCCAAAGCAACCTTGCCGAGCTTGACAACTTCATTGAAAGCCAGCCTTTACTCAGCTGGACACGTCCTGAGGCGGGCCTCATCGGCCTTGCGAAGCTAGGAGGGGGATTAAACGGTAATGTCGTGGCCAAACGTCTACTGGAGCCGCCTTATAAAACCTTTTTGCTGCCCGGCTCCGCCTATGATCAACCAAGCCACATTCGTGTTGGCGTGGGCGGTGGAGCGGAGGCAAATCTAACCCTAGGGTTGTCGCGATTAGACACGCTGCTGCGCAGCTTGTAGCCAAATGTCGCCACCTGCACATGCCTCGGGTTTTATCCAAATATGCGCATCCCTTTTGGACAAACCTCTACATAAAGTAGGTGCTTCAAGTGCATCTGTTTACGAATATTCAGGAAATACAGGTTATGTTGCGTTGACTTTTGCCGCGCCAAGCGGGACTTTGTGCCCGACTCTCAGAAGGCTTGTTTGATGACTCGTTTTGCCGTTCTTTTCGCTTTGTCTTTCGCTCTTAGCGGCTGCCTTGATGGCACCAATCCCTTCGATGAAGAGGACACAACAACAACGGCCACAACAACCGATACAGGCACAACAACCGATACGGGCACAACCGAAGCCGCCGCGGAAACCGCGACAACGACCACGACTGAAGCTGAAACAACCACCGTGACCACCGATACAGGAACTGCCATCGTCACCGACACGACGCGCCTCCCTGGCACCACAAATCCATCTGCTGCCAGCTCGATTTTTCGCACCGAAGCACGCTCTGACACGGACGATGGCGCCGGCTACGCTGAAGGCTTCGCTTACGACAGCGCGACAGATACATTTACCGTCGACAACCTCGCCTTTGATGGGGACAGCCCATACACTGTCGTACGCGACGGCGCTGGCAACCGTTTGGGAGTTGGCCCCTTCAGCGTGTTCGAAGCGGAATCAACGGCGGCGGATACCTTAACATCTGCGGCAATCGGACAGTTCAATTACCGCGCGCTCTATGCGCTCGGACCAGATGGCGATACGTCCATCGCGATTGTGCGTACCGGCGGCTACATTGAGTATGGATTTGGCGGCTACATCTTCCAGCGTGACGGCGATGTGACGCTGCCATCGTCTGGCCAAGCGAAATATGTGGGCGTGGATAACTATGGCGGTTTGCGCGATTTTGATGGCCGCAGTGGATTAGAATACGTCAAGGGCGACATTGAAGTTGCAATAGATTTTGACGATTTCAACGACGGCTCTGGTGTGCGCGGCAATGTCACCAATCGCCGCGTTTACGATCTTGATGGCAACGACGTGACCCAAGACATTCTGACCGCAATTGGTGTTGGCTCAACCGAGCTTCCCACATTGATCTTTGAGGTCAGCGCGGGCGCTCTTGATATCAATGGTGAACTCGCAGGCAAAATTCTGTCGGTTGACCCGCGAGACGGCGAAGAATTTGAAGAGGGCAATTACTACGCAGTGTTATCAGGCGAAGATGCAGACACGATCACGGGTATTGTCGTTGTGACCGGCGAATCCCCGCGCTATGGTACGGAAGTGACGTTCCGCGAAACTGCTGGTTTCTTTGCGGTGCGGCAGTAATTTTATTTTTTGAGCCAATTTCGCGGTGCAGGTGTATTCATGACTCGCTTCTTAAATTCTATTGTATTTTTTGCCGTTTTTATGTTCGTCACTCATTTCGGCGCAAGCGCGCAAGCGCAATCTAATACCAAAGTAAACGTAACGCCGCTTGAATTACGTCAATTGGCGGCGAATGCGGTTGTTTCCGGCGCGCCGGAGCAAGGTTATCGGCTTGCATCGGTTTTGCTACAGCGCAATCCGAATGACACAGAAGCGCTTATTATTCGCGCTCGCGCTGCGCGCGATCTTGGCCGCGTGGACGAAGCGGTTAACACCGCGCGCTCTGCTTGGAGACTGGCGGACACGTCGTCCGAGCGTTTTGGCGCGTCGATGGTAATGGCCCAAGCGCTGTCAAGCAGTGGCGCAAAAACACGCGCACAGCTCTGGCTTCGCCGCGCGGCGCAAAATGCCCCAAGCGATGATTTCAAGAATATCGCGGTGCGCGATTTTCGCTATGTTCAGCGCACCAATCCGTGGTCAACCGAGCTAAGCTTTTCCGCCTCGCCTAGCTCGAACATCAACAATGGCAGTGCCCGCAGCACTACGCGTCTTTTCGATCTTCCGTTTGAGTTTCAGCTCAGCGGGTCTGCCCGCGCGCTATCCGGTATTCAATATAACTTTGGTTTTGCAACGCGTTACCGATTGTCAGAGAATGAGCGCAGCCAAAATGATCTGCTGTTCCGCTTTGACCACCGCACCTATTCTATGAGCAAAGAAGCCAAGTTGCTTGCGCCCAACACAAGTGGCTCGGACTTCGCCTTTACCTCTGCGTCCCTCTCCTATCTGCGGCGCGGATTTTCTGGTGCGGGGTCGCAGTTTCCCAACCAGATCGAGCTGACAGCTGGTCGCACATTTTATGGCCAAGCCCCCTTTATGCAATACGCAAGGGTCGGATTTACACAAAACTATGTGTTTTCGCCAGGCAATTTCGCTTTTGCGGGCTTAACCGCGGAGCGCCAAGACTCATTGTCGAACCGCGCTGATGCCGACAGTTGGACGCTGAATACCGGTGTTCGTTTAAGCATGGCCAACAGAGATCAATTGACGCTTAGTTTAACTGGCAAACGTAGCAAATCGATAGATGTCAGTCTGGATTATGACCAGCTGACGATCGGCGCGCGATATGCTTTAGCCAAGCCCATTGCCGGCGTTTCGGTCGATTTCGGCCTGTCACTCAGCCAGAAAGATCATGATCTCTCGAGATTTTCGCGCTTTGGACGGCAGGATAAAACTGCCTCGCTTGATGTAACGGGTGTGTTTAATCAGATCGAAGTTTATGGATTTTCTCCTTCAGTGACCTTCTCTGCGCGGCAAACCAATTCAAATATTGGCCTATTTGAAACCCGAGATTTCGGCCTGCGTGTAGGGATACAATCGGCGTTTTAAGCGTCGCTTTCACAAGAATTTCGACGCTACTCTCTCGACAGGAGCATTCAAGCGGGTACTCTTTTCGTAAATGCGAAAAAGGGAGACCCGCTATGAAATATTTACACACGATGGTGCGCGTGAAAGATCTAGAAGCATCGATGGCGTTTTTTCGCTTGCTTGGACTTGAAGAAACGCGGCGGATGGACAGTGAAAAAGGGCGGTTTTCGCTAATTTTCATGGCCCCTCCAAACCAGCCGGAGTGCCCTGTTGAGCTGACCTATAACTGGGATGGGGATGATGCTTTGCCGTCGGATTCACGTCACTTTGGCCATTTGGCCTATTCCGTGAAAAATATTTATGAGACGTGTCAGCACCTTATGGACAATGGCGTGACGATCAATCGCCCACCACGCGACGGGCATATGGCGTTTGTACGCTCGCCCGACAACATCTCGGTTGAGCTGTTGCAGGATGGGGAGTCGTTGGAGGCGGCTGAGCCTTGGGCGAGTATGGAAAACACGGGTCACTGGTGATGCGATGGGCGGCCCTGTGTTTTGTGGTCGCCCTATCTACCCTGCCCTTATCAGCGCAGGAGCGCTGCCGCCAAGCACTTGCGTTGGGGCTGGATGTATCAGGCTCGGTGGATAGCCGAGAGTACCGGATGCAAATTGATGGATTGGCCGCCGCTTTGGAAGATCCTGAAGTGCGGGACATCATCCTCGCCATGCCCGGCGCGCCGATAAGGTTAACAGTTTATGAATGGAGCAGTCCGCAAGATCAGATCGTGCTTTTGCCGTGGACAGCGCTTTCAGATGAGGGGACGCTCAACGACCTTATCGCGACGCTGAAGCGCGTTGAGCGCGCGCCAGCGGAGCAATCGACGGGGCTCGGCAGCGCGATGCTGTTTGGAGCGGATCTACTCGCGAAGCAATCAAACTGTTGGACCCGCACGCTTGATATATCAGGCGACGGGAAGTCGAACACCGGACCAAATCCGCAAGATATTCCAGACGTTCGCTTTGATGGCATCACAATCAACGCACTGGTGATCGGTGCAGACTCGCTGGATCATGGGGATGACCGGCAAGATCAAATCGGCGAACTTACGTCCTATTTTCAAGTCCATGTGCTGCATGGCCCCACAAGTTTTGTAGAGGTCGCGCTTGGTTTCGAGGATTATGAAAATGCCATGATCCGCAAGCTCAAGCGCGAGTTAGAAGGCATGAAGCTGACGCAGCACACCGAATAATCAAGATTAGTAAATGTAGCGAATCTGATCGGTCCAATACCGTTCCATCCGTTTGAGCGACCCTGTGATATCGATCAACCCCTCGGGGCCAAGCACGCCTTTGTTTTGCAACCCGTCGGCATGACGCTCGAACAGATCCGATACGATATCGCGCACTTCGCGCCCCTTTGGTGTCAGTTTCACCCGCACCGAGCGGCGATCAATCTCGCAGCGTTGATGGTGCATGAACTCCATCTCAACCAATTTTTTAAGGTTATAGCTGACGTTAGAGCCTTGATAGTAGCCACGCGATTTCAGCTCGCCTGCGGTGACTTCATTGTCGCCAATATTAAAGAGCAACAGCGCCTGAACGGCGTTAATCTCTAACATATTGACGCGTTCGAACTCGTCCTTGATCACATCCAGCAAAAGCCGGTGCAAACGCTCGACCAGCGCAAGCGCTTCTAGATATCCTGTGATAAATCCTTTGTCTGTGCCCGTTTTCAACTCTGGCTCGACAAGACTGTGCATACTCATTCGTTTCTCCGATATACTGCTCACGGAGAGTGATGAAACAAATTTGCAAAGATTCCGTTAAAGTTCGCGCGTAATCATTTTTGAAACGTTTGCGCAATTTGAGACAACATGGCTTCAAAGCGCGCGGGCGGCTGGGTCTGGCCTGTCACCCATGAATACAAATCCTGATCATTTTCCTGCAAAAGCGCGTCATAGAGCGTGATGTCTGCCTCTGACATGCTGGCCAAGTGATCGTCAGCGTAGGCAGAGAGGATGATATCCATTTCTTTGATACCACGGCGCATGGAGCGCATGCGCAACCGTTTGATCCGAGCGACGGGCGTTTCTTGCAGGGCAGTCATTTCAATGCACCGCGCAGACGTTTTTCCAAACGGCCCAGTTTTTCTGCCGATTGAGAGATCGTGACACGCAAATCGCGCATGTCGCGCAGGATAGCGCCGAGATCGGCCTCACTCACAGAGTCATCCACAAGCGGCGCATCGAGGCCTTCGCCCTCACCGTTCATCAGCCACATCATAGAGACGTTCAAGACACCCGCCATAATAGAGAGGTGGTTGGCGCGTGGCTCCGAGAGGTCTTGCTCCCATGCTTTCAGGGTGCTGGCTTTGATACCAAGGCGGCGCGCCATTTGGGCTTGGGTCATTTTTGCGTTCTCACGCGCAGCCGCGAGCCGGTCACCGAAGGTTGCAGCATCAGGGCCATACCAATCATCCGCGGCCATATCATCC
>CAYQZI010000079.1:0-13556 GCA_964421835.1 uncultured Planktotalea sp.
AGCTGATCCGCACCTCTGATTTCCTGACGCATCCCGTGTTCCACATGAACCGCGCAGAGACGGAAATGATGCGCTACATGCGCCGCCTTGCGGATCGTGATCTGGCGCTTGATCGCGCGATGATCCCGCTTGGCTCTTGCACGATGAAGCTTAATTCTGCCGCTGAAATGATGCCTGTAACATGGGACGAATTTTCGCTTTTGCACCCTTATATCCCTGCGGATCAAGCTGCGGGCTATCGCGAAATGATCGATGATCTGAGCGCCAAACTTTGCGATGTGACGGGGTATGATGCGATTTCGATGCAGCCCAATTCCGGCGCGCAGGGCGAATATGCAGGCCTTCTGAGTATCGCGAGCTATCACCGCGCGAACGGTCAGGGGCACCGGAATATTTGCATTATCCCGATGAACGCCCATGGCACCAACCCCGCCTCTGCGCAGATGGTGGGCTGGAAAGTCGTTCCCGTGAAATGCGACGCGCGCGGAGATATCGACCTTGATGATTTCCGCGACAAAGTTGCGCAGCACCGCGAAAATCTTGCTGCTTGCATGATCACATATCCTTCGACGCACGGCGTTTTCGAGGAAACGGTGATTGATGTGTGCAAAATCACCCATGATGCGGGCGGTCAGGTCTACATCGATGGCGCCAATATGAACGCCATGGTTGGCCTGTCGCGCCCCGGTGATTTGGGCGGCGATGTGAGCCACCTCAATTTGCATAAAACCTTCTGCATTCCCCATGGCGGCGGCGGGCCGGGCATGGGGCCGATTGGGGTGAAAACGCATCTGATTGAACATCTCCCCGGTGATCCCAATGGCGGCGAGGGGGCTGTCTCTGCCGCGCCATTTGGCTCGCCTTCGCTTTTGCCGATTTCATGGGCCTATTGCTTGATGATGGGCGGCGAGGGCCTCACCCAAGCGACGCGTGTCGCGATCCTGAACGCCAATTACATCGCGAAACGGCTCGAGGGCGCGTTCGATGTGCTCTACAAGGGGCCGACTGGCCGCGTTGCGCATGAGTGCATTATCGACACGCGCCCCTTCGCAGATAGCGCGCATGTGACGGTCGATGATATCGCTAAGCGCTTGATTGATTGCGGTTTTCACGCGCCCACGATGAGCTGGCCCGTAGCGGGAACGCTGATGATCGAGCCAACGGAGTCCGAAACAAAGGCCGAACTGGATCGTTTCTGTGATGCTATGCTGGCCATTCGCGCTGAGATCGCTCAGATCGAGGCGGGCCATATCGATCCTGACAACAATCCGTTGAAAAATGCGCCGCACACAATGGAGGATTTGGTGAAGGACTGGGACCGCCCTTATTCGCGCGAAACCGGTTGTTTCCCTCCGGGCGCGTTCCGTGTGGACAAATATTGGCCGCCTGTGAACCGCGTCGATAACGTCTGGGGGGATCGCAACCTAACCTGCACATGCCCCCCGATGGAGGATTATGCGCTGGCCGCAGAATAGGGTCTTACCCCGTCATGAACACATCGTAACGCGTTGATTTTCCAATGATTTGATGCGAGCAGGGGCGTATCCCTTCAATGGGATCGCCCTTTGCGGGCCACTTCAAGACCACACGTTTCTGCGCATGCTCAAGTGCCACGCGCAGCAGATCCGCGGCGTCAACGTCCGTGCCAACAATCTCGCGCACTTGCCGCAGCTCTTGCTTGACCAGCGCTGAATTCTTGCGCGGGGGGTGCATCGGATCGATTAAGATCGCCTCACCAGACAGCGCCGGGATCAACTCTTTCGCATCCCCATAAAGCAGCGTCATCCGCGCGATAATTTGCGCGAAATCGCCGCCCGCATGCATCGCTTCCTCCATCCCCGCACGAAGCAAGTCGTGCATGCGCGCAGAGCGCTCGATCATTGTCACCTCAGCCCCGAGCGAGGCAAGCAAAAACGAATCGCGTCCCAAACCTGCTGTCGCATCAATGACTTGCGGGGTTTTACCTGCACGCAAACCCATCGCTTTGGCCAAGTCCTGTCCGCGCCCGCCGCCAAATCGCAAGCGATGCGCCACAGCGCCGCTAACAAAATCAACCTTCAACTCGGCTGTCTCGCGCGCGCGCTTTGGGCGCGGCACGCCTAGTGATTGTCGCGCGGCAGTCCTTTGCGCGCGACGTCCTTGTAAGTGTCCGCGCCGCGCAGGGTCATACCTTTGTCGAATGGCTCGACCAATTCGCGGAAATATTGCTGCCAAGGGGTCTGACTGTCGGGTACAGCAAATCCGCCAGCGGCGATCAAGGCATCGCGACGGCTATTGTATTCATCCTTTGAAATCAGAATGTTGGCGCTGAATTCATTGAGATCAATGCGGATCGTATCACCGGTTTTGAGCACGGCAAGGCCGCCATTGTCCGGCGCTTCTGGCGCTGCATTCAGGATCGATGGTGAACCGGATGTGCCGGATTGACGCCCATCCCCGATGCAAGGTAGCTCATCCACGCCCGCTTTAAGCAGATAGGCAGGCGCGCGCATGTTCACCACTTCCGCGCCGCCCGGATAGCCCTTTGGCCCTGCGCCGCGCATCACGAGAATGCAATTTTCGTCAATCTTTTCAGCAGGATCATCGATACGGTGGTGATAATCTTCTGGCCCGTCAAACACCACAGCGCGCCCTTCAAAGGCGTTGGGATCGCTCGGATTGCTCAGGTAGGTGTCGCGAAACGCAGGGCTGATCACCGACGTTTTCATGATCGCGCTGTCAAACAGATTGCCCTTAAGGTTAATAAAGCCCGCCGCCGCCTTGAGTGGGGCCGCAATCGGCAAGATCACATCGTCGTTTGTGGAGGGACGCAGCGCGCAGTTTTCGGCCATCGTTTTGCCATTCGCAGTCACCACATCAGGATGCGGCAGCAGGCTGTCACCGAGCAAAGCACTGACCACAGCAGGCACGCCGCCCGCGCGGTGGAAGTCCTCGCCAAGATACTTGCCCGCTGGCTGAAGGTTAACCAAAAGCGGCACATCATGACCGACATTTTGCCAGTCGTCATTGTCGAGCGGCACACCCAAATGGCGCGCAATCGCGTTCAAATGGATCGGCGCATTGGTGGATCCGCCAATCGCGGAGTTGATCACAATCGCATTCTCAAACGCTTCTCGCGACATGATGTCAGAGGGGCGCAGATCCTCCCAAACCATATCGACAATGCGCTTGCCGCTCTCATAGCTGATTTGCCCGCGTTCACGGTAAGGCGCTGGAATCGCAGCGCTTCCAGGGAGCTGCATGCCCAAAGCCTCGGCAAGAGAGTTCATCGTTGTCGCCGTGCCCATGGTATTGCAATAGCCAACCGAAGGGGCCGAGGCCGCTGCGATTTCCATGAAACCGTCATCGTCGATTTCGCCCGCTGCAAGCTTTTCGCGCGCTTTCCAGATCACCGTGCCAGAGCCCGCGCGCTCGCCGTCCCACCAACCGTTCAGCATCGGACCAACGGACAAGGCAATCGCTGGAATATTAACCGTTGCGGCGGCCATAAGCAGGGCAGGCGTCGTCTTGTCACAGCCGATATTCAGCACCACACCATCCAGCGGATAGCCGTAAAGTGTTTCAACCAAGCTGAGATACGCGAGGTTACGATCAAGTGAAGCCGTGGGGCGTTTGCCCGTCTCTTGGATCGGATGCACAGGCACTTCAAGCGGCACGCCGCCCGCCGCAATGATGCCATCGCGCACGCGCTTGGTTAACTCTATGTGATGACGATTGCAGGGCGACAGATCACTGCCTGTCTGCGCAATCGCGATGATCGGCTTGCCCGATTGCAACTCTTCACGCGTCAGCCCGTAGTTCAGATAGCGCTCCAGATACAAAGCCGTCATTTCGCGGTTGTCGGGGTTGTTAAACCATTTGCGCGAACGCAGATTATCTGGCGTCATCTTCGGCATTGATCGGGTCCTTTATCTCTCTACGCGCGGCGGCGCAGGCGTTTTCATGTGTTCAATTGAGTGGTGCGGGCGGTGGGACTCGAACCCACACGGGCACAAGGCCCAACAGATTTTAAGTCTGGTATGTCTACCATTCCATCACGCCCGCATCTGGATTGATCACGCAAGATCCGCCCATTGGCTATCTTTAGCGCTCTGCTGCTCTGATCACAATGCGAATAGAGCGGCTCAAATGTGGAAAAATGCGTGCTTAAAGGTCGGTTTTCGGCAAAGGCATCTCGCCTCTTAGAAACTGGCGTTCCTTAAGCCATGGATTTAGCGCGAGCGCTTGCCGCAAAACCACCTGAGCTTCTTCATCGCGTTGAAGGCCTATCAAGGTTAACGCTTTGCCGGAAATCGCTGCAATATGCTTGGGAGACAGGGCGATGGCCTTGTCGAGCTCGATCAAAGCGGTTTCGTATTCTTGACGTAGAAAATGCGCAAAGGCCTTTTGGTTATAACCTTCCGCATACTCGGGGCAATATTCAATCAGGTCCTCAAAAACAGAGATTGCACCTGAAAAATCAAACACTTCACGCCTCGACATGCCTTCATCCAAAAAAGCCTGCGCGCGTTCATTCGGTGCGTCAGCCCAAAGTTTCCACATCTGGTTGGAGAGGCTCTGCGCGGCGCGTTCATCCGGTGCAATCTGCGCGGACGTGATTAACGCGTTCAGGCGCTTGGAGTGATCCGGCGCTGCGGGGCAGGTGGCCCATGCGCCGCTTGCGGCAATGGACATAAGGACGGCGGGAACGAGTTTTTTCATAATTTCAGGTGAAGATGTGAATGTGCCTTCTGTCAAGTAAACACTTATTTATCAGCATAACCGCTGCATCGTGAGCTTTGACCTTGCTCTTGCGAAGTGCATCAGATGCGTAAGTGCTCTTGACCTTTGGGCGGGCAAAGCACAGCCTGCAAACATGCTTCCAATTCGCGATCACAACCCGTCTGGCCGTCGGCCCTTTGTCACCTACACGTTAATTGTGATTAATGTGCTAATTTTCTTGGCATTTAACCTGAGCATGGGGGACGGGCGCGAACTTAACCTGTTCTTTTATGACTGGGGGATGGTGCCTGTGCAAATTTCTGCGGGTCAAGACTATTACAGTCTCGTGACCTCTCAGTTTTTGCACGGTGGATTTATGCATATTGCCGGTAACATGCTGTTTTTGTGGATCTTTGGCGACAATATGGAAGATAAATTGGGGCATATCCCATTTCTGATCTTTTATCTTGTCAGCGGTGCCTTTGCTGCCCTCGCGCAATGGATCGTCGATCCCAGCTCGCAGATTGTGACCATTGGCGCATCGGGTGCGATTGCAGGTGTGATGGGTGGCTATTTGTTGCTTTTCCCTAAAGCGAAGGTCGATATCCTGTTGATATTGATCGTCTTTTTCAAGATTTTCCCGATCCCTGCATGGGTCATGTTAGGGCTCTGGTTCTTGCTGCAAGTGGGCAATGGCGTCATTTCCGACCCCGATCTTGGTGGCGTCGCCTATTGGGCACATGCAGGCGGCTTTGTTGTCGGACTTATTTTGACGATTCCAGTGTTTTTGCGCCTTGGCAGTTTTGCGTTTTGGGACAAAACGCATGGCATGCCCCCGCATCCTGAAGCCGAATATGAGCTTAGCAAATCAGGCATTCCGCGCGTGCGGCGTAAGTAAATCAAGCCTTCAACTCTAGGACCTCACCATGAAGATGAATCCCCTCGGCCGCACAGGCATAACTGTGCCAGAACTATGTCTCGGTACTATGACTTTCGGCACGCAAACGCCCGAAGCTGAATCGCATGAGCAAATAGACCTTTCGCTCGATGCTGGTGTCAATTTTCTCGATACCGCCGAGATGTATCCGGTAAATCCGCTTTCTGCTGAAACCCAAGGTGACAGTGAACGTGTTTTGGGCACATGGTTTGCCAAAAACAAGCGCCGTAGCGACGTGATCTTGGCAACCAAACATTCTGGCAATGGCATCAAATATGTTCGCGATGGCGCTGACATCACGGCGAGTAGCATACCCGAAGCGATCGATGGCTCGCTGAAGCGGCTCCAGACAGACTATATCGATCTGTATCAATTTCACTGGCCCAACCGTGGCTCTTACATGTTTCGCAAAAACTGGACCTATGATCCATCCCCGCAAGATCGCGCCAAAACCTTGGACGATATGATGGGCGCGCTTGGCGCTTTGCAAGACGCGGTGGATGCTGGCAAGATTCGTGCGTTCGGGCTGAGCAACGAAAGTGCTTGGGGCACATCAGAATGGCTGCGCCTGTCAGAGGCAGGATATGGCCCGCGCGTGGCGTCGATTCAGAATGAATACTCTTTGCTGTGCCGTCTATATGACACGGATCTGGCAGAGCTTAGCGTGAATGAAGATGTTGGTTTACTTGCATTTTCTCCTTTAGCGACGGGGCTTTTGACGGGTAAATATCAACAGGGGGCAATTCCTGAGGGGTCTCGCCGCTCTATTTCGGCAGAGCTAGGGGGGCGTGTGTCTGACCGTGTCTTTCCTGCGGTTGATGCCTATCTTGAAATCGCGCGCGCGCACGACTTGGATCCAGTGCATATGGCGCTTGCTTGGTGTCGTAGCCGTCCTTTCATGGCATCCGCTATTTTCGGTGCAACGCGCACCTCTCAGTTAAAACATATCCTTGGATCTGTTGAGATAACGTTAAGCCAAGAGGTGCTAGACGCATTAAATGCAGCAAATCGTCAGTATCCGATGGTTTACTAAGCGATGACGCAACTTGGCTTTGATTTGGGAGCGGAGCCGCTGCCGAAAGTCACGCCAGCTTTCCCGAGCGCGCGCGCTTTTGAGCAGGCCTTGAATACGTGGTTGGGGCCACAAAAGGGGCCAGCGCGGCTTTTTGCCCATCCGATCGAGACGCCAATTGGCACGATGGTCGCGGTTTGCGATGCGGGGCAGTTGCATCTATTGGAGTTTGCCGATCGAAAAGAACTTCCCAAAGAACTGAGTAAGTTAGGGGCGGCTGTTGGCATGATCTCGCCCGGTCAAACCCGCATCACGCAGACTTTGAGCGGGCAGCTGGGGCAATATTTTGCAAACCAGTTGACGCAGTTCGACATCCCGCTTGCGCTTCATGGGACGGATTTTACCAAATCGGTTTGGAACGCTTTGTTGAAGCTGCCTTACGGCACGCGCACCAGTTATGGCGCGCTGTCTGAAACGCTGGGAAACCCCGGTGCGGTGCGCGCGGTTGCGCGTGCGAATGGGGCTAATCAGATTGCGATTCTTATTCCTTGCCACCGCGTTATCGGTGCGGATGGAACGCTGACCGGATATGCTGGCGGGCTATGGCGCAAACGTACGTTGCTTGCTTTGGAAACAGGCTCTTAACTGCTGCAATCTGCTCTGCGTGCGCGAGATTGTTGCAACAGGTCGTTTTTGTGGTTTCGCGCTGCGAGGTTTCGCGGCACGGTGCACAAAACCCAGATCAAAAGAGCCACACTATGCCCCTTACCATGAACAAAGACGTCTTTATCACATGTGCTGTGACTGGATCAGGCGGCACACAGGATCGCAGCCCGCATGTGCCTCGCTCACCCAAGCAGATCGCTGACAGTGCGATTGCGGCGGCAAAGGTAGGGGCGGCGGTAGCCCATTGTCATGTGCGCGATCCCGAGAGCGGCGCGCCCTCGCGCGATCTGGCCTATTACCGCGAAGTCACAGAGCGTATTCGCGACGCAGAAGTGGACGTTGTTTTGAACCTGACAGCCGGGATGGGCGGAGACATCATGTTCGGCAGCGCTGAAAAACCGTTCCCGACTGCCGCAGGCACGGACATGGTTGGCGCAACCGAGCGCGTCGCGCATATCGCAGAATGCCTGCCCGAGATTTGTACACTTGATTGCGGCACAATGAACTTTGCCGAAGCTGATTACGTCATGACAAATACCCCCGGGATGTTAACGACGATGGGCACCATGATGACCAAGCTTGGTGTAAAGCCGGAAATCGAAGCCTTTGACACAGGTCATCTATGGTATGCCAAGCAGCTGGTCGCGGATGGCGTGCTTGATAGTCCCGCGCTTGTGCAGCTTTGCATGGGCGTTCCATGGGGGGCTCCTGATGATCTGAATACTTTCATGGCGATGGTGAATAATGTTCCTGATGACTGGACCTTCAGTGGCTTTGGTTTGGGGCGTAATCAAATGGCTTATGTGGCGGCGTCGGTTCTGGCAGGCGGCAATGTGCGGGTCGGGCTCGAGGACAATCTTTGGCTCGACAAAGGTGTACTGGCAACAAATGAACAATTGGTTGATCGCGCTGTCACAATTATCGAAAATATGGGTGCGCGGGTGATTGGCCCTGATGCCGTGCGCGAAAAACTGGGGCTTACCAAACGCTCCCCCGCATCTTAGGACTGCCCAAATGCACCTTATTTTCAGATATCTCATCGTCCTTTTCTTTGCTTCGCTCGCCGCGTCGGCCAGCGCAGAGAAATATCGCGACACCTCTGTTCCAATGGCCGTTGAGGGGGCGCTTGATCTCAATCGCTACCTTGGTAAATGGTATGAGATCGCGCGTTTTCCTAATCGCTTCGAGCGTGGATGTGTCGGTGTCACGGCTGAATATTCGCTCAAAGCGGGTGGCGATGTGCGTGTGCTCAACACTTGCCGCAAAGACACGCTCGAGGGCCCTGTCACCGTCGCCGACGGGAGCGCGCGCATCGAAGCGCCAGGGCGTTTGTCGGTGACCTTTGTGCCGTGGCTTCCTTTTGCACGGGGCGATTATTGGGTGCTCTATATCGCGCCCGACTATAGCCTTGCGGTGGTCGGAAACCCGAAAGGAACCACCGGTTGGATCCTTGCGCGCACGCCCAAGATAAGCACCGCCGAGCGCGCTCGTGCTGAGAGTATTCTGTCCAAAAATGGATATGATGTCAGTAAATTAGAAGACGTTCTTCAGAAGTAGGATTAAAATATGAGCAAGAGTGCAGCAATCGTCGGCGGCGGTGTGATTGGGGGCGGCTGGGCGGCTCGTTTTTTGCTAAACGGCTGGGATGTGCGTATCTTTGATCCTGATCCGAACTCCAAGCGCAAAATAGATGCTGTTATCGAAAATGCGCGCCGCTCTTTGCCAGGATTGACGGATAATGCATTGCCTGAAGAAGGCGATATAACTCATTGCGATACAATAGAGAAAGCCGTTTCAGGTTGCGCTCTAATCGTCGAAGCGGTGCCCGAACGTCTAGAGGTGAAGCAGGCGGTTTACGCTGAAATCGAGGCTAACAACACTAGCGGCATAATCGCCTCTTCGACCTCTGGCATCATGCCCACGGATTTGCAACGTGCGCTCAAGCATCCTGAGCGTTTGATCGTCGCGCATCCGTTCAATCCGGTGTATCTCTTGCCGCTCGTCGAACTAGTCGCAGGTC
This sequence comes from uncultured Planktotalea sp., assembly GCA_964421835.1. GTDB lineage: Bacteria > Pseudomonadota > Alphaproteobacteria > Rhodobacterales > Rhodobacteraceae > Planktotalea. The sequence continues at coordinate 9,337 of CAYQZI010000079.1, forward strand.
AAAAAACGGATGCTGCTTTTATCGAACAAGCGAAAGAAATTTACAGCTCCATCGGGATGCATCCGCTGCATTGCCGCGTCGAGATAGAGGGCTTCCTTTCCGATCGTTTGCAAGAAGCGCTTTGGCGCGAGGCGCTTTGGCTGCTCAAGGACGAAGTCGCCACTGCCGAAGAGCTAGACGCTGCAATCGCCTATGGCCCGGGTCTTCGTTGGGCGCAGATGGGCACGATGCAAACCTTTCACCTTGCGGGCGGCGAGGGCGGCATGCGCGCCATGCTCGCGATGTTTGGCCCTTGCCTCAAATGGCCCTGGACCAAGCTGATGGATGTGCCCGAGCTGACGGATGAGTTCGTCGAAATGGTGGGGGATCAATGCGATAGCCAATCTGGCGCGCTGACGCCGCGCGATCTTGAGCGCGTGCGCGACAGCAATCTGGTTGGTATCATTCGCTCTTTGCGTGCGGGTGATTGGGGGGCAGGCGCGACGGCAAAGGCGCATGACAACCGCCTTGCAGCGCTCAATGGCATGGATGCGCGCGCGTCGGATCTGGACCCAAGCGCGCCGATCACGACCTCTCGGCGTACTGTTCCGCTCGATTGGACGGATTACAACGGTCACATGAACGAGGCGCGCTACCTGCAAGCCTTTGGCGATGCGACTGATAGGTTCATGGAAATGATCGGCTGTGATGCGGGGTATATCGCAACTGGCGGCAGCTACTTTACAGCGGAAACCCACATACGCCACATCGACGAAGTGCATGCTGGCACGCGTATCGACGTGCGCACACAGGTGATCTTTGGGCAGGGCAAAAAGATGCATCTTTGGCACGAGATGTATGACGGCGAACGCCTACTTGCCAGCGGTGAACATATGTTGATTCACGTCAGCCTGGAGACCCGAAAACCATCAAATCCAAGCGCGCGCATAGAGGCAAATCTCGCTCGTATCGCTCAAGGTCACGCCAGGCTCGCGCCTCCTGACGGCGCTGGCGCGTCGGTTGGCGTTAGGCGTTAAGCGAGGCGGCAATCGCGGTGCCAGCGGCCCAGCCACTTGACCACGCCCATTGGAAATTATAACCGCCAAGCCAACCGGTTACGTCCATTGCTTCACCTATCACATAAAGTCCTTTTAGGGCTTTTGCTTGCATGGTTTTTGAGGATAATCCATCCGTATCAATGCCGCCCAACGTAACCTCGGCGGTGCGATACCCTTCGCTGCCCGTAGGCACTTGCTGCCAGTTGCGCAAGCGATCACATAGGGCGCGCAAAGCCACATCGGATTGATCGCCGAGCCGTCCACTGATCTGCATTTCTTCGCCTAAGTGCTGTACCAAACGCGCGGGGTAGTGTTGGCTCATAACAGTGGTCACATCGCGCTTGCCTTGCTCTTGGCGCGCTTTTCGCAAAGCCTCAAACAGCGTGCCAGCCGGATCAAGATCCAGAACAACCGCGTCCCCTTCGCGCCAATAAGACGAAGCTTGCAAAATCGCAGGACCAGAGAGCCCGCGATGGGTAAACAAGGCCGCTTCTTCAAACGCGCTGCCATTGGTACGGGCACAAACAGGGGCGCTTACCCCTGAAATTGGAGCGTAGCGCTGATCTGAAAAGGTCAATGGCACCAAAGCCGGGCGGACTTCTGTGACGTCCAGTCCAAACTGCGCCGCAATCTCATAAGACAGCCCGCTCGCGCCCATCTTCGGGATAGACTTGCCGCCGCTTGCCAAAACAAGGTTGCGCGCTCTGAGCGCCAGCACCTGACCTTCACGCTCTACGCTGAAATGGAACATCTCGCCGTCATGTGACACACTCTTTAGGGATGTCAGCAGCCAAAGCTGAGCATCTGCGCGTTCAAGCTCACGGCGCAGCATCTCGACCACTTGCTTTGCCGAACCATCGCAAAACAATTGCCCAAGCGTCTTTTCATGCCACGCGATGCTGTGCTGATCCATCAACGAAATGAAGTCCCATTGCGTGTATCGTTTCAAAGCGGACTTGCAAAAATGCGGATTATTCGACAGAAAATTCTCTGGTTTGGTGTCCAAATTTGTGAAATTACAACGTCCACCGCCAGAAATGCGAATTTTCTCGCCCGGTGCTTTTGCGTGATCAATCACCAAGCTGCGCCCACCCGAATGGGCCGCACACATCATGCCAGCCGCGCCAGCTCCGATAATAATCGTCTCAAATTCCATCTGCACCCTCTGCCGAGAAACGCGGCAAAACTCAAGGCCTTCATCTTGCCAAAAAACTCCCGCCGGAGGCAAACCGCATGGCTTTAGCTACGCTCATAGTGCATGTCGCCTAGCGACATTCCGCGAGGTCGAAGAAACAAGACTGGCAATTGAAGCGCCGATTCGCTAAACAAACCACAGACCCTGGCAAACAGGGCAATCGAGGCAACGATCAGCGGTGATCTATGACAGAAATGGTGTATGGCAGCGTTCCCGTGCGGGATGGCGAGCCGATCCTTCCAAAATGGTGGCGGACCGTCGACAAATGGTCGATGTCCTGCGTACTTATCCTTTTCGGGATCGGGCTTTTGCTTGGCCTTGCGGCCTCTCCGCCGCTTGCTGCGAAGAACGGGTTTGAACCGTTCCATTATGTGCAGCGCCAAGCCTTTTTCGGCGGGCTTGCTCTTACTGCGATGTTAATCACGTCGATGCTAAGCCCCGTTGTGGTGCGCCGCCTTGCGGTGCTTGGTTTTATCGTGGCCTTCATCGCGTTGATTTTACTGCCTTTCTTCGGAACGGACTTTGGCAAAGGCGCGACGCGCTGGTACTCGCTGGGCTTCGCATCCGTGCAGCCCTCGGAATTCCTAAAGCCCGGATTTATCATCGTCGCCGCTTGGATGATGGCCGCGTCGCAAGACATAGGCGGCCCGCCGGGGCGGCTTTGGTCCTTTATGCTCACCATCACAATCGTTCTTATCCTCGCGATGCAACCTGACTTTGGCCAAGCCTGTTTGGTTCTGTTTGGCTGGGGCGTGATGTATTTTGTCGGCGGTGCACCGATGACACTGCTGCTTGCGATTGCGGGCCTCGTCGTCTTTGGCGGGGTTGTCGCCTACAACAACTCAGAGCACTTTGCGCGCCGCATTGACGGGTTCCTCTCCACGGATGTGGACCCGACCACCCAGCTTGGCTACGCCAGCAACGCCATTCGCGAGGGCGGTTTTTTTGGCGTTGGCGTCGGCGAGGGCGAAGTGAAATGGTCGCTGCCTGATGCGCATACGGATTTCATTATTGCCGTGGCTGCGGAAGAATACGGGCTGATCCTCGTGCTGTGCATTATCGCGGTTTATACCAGCATCATCGTGCGCTCACTGCTGCGCCTGATGCGCGAGCGAGATCCATTCATTCGCCTCGCGGGTACCGGACTGGCCTGCATGTTTGCGGTTCAAGCGATGATCAATATGGGCGTTGCTGTCCGGCTTTTGCCCGCAAAAGGCATGACGCTTCCGTTTGTCAGCTATGGCGGGTCGTCCTTGATCGCAGGAGGCATCGCTGTTGGCATGCTCTTGGCCTTTACGCGCACGCGGCCACAGGGCGAAATCGGAGACTTGTTAAGAGGACGTAGGTAATGAGTGACAAAGAACCGCTTTTGGTGATCGCCGCAGGGGGCACAGGCGGGCACATGTTTCCTGCGCAAGCCCTCGCAGAGGCGATGTTGCGCAAAGGTTGGCGCGTCAAGCTGAGCACAGACGCACGCGGTGCACGCTACACAGGCGGCTTTCCACATACGGTTGAGATCGAGCAAATCGCCAGCGCCACTTTCGCGCGCGGCGGGCTCTTGGCGAAACTTGCGGTCGCGCCGAAAATTGCAGGCGGCGTGATCAGCGCGTTTTTCAAGATGCTCGGCGACAAGCCCGATGTGGTTGTCGGCTTTGGCGGTTACCCCTCTATTCCCGCGCTAGCCGCGGCCACACTCTTGCGCCGCCCTCGGATGATCCACGAACAAAACGGCGTGCTTGGCCGTGTGAACCAGATCTTTGCCAAACGTGTCAGCGGCGTGGCCTGCGGCACATGGCCGACGGATCTGCCCGAAGGCATTGATCATGCACACACGGGCAATCCTGTGCGCGGTGCAGTGCTCGAGCGCGCGGGGGCGGGCTATATCCCGCCCGGCGATTATCCGATGAGCCTGTTGGTGATGGGCGGCTCGCAGGGCGCGCGCATCCTCTCGGATGTGGTGCCGCCTGCAATCGCGGCTTTGCCGCTTG